>JBBQAW010000415.1:0-3323 GCA_038316815.1 Burkholderiales bacterium
GCTGCCGATGATGTTGCCGGTGAGCGTGAGTTCGACGATGCCGAAGCCTTCGTCACCGACGACAAAGAGCGTGCCTCGATCGGCGGCGTAAGTGACGGCCGAAAGTTCCAGCGTCAGGAGGCCGAGCGCCGGTACCGCGTAGTTGCCGACCAGGGCGTAGTTCTGCAGGTCGATGGAGGTTTGCGCCTGTGCGCCAAGCGGCAGGGCGGCCAGGGTCAGAGCGGCGATTGCAATAAAGTTGTGTTTCATGGTCATTCCCTTTCAGGTGCGGCGGCGTGCAGCGGCAACCACTGCGCCCAGGCCAGCCAGCAACAGGGCCAGGCTGGACGGCTCAGGTATGGCCAGCGTGAATTGGCCCGGGTTGCCGATGGCGCCACCGGCGCTGGCATAGGAGCCGAAGGCGTCGCCGGCCGTGGCCAGCACCCAGCCGGCGGTCACGGTCTGGGGCAGCAGGTCGGCCAGCGCACCGGGGGTGCCGCTGCGGTCCTGGGTTCGCACCGTGCCGGGGAAAGGCACGTCGCCGTAGGTGAGGCGGTCCACCAGATTGCCCGCAGCATCGAACAGATTGATCTCGTCTGCCCGGCCCAGGTTGTTGGTGTAGCCGCCGAGCAGGGGGATGCTGGCGCTCAGCGACCATGCGGCGCGAAAAGCGTCCGCGCTGGACTCGGAGAGCAGGGCCGACTGACCCGGCAGCAGCACCCCCAGCCCGCTGAGGCTGAAGCCGCCCAGGGCCACGGTATTGAAGCGCGAATCGTCGTCATAAACCCAGCCATTGAAGTCCACCGGGCTGTCGCCGAGGTTCGTGAACTCGATGAACTCGCCGCCCGGGCCGGTGTACATCCATTCGGTGATCTGCACGTTGGCTTGCGCCTGCGCCGCACCGGCAGCGCACAGGCACAGCAGCAAGGCGCCTTGGCGCAGGGTGGTGGTGGGATTCATCAGTGGTCCTCCGGGCGGGTGTGGTTTGAAAAACCCAGACTAGGCAAGTCGCGTGACAGGGGCGCGACACATGCCAGCGGACCCCCGCAGTGCAGGGGTCGCCGCACGGTCCACCTTGCGCGGCTTTGCCTTGATGGCCGCAACACCTGTTTCGAAGACCCGGCCTTCGGGCAGTTCGCCGGCGCCGGCGCGGGTGGCAACCCGCTGCCGCTGCATAACCTGCAGGCCGTGCCGGCCGGGCGTCCCGGACCCCACCGAATTCCTGCGCATCAGCCTGGCCAGTCCGGTGCCAGAACCCGGCACCTGGGCCTTGTTCGCTGCCGGGCTGGCGTTCACCTTCGGGCCCGCAGCCTGCAAGTGAAGCTGCGCCCACCAAGCCCGATCCGATTCGGATGACGCGCCACAGCGCCGCTACAACGCACACCCGGCGCATGCCTGGCGCTGGCCCCGCGTTGCGGGAATTCAAGTGCCCAGCGCAAGGGCCGATAAGCCGTCTGGGACCCCGTTTTGCTTGCTCGGTTTCTGCAGTATTCGCCTTCAGACGGTCTGCCCGACGGACCTGCAGCGAAACAAACCACACCAGCCAGGACCGACATCGAGTGCGCAACATGCTCCGCAGCCGCTTCGTGAACCAGATCGCTTCGATGGATGGCCTTTGGCGGTCGGCTCGGCTCTGGGTCCGGCTCGCGCTTGGCTTTGGTGCGTTGGTGACGATCATGGTCGTCGTCGTGGCGCTGGCAATCATGCAGTTTCGCGCCCTTGCGCTGCATGGTGAGCAAGTGATGACGCGGGATCTGCAGCGCATGCTGAAGGTGCAGGAAATCGACAAGCATGTGCAAAGCCACGGCAGTGCGATGGCGCGGCTGTTGACTTCGCCTCGCAACGAGCGCGAGACCATCTATCCGGTGCTCGATGCCGAGTACGCCGCCATCGAAAGTGTGGTTGACGATCTGACTCGGCAGACGGCAGACGCCCAAGGCGGCGCGCTGCTTGAGAAGGTGGGCGCGCGCCGAAACGAATACCGCGATGTCTTCATCAAGGTCGCCACCGAGATCGAGGCCGGCGACGCAGCGGGTGCCAGTGTCATGTTCAATGGCGCAGGGCAGCGCGCCATGAAGGCCCTGATGGCGGCTTCCAAGACCTTTCTGCAACACGAACAGCAAAGACTGGACGCGCGACAGCGCGTCGTGCAGGTCGAGATCAGTCAGTCAGAGCGGCTGCTCATGACGCTTGCAATGGTCGCAGTGGCGCTGTCTGCCGTGTTGGCATGGGCGACGACCCTCAGCGTGTCCAGGCCTCTGCAGCGGGTCGAGAGAGCTGCAGCGCGCGTTGCAGACGGTGACTACACGGCGCGCATCGAAGTGCGCTCAGGCGATGAACTCGGACGCGTCGCCAAGGCCATGAACACATTGGCTGCAGCGGTGTCTGCGCGCGAAGCGGAGATCGAGAACGTCGCGTATGTGGACCGCCTCACAGGCTTGCCGAACCGCACCATGCTGCGGCGGCTTGCCACTGAAGGGCCAGGAGATGAGGTCACGGTCGTGTTGATCGATGTGGCGCGTTTGCGCACCGTCAACGAGGTCCTTGGCTTCGAAACCGGCGACGCGCTGCTGGTGCAGGTGGCCAGCCGCCTGCGTGCTGCCATCCACCAGGAAACCGGCCCGCCGGATGCGCTGACGCTGGCGCGAATGCCAGGGGGCGTCTTTGCGGTTTTATGCAGGGGGTTGAACCGCGTGATGGTGGAGGGGCTGCGCGAACGCATCGACGCGGCAACCTCAGGACCGCTGGCCTGTGACGGGCACCCGGTCGATGTCCACCTGGTGTTCGGCCTGGCCGACGCGGCTGATAACCCGGATGTGTTGATCGACAGCTTGCTGCGACGCGCCGAGTTGGCGGTCGGCGACGCCAAGCGGCAGAAGCGAAAGTGGGTCTGGCACATGCCGGCCGATGAGGTGGCCCGCTCAAGGCAACTCAGCCTGCTGTCCAGCCTTCGTCTGGCGGCAAGCTCTGGCGAACTCGAGATGTGGCTGCAGCCCAAGCAGTGCCTGCGCAGCGGCCGGCTGCTGGGCATGGAGGCGCTGGTGCGCTGGCGCCACCCGGCACACGGCTACGTTTCGCCGGCAGAGTTCATCCCGTTCGCTGAGAAGACCGGACACATCGGACTGGTCACGACAGCGATGATCACCACCGCCTTGCAGACCTTGGCCGACTGGGCGCCCCGTTACCCGGATCTCAGCATTGCCGTGAACGTGAGTGCGCTGGATGTGCGCGACGCCACGTTCGCAGACCAGGTGAAACAGTTGGCGCAGCGACATCGCGCGCCGCTCGACCGGCTGCGGCTGGAGATCACCGAAAGCAGCGTGATGGACGACGCCGACCGCGTG
>JBBQAW010000416.1:0-3317 GCA_038316815.1 Burkholderiales bacterium
GCCTGGCACCACACCTACGGCCTGCCCGTGGTCACCACCAACTGCAGCAACAACTACGGGCCTTATCACTTTCCCGAGAAGCTGATTCCGCTGCTGATCGTCAACGCCCTGGCGGGCAAGCCGCTGCCGGTGTATGGCGACGGCATGCAGGTGCGCGACTGGCTCTACGTCGGCGACCACTGCAGCGCCATTCGCGCCGTGCTGGCCGGCGGCCGCCTGGGCGAGACCTACAACATCGGCGGCTGGAACGAGAAGGCCAACATCGAGATCGTGCACACCGTCTGCGCCCTGCTCGACGACATGCGGCCTTCATCGGCCGGCAGCTACAAGCGGCTGATCACGCATGTGAAAGACCGCCCCGGCCACGACCGCCGCTACGCCATCGACGCACGCAAGATCGAGCGCGAACTGGGCTGGCGCCCGGCCGAGACCTTCGACACCGGCATCCGCAAGACCGTGCAGTGGTACCTTGACCATGCCGACTGGGTGGCCAATGTGCAAAGCGGCGGCTACCGCGACTGGCTCGCCACGAACTACGCGGGGCGGGCATGAACATCCTGCTGCTCGGCTGTGGCGGCCAGGTGGGCTGGGAACTGCAGCGTTCGCTGGCCCCGTTGGGGGCCGTCGTGGCCTGCGACTTCGACACGCCGGGTGAACTGCGGGCTGACTTCTCGGAGCCCGAATCCTTGCGCGCGGTGGTGGCGCGCGTGCAGCCGCAACTGATCGTCAACGCCGCCGCCCATACTGCTGTCGACAAGGCCGAAAGCGAACCCGATCTGGCCCGTGCCATCAATGCCACCGCCCCGGGCGTGCTGGCCAGCGAAGCCCGGCGCAGCGGCGCGCTGCTGGTGCACTACAGCACCGACTATGTCTTCGATGGCAGCGGCGACCACGCGCGTGCTGAAGACGCCCCCACCGGCCCGCTGAGCGTCTATGGCCACACCAAGCTGGAAGGCGAAGACCTGATCCGCGCCAGCGCTTGCAGCCACCTCATCTTTCGCACCAGTTGGGTTTACGCCGCACGCGGCGGAAACTTCGCCAAGACCATGCTGCGGCTGGCGGGTGAACGAGACAACCTGAACGTCATCGACGACCAGATCGGCGCACCCACCGGCGCCGAATTGCTGGCCGATGTCACGGCCCATGCCGCGCTGCGTGTGTTGGCCACGCCAGGCCTGGGCGGCACCTACCACTGTGTGGCCGGCGGCAGCACCAGTTGGCACGGCTATGCCCAAATCGTCATCGAACACGCACGGGCTGCGGGCCTGGCCTTGAAGGTCGCTGCGGATGCCGTGCGGCCCGTCGCCACCAGCGCCTACCCCACCCCGGCGCAACGGCCGCTGAATTCGCGCCTGGACACCCGCAAGCTGCAACAAGCTTTCGGGCTGAACTTGCCCGATTGGCACACCGGCGTGCGCCGCATGCTCACCGAACATTTGAGTCGCTGAAAGTACACGACATGCAACGCAAAGGCATCATCCTGGCCGGCGGCTCTGGCACCCGGCTGCACCCAGCCACGCTGGCCATCAGCAAACAGCTGCTGCCGGTGTACGACAAGCCGATGGTCTACTACCCGCTGTCGACCCTGATGCTGGGCGGCATGCGCGACGTGCTGGTCATCAGCACACCGCAAGATACCCCCCGCTTCCAGGCCCTTCTGGGCGACGGTAGTGCCTGGGGCATGAACCTCAGCTACTGCGTGCAGCCCAGCCCCGACGGCCTGGCGCAGGCCTTCATCCTGGGGCGGCAGTTCGTAGGCGGGGCGCCCAGCGCGCTGGTGCTGGGCGACAACATCTACTACGGGCACGACCTGGCCGCGCTGCTGCAGCGCGCCGATACCCGCACAGCCGGCGCGTCGGTCTTCGCTTACCACGTGCATGACCCTGAACGTTATGGCGTGGTCGAGTTCGACGCCCAGCAACGCGCTATCAGCATCGAAGAAAAGCCCAAAGCACCGCGCAGCAATTACGCCGTCACGGGCCTGTACTTCTACGACCAGCAGGTGTGCGACATTGCCGCCAGCATCCAGCCCAGCGCACGCGGCGAGCTCGAGATCACCGAGGTCAACGCCCAGTACCTGCGCCAGGGCGAACTGGATGTGGAAATCATGGGCCGCGGCTATGCCTGGCTCGACACCGGCACGCACGACAGCCTGATGGAAGCCGGCCAGTTCATCGCCACACTTGAAAAGCGCCAGGGCCTGAAGGTGGCTTGCCCGGAAGAGATTGCCTACCGCAGGGGCTGGATCGACGCCGGGCAACTGGAACGTCTGGCCCAGCCCATGATGAAAAACGGCTACGGCCAGTATCTGATGCAGGTCTTGCGCGAACGGGTGTTCTGATGAAGTTCGAAGCTACGGCCCTGCCGGGCGTCGTCGTCATCGAGCCCGTGGCCTTCAGCGACAGTCGTGGCTGGTTCATGGAAAGCTTCCACCAAGGCAAGTTCGAAGCCGGGCTGCGCGAAATAGGCCTGCCCGCGCCCAGGCCCTTCGTGCAAGACAACCATTCGGTCAGCCAGGCCGGCACCTTGCGCGGCTTGCACTACCAGCTGCCGCCGCATCCGCAAGGCAAGCTGGTGCGCGTGACCCAAGGCGCGGCCTTCGACGTGGCGGTGGACATTCGCCGCGGCTCGCCGCACTTCGGGCGCTGGGTGGGGGTGGAATTGTCTGCAGCCAACCGCCGCCAGATGTGGGTGCCCGAAGGATTTGCCCATGGCTTCATCGCGCTGGAAGACGACACGCACTTTCTGTACAAGACCACCGACGTGTACGCCAAGGACTGCGAACGCAGCATCCGTTGGGACGACCCGGCCATCGCTATCGACTGGCCGTTGCCGGCCGGCCTGTTGCAGCCGCTGTTGGCGCCCAAGGACGCGACAGCGGCACTGTTGGCGGCGGCCGACCTGCCGGTCTAGCCGGCCAACAAACGCAGCAGACGAAAAAAAACGCAGCCGAGGCTGCGTTTTCTGCTTCAGGGCCTAAGCCCCGATGCGCTGTGCTTAGGCAGCGCGGATGTTCGAAGCTTGCGGGCCCTTCTGGCCTTGCTTGACTTCGAACTGCACCTTCTGGTTTTCAGCCAGGCTGCGGAAGCCGCCGGTGCTTTGAATTTCGCTGAAGTGGGCGAAGAGGTCTTTGCCACCACCATCGGGGGTGATGAAACCGAAGCCCTTGCCATCGTCAAACCACTTGACGACGCCGGTCTGGGTTACTGTTGCGTTCATTTGGAATCCTTTCACGGTTGCTGCGCAGCACATGCTGACGCAGTGCAGAAGCGGGCCAAGAAATCACCGATCAAGGGTTCCACCGAAAACCGCGCCCG
>JBBQAW010000417.1:0-3310 GCA_038316815.1 Burkholderiales bacterium
TGCACCTGCACGCTGCCGCCGACGGCTTTCAGGCTGTGCACCAGGCCTTGCCGGCGTTCGGCGCTCCAGCGTGAACCGGCGAAGTCGAGGTAGGCCACGCGCCGATGCCCCAGCGACGCCAGATGCGCGCCCAGAAGCCGCGCGGCCGCAGCACCGTCCACCCCCACGCTGTGCCAGCCGGGCCGGCCCAGGCGGCCATAGAACACCACGGGTCGCCCCAGCCGGCGTATCCAGTCCATGTCTGGGCCCGCCAGGCGCGCGCTGACGACCAGTCCGTCTACCCGGCAGGCCAGGGTTTCGACCAGATGCTGCTCGGGCGTGCGGCTCTCTGCCGTGTCGACGAACGCCAGGCTCAGACCCTGCTGTGCGGCCACGCGGCTGGCCCCCTGCAACAGGCCGGTGAAATGCGGGTTGGCCAGGTCCATGACGACAAGGCCGACCGTGCCCGTGCGACCGGTGGCCAGGCTGCGCGCCGCTGCGTGGTCGCGATAACCGAGTTGCGCCACAGCCGCGTCGATGCGCGCTGCCACGGCCACAGGGAACTGCCGCACGCCGCGCCGATGCCGCGAGACGGTGGTTGCAGAGACCCCAGCGGCCACGGCCACGTCGTGCAGGGTGGGCGTACGTTCAACAGACATTCTTGCGAAGATTGGACAGCGGTTTACGTCAATGACCTGCTGGGATCGTAATTCAGGTCAGTTGCGAATAGAGCCGAGAAAGCTCGACGCAGGCATGGATTCAAGGGTAAACACAGAGGCTTCGACCCTTGTCCCTGCCGGTTTCCGACCAGAGAATGAGGCTGGTTCAGTAAACCGCTGTCCGACTCCAGCCCCACGGTGTTCTCGCTCTCCGTCATGCCTTGCCAGCGCATCAGCCCCAGCGGGCCCATCAGTCGAGTGAGGGCTTTCAGGCCCATGGGTCGCATTTCTCAGCCCGCGGCAACGGCCCGCGTCTGCAGGCTATGGGCCATTGGCAGCCTGGCGCTGCTGACGGGCTGGACAACTTGTTCTGCAACGGCAGTCGCAACTGGACCCGCAGCGGCAACAGCAACAGCAACAGCAACAGCAACAGCAACGCCTGCAGCTGCAGCCGCAGCAGCAGCCGCGAGCGGCCCTCCGCTGCGCGTCTGGACGCGATCTTCCAACGACGGCCGCAAGACCTACGACGCCATTGCCCGCGCCTTCACGCAGCAGACGGGCATCGCCATCGAATACTTCAACGCCACCACCGACTTCGAGCAGCGCCTGGCACGCGCGGCGGTGGGCCGCGACCTGCCCGACGTCATCATCAACGACGGCGGTTCGCTGGGCGCTTTCGTCAGCATGGGCATCGTCTCGGCCATCGACAAGGCGCAGATCAGGGGCGGTGCCGACCTGCATGCGCGGGCCTGGCAAACCGCCACCCTGCCTGATGGCCGGGTGTTCGCGGTGCCCACATCGGCGCAGGCGCATGTGCTGTTCGTGCGCCGCGACTGGCGCGAAAGGCTGGGCCTGCCGCCGCCGCGCACCTGGGACGAGGTGGCGACGCTGGCGCGCGCCTTCACGCGCGACGACCCCGACCGCAACGGCCGCGCCGACACCTACGGATTCGTGCTGCCGGGTGGCACGGCCCGCGGCTACACGGCGTGGTTTCTCAGCTCCTTCCTGTTCCAGGCCGGCGGGGATTTCGTCGCACTCAATGCGCAAGGGCACGGCCACGCCACTTTGGCCACGCCGGCAGCGCAGCAGACGGTCGCCTTCTTCAAGCGCCTGCTGTGCGAAGACCGCAGCGCACAACCCGGTGCCATCAATGCTTCGACGCAAGAGGCCAACCGGGCCTTCATCTCGGGGCAGGCGGGCATCTACTTGTCGGGCCCGTATCACATCGCCCTGTTCGACAAGGAACCCGGCAAGAGCCGGGTCGAAGTGCTGCCGGCCCCTGCCGGCCCGCAGGGCCTGCGCGCCACGCTGGCGGGCGGCGAACTGGCCTACCTGACACGCACGACCACACGTCGCGCCGACGCGCAGCGTTTCATCGAATTCCTCATCTCGCCCGCCGGGCAACGGCTGGGCACGCGGCCGCCCGCTGGCGGCTTGCCGGTGGTGCGGCTGCCGGTGAACCGCCTGCTCGATGCCGGCGCCGCACACGACGACCCACGATGGGACTTGGTGGCCGCGGAATATCTGAAGCACGGCCAAGCGCTACCCCTGCTGCCCAACAGCGCCCGCGTGCAGCAAATCGCCGCCGATGGCTTCAATGCCTTGCTGGCACGCTGCGACAGCGACGTACCAGCGGGGCTGAAGACACTCAACACGCGAGTGGACGCAGAACTGGCGCGACAACGCGTGCTGGACCGCAAGCCATGAGCCTTTCCGGCCGCCCGAAAGGCGAATCGCAGAGTGCGCAGCACGAAGCTGCACCCATCAACCTGCCCGGCCGGCCGGAAGGCGAATCGCGGGGTGCGGAGCACGCCGCTACCCGCGCAAGCCGCACCCGCTCCTGGCGCGCCCTGGCATCGCCCTGGTTGTTCCTGGCACCAGCCCTGCTGGTCTTCATCTGGTTCAAGTTCATCCCCATGCTGCAGGGGCTGAAGATGAGCTTTTATCAAGTGCGTTTCGCCGACGCCGACATCTGGGTCGGTTGGGACAACTTCCAGCGTGTGTTCAACGACGAAGCGCTGGCGGCAGCCGCCGGCCGAACCCTGCTGTACGTCGTGGTGACGGTCATCCTCTCAGCCATGATTGCCATCGTGCTGGCGCAGGCGCTGCAAGGCACGGCAAGGCACGTGCGCATCGTGCGCACCGCCATCTTCCTGCCGGCCGTCACCAGTGCGGCGGTGGTGGCCGAGATCTGGCGCATCCTTTACGCACCCACCGCCACAGGCGTGGTCAACACCGCGCTGGGCTGGGTGGGTATCGCGCCGCAGGGTTTCTTCGCCGACCCCGACCAGGCACTGGCCGCCCTGATGGCCATGCATGTGTGGAAGCACGTGCCCTACGACACGGTGATCTTCATCGCCGGCCTGGCGGGCGTAAACCGAGAGCTTTACGACGCCGCCGCCGTCGATGGCGCCAACGCCTGGCGGCGCTTCGTGCATGTCACGCTACCCGGGCTGGCACCGGCCATCACCGTGGTCATCGCCCTGGGCTTCATCCGCGGCTTTCGTGTTTTCACCGAGGTCTATGCCACCACCGGCGGCGGGCCGGCTGGCAGCACCGAAGTGGTGATGACGCAGATCTACAAGCAGGGCTTTCAGGATCTGGACTTCGGCTACGCGGCCGCCGCTTCCAGCGTGCTGTTCCTGTTCACCGCCCTGACCACCGCGGCCTTT
>JBBQAW010000418.1:0-3298 GCA_038316815.1 Burkholderiales bacterium
AGGAATCAGCAGGTTGATCAGCGTGCTCTTGCCGGTGCCGCTGGGGCCCAGCACCAGGGTGGTCTTGCCGGCCAGCACGTTGGCCAGCACGGCGCGGGCGTGGGCCGGGTCGGCCTTCAGAGCCAGTTCGATCAGCGGCACACCCATCGCGCGATAGGGCGCCAGACGTTCCCGCGCGGTGGCCGCAGCAGGCAGGTCGGTCTTGTTCAGCCCGATCGTGACGGCGATACCTTCGGCTCGCGCTGCAATCAGCGCCCGTGCGAGCTGTGTTTCGCTGAACATCGGTTCACCGGCCACCAGCACCAGCACCTGGTCCAGGTTGGCAGCAAAGCTCTTGGTGCGCCAGTCGTCCTGGCGGTAGAGCAGGTTGTGGCGCGGCAACAGCGCCTCGATCACCCCGCCGTCACCCGTGACAGCCCACTGCACTTGGTCCCCTACCACCAGGTCGCTTTTCTTGCCGCGGGTCTGGCAGCGCACGCGTTCGCCTTCGGGTGTTTCCACCATCACCTGTCGCCCGTGGGCGGCGACGACGCGGCCGGTGTTCAAGCTAGCAAGGCGTCGACCTTGGCCGCGCAGATGAAGTCGTTGACCGAGAGGCCGTTCACGTCATGGGTGTTAAAGCGCACCGTGCACTTGCCGTAGCTGACCAGAAGGTCGGGATGATGGTCTTCGGCATTGGCCACCCAGGCCAGGGCGTTGACGAAGGCGATGGTGTGGCGGTAGTCAGGGAAGCTGTAGCGTTTCTCGATCGCGCCTGCCGCCAGGGTCCAGCCCGTCACCTGGGCCAGCATCTGGTCGATCTCGTCTGCGTTCAGGGCTGGCTGGCCTTTCATGGGCTGGCAACTCTGTTGGGCAAGGGCGAGGGCGGGGGCAAGGGCGGTCATGGCGTTCTCAGGTGGCTGGCGCGGCGGTGGGCGCGGGCAGGGCGGCCAAACGTTCGCTGGCTGGCGGGTGCGAATAGTAGAAGCGCGCGTACAGCGGGTCGGGCGTCAGCGTGGCGGCGTTGTCTTCATGCAGCTTCAAGAGCGCGCGCGCCAAGTCGCGGCCGTCAGCTTGCGCGCAGGCATAGGCGTCGGCCTCGAACTCGTGCACGCGCGAGACATGGGCCATCAACGGCGCCAGGAAGAAAGTGAACGGCGGCAACACCAGCATGAACAGGATGAGCGCCAGCGCGTCGTTCGGTGCACCCAGGTTCAAAGCCACGCCCAGGCCGGCGTAGAAGCCGCTTTGCCCGGCCAGCCAGCCCAGCAAGGCCAGGCCGAGCAGGCTCATCGCGAAGATGGCGACCATGCGCTTGACGACATGTTTGCGCTTGAAGTGGCCCAGTTCGTGCGCCAGCACGGCTTCCACTTCGCCCGGGGACAGGCGCTGCAGCAAGGTGTCGTAGAAGACCACGCGCTTGGCTGCGCCCAGACCCGTGAAGTAGGCATTGGCATGGGCCGAGCGGCGGCTGCCGTCCATCACGAACAGGCCCTTGGCGGCAAAGCCGCAGCGTTGCATCAGGGCCTGCACACGCGTCCTCAGCGCTTCGTCGGGCAGGGGTTCGAACTTGTTGAACAGCGGGGCGATCACGGTCGGGTACAGCACCAGCAGCACCAGGTTGAAGGCGACCCAGGCGGCCCAGGCGTACAGCCACCACAGCCCGCCTGAGTTGCCCATGATCCACAAGATGCCCGCGGCCAGCGGCAGCCCGATGACAGCGCCAACCGCCGCGCCCTTGGCCATGTCGCCCAGCCACAAGCCCAGTGTCATGCGGTTGAAGCCGAACTTCTGCTCGACGCGGAAGGTGCTGTACCAGTCCAGCGGCAGTTCGATGAGCGAGCCGATGATGACGAACCCGGTCAACAGTGCCAACTGATACGCCATGTTGCCGAACTGCGGCTGCACGTGGTTGAGCAGCACGGTGTTCAGCGCGTCCAGCCCGCCCAGCAGGGTCCAGCCCAGCAGCACGGCGCTGCCGACAGCCAGTGAAAGCAGCCCAAGCCGGCCCTTGGCCAGCGTGTAGTCGGCGGCCTTGCGGTGGGCCTCCAAGGTCACCGTGCCGGCGAAGGCGGCGGGCACCTGGTCTCGATGCGCGGCCACATGCCGCATCTGGCGCGTTGCAAGCCACAGTTTCGTGGCCAGGCTGGCCAGCAAGGCGGCCACGAAGGCCAGGGTCAAGGTGTCAGGCTGCATAGGTTGCAGAGTTTAGGCTTCGGCGAGAATCGCGGCATGACAGCCATCATTCCTGCCACCTTGCCCCTGAGCGACCAGAACCTGGTCTGGATCGACCTCGAGATGACCGGCCTGGACACCGACCACGACCTCATCATCGAAGTGGCCGTGGTCGTTACTGACGCGCACATCACCGTCCGCGTCGAAGGCCCGGTCTTTGCCATTCACCAGAGCGACGCCGTGCTCGAAGGCATGGACGCCTGGAACAAGGGCACGCACGGCAAGAGCGGGCTGGTGGAAAGGGTGCGCGCCAGCACCACCGACGAAGCCGCGGCCGAAGCCGCTGTCATCGCTTTCCTGCAGCAATACGTGCCCAAGGGCAAAAGCCCCATGTGCGGCAACAGCATCTGCCAGGACCGCCGCTTCCTGGCCCGCACCATGCCCCTTCTGGAAGCTTTCTTCCACTACCGCAACCTGGACGTCAGCACGCTGAAGGAACTGGCCAAGCGCTGGAAGCCCAAGGCCCTGGAGGGCCTGAAGAAGGCGCAAGCGCATACCGCCCTGGCCGACGTGCATGAGTCGATCGACGAGTTGCTGCACTACCGCCAGACCTTGCTCGACGTTTAGGTTCGACGTTTCAGGCAAGCGCCCGATGCTGCACGGCTACTTGCCCGCCATCGTGGGGGGGCTGTGGGTCACGCTCATCGTGGCCGGGCTCTCGCTGGCCCTGGCCTGCGTTTTCGGCCTGCTGGGTGCGGCGGCCAAGCTCTCGGGTTCGCGGCCCTTGCGCTGGGTGGCTGAGGTCTACACGACGGTCATTCGCGGCCTGCCTGAACTGGTGCTGATGCTGGCCATCTTTTATGGCGGGCAGATTCTGCTGAATGACCTGACCGAGGCCCGCGGCTGGGACTTCATCGACGCGCCGCCGTTTGCCGCTGGCGTGCTGACCATCGGCATCATCTACGGCGCCTACCTGACCGAGACCTTTCGTGGCGCCACTCTGGCCGTGCCGCGCGGGCAGGCCGAAGCTGCGCTGGCTTGCGGCATGTCGCGCCTGCAGGTCTGGCGGCGCGTGGTGCTGCCGCAGATGGTGCTGCCGCAGATGGTGCGGCATGCCATTGCGGGCTTCGCCAACAACTGGCTG
>JBBQAW010000419.1:0-3282 GCA_038316815.1 Burkholderiales bacterium
CCAGCCCCCGGGCGGCACGCCAGTGAAGGTGATGGGCAGGCCGCCGCTGCTGCCGCTGCTGTCGTTGCTCATCTTCAGCAGGCCGTCGAGCACGCCGAACCAGAAGGTCACGGGCTTGCCCACACGCACCAGCAATTCGCCCGGCGCCACGTCAACGACGCGCAGTTCAGACACGACGCGTTCGTGCTCGTCCGCCGCCAGGTGATGCAGCCAGGGGATGAGCGCAAGATCGTCGAGCCGGGCACTGCGCGCACGCGAGGTTTGTACGGGCGTGGCCCGGGCGGCAGGGGGAAAACCGGGGTTGGGCATGGTGGGGTCGGGCGATGGCGCCGTGAAAGGGCGGCAATGAAGTGGCAACCTGGCGACGACCCCGTCAGCCTGCTGCTTCAAGCAAGACCCCGCGGGAAAGGCCTGACAGTGCGAACCCGCGGATTGTCGTCACAACGACAACCTGGCGTCAAAGTCGATCGCAAAATGCCCACCAGTGGTCACACTCGACAGGCCACAGGAGACCCCGACCGTGCCGACGACGTTTCCCCGTCTGATGCTCGACCACGCGCAAGCCCGGCCGCAGGCCGCCGCGTTGCGCGAGAAGGTCTACGGCATCTGGCAGACCACCACCTGGGCTGAACTGGCCGGGCTGGTGCGGCGCCTGGCGGCCGGGCTGGCACAGGCGGGGCTGAAGCACGGCGAACACATCGTCATCGTGGGTGACAACCGCCCGCACCTCTACGCCACCATGCTGGCCGCGCAGGCCCTGGGCGCCGTGCCAGTGCCGCTGTATCAAGATGCCGCGGCCGCGGAATACGTCTTCCCGATCAACAACGCCGGCGTCGCTTTTGCCGTCGTGGAAGACCAGGAACAGGTCGACAAGCTGCTGGAACTGCGCGAACAGTGCCCGGGGCTGCAACGCATCTGGTTCGATGACCCGCGCGGCTTGCGGCTTTACAACGAAAGCGGGCTGGAAAGCATCGACGCCCTGCTGGCCGCAGGCGACGCGCATCTGGCCCGGCACCCGCGTCTGTTCGACGATGCGGTGGCCGCCGGCAAGCCCGAAGACGTGGCCGCGATGTTCTTCACCAGCGGCACCACCGGCAACCCCAAAGGCGTGGTGCACACCCACCACACCCTGCTGGACCGGGCGCAGGCGGGGCAACGATTCGACAAGCTGACGAATGCCGAAGAGGTGCTGGCCTACATGCCGCTGGCGTGGATTGGCCAAAACATCTTCAGCTATGCGCAGTGGCTGGCCTGCGGCTACGTGGTGAACTGCCCCGAAAGCGCGTCCACGGTGATGATCGACCTGAAGGAAATCGGGCCCACTTACTACTTCGCGCCGCCGCGCGTGTTCGAAAGCCTGCTGACGAGCGTGATGATCCGCATGGAAGACGCGGGCCGCATCAAGCGCTGGCTGTTCCATCGCTTCATGGACGTGGCGCGGCGCGTGGGCCCCACCCTGATGGACGGCAAGTCTGTAGGCCTGGGTGACCGCATCGCTTACGGGCTGGGCAATGCCTTGGTCTACGGCCCGCTGCGCAACACGCTGGGCTTTTCGCGCGTGCGTGTGGCCTACACGGCCGGTGAAGCCATCGGGCCGGACCTGTTCACTTTCTATCGCAGCATCGGCATCAACCTGAAGCAGCTTTACGGGTCGACGGAGACGGCCGTCTTCGTGTGCCTGCAGCCCGACCACGAGGTGAAAGCCGACACCGTGGGCGTGCCCATCGACGGGGTGCAGATTCGCGTGGCCGACAGCGGCGAGATCATGGTCAAGAGCCCGGGCCTGCTGAAGGAGTACTACAAGAACCCGAAGGCCACGGCCGAGGTGATGACGGCCGATGGCTGGTACCACACCGGCGACGCCGGCTTTCTGGACGCGGGCGGGCACCTGAAGATCATCGACCGCGCCAAAGACGTGGGCAAACTGGCCGGCGGCGTGAATGACGGAGCCATGTTCGCGCCCAAGTACGTCGAGAACAAGCTCAAGTTCTTTCCGTTCATCAAGGAAGCCGTGGCCTTCGGCAACCAGCGCGAGAAGGTTTGCGCCTTCATCAACATCGACTTCGACGCCGTGGGCAACTGGGCCGAGCGCCGCAACCTGCCCTATGCCGGCTACACCGATCTGGCAGCCAAGCCCCAGGTGCTGGACCTGATTCGCGACTGCGTCGAAAAGGTCAATGCCGACCTGGCGACCGACGCCATGCTGGCCGGCAGCCAGGTCAGCCGCTTTCTGGTGCTGCACAAGGAACTGGACGCCGACGACGGCGAACTGACGCGCACCCGCAAGGTACGCCGCGGCAGCATCGCCGAAAAGTACGCGCTGCTGATCGACGCCTTGTATGGCGGCAAGACCGAGCAGTTCATCGAGACCGCAGTGAAGTTCGAAGACGGCCGCAGCGGCAGCGTCAGCGCAACGCTGAAGATCATCGACGCGAAGACCTTTCCTGCAGTGAAGGCCGCGGCATGAACGACAAACCGGTCGGCGGCACGGTGCTGGAAGTCAAGAACATCAGCCTGCGCTTTGGCGGCGTGAAGGCGCTGACCGACATCAGCTTCGACGTGCTTGAACACGAAGTGCGCGCCATCATCGGCCCGAACGGCGCCGGCAAGAGCAGCATGCTGAACTGCATCAATGGCGTGTACACGCCGCAGGAAGGTGAGATCAGCTTTCGCGGGCAAACCTTCAGCCACTTGAACAGCCGGCAGGTGGCTGAAATGGGTGTGGCGCGCACCTTCCAGAACCTGGCGCTGTTCAAAGGAATGTCCGTGCTGGACAACATCATGACCGGCCGCAACCTGCGCATGAAGACCAACATCTTCCAGCAGGCCATCCGGGTTCCGTTCTGGCCCAGCGCTGCTGAACGCGAAGAGAGCGAACACCGCCACTTCGTCGAGAAGATCATCGACTTTCTCGAGATTCAGGCCTACCGCAAGACGCCCGTGGGCCGCCTGCCGTATGGGCTGCAAAAGCGCGTGGACCTGGGGCGTGCGCTGGCCATGGAACCCCAACTGCTGCTGCTGGACGAACCGATGGCCGGCATGAACGTGGAAGAGAAGCAGGACATGAGCCGCTTCATCCTGGACGTGAACAGCGAGTACGGCACGACCATCGTGCTGATCGAGCACGACATGGGCGTGGTGATGGACATCAGCGACCGCGTCGTGGTGCTGGACTACGGCAAGAAGATCGGTGACGGCACGCCTTCAGAAGTGCGGGCGAATCCGGAAGTCATCAGTGCCTATCTCGGCACCGCTACCAAATGAAGCCCCCAGGCTCACTTC
>JBBQAW010000420.1:0-3273 GCA_038316815.1 Burkholderiales bacterium
TGGTTGTCGGTGATCACCGGGCCGGGGTTGACACGCAGCCAGGCCACGCATTGCTGGATGATGCGGTTGCTCTGGCGCATCTCTTCCACGCGCACCAGGTAGCGGTCGTAGGTGTCGCCGTTGACACCCACGGGCACGTCGAAGTCCATGCGGTCATAGACCTCGTAGGGCTGGGTCTTGCGCAGGTCCCAGGCGAGCCCACTGCCGCGCAGCATCGGGCCGGAGAAGCCCAGGTTCAGCGCCCGTTCGGGGCTGACGACACCGATGCCCACCGTGCGCTGCTTCCAGATGCGGTTCTCGGTCAGCAGGGTTTCGTACTCATCGATCAGCTTCGGAAAACGCCGGGTGAAGTCTTCGACGAAGTCCAGCAGCGAACCCTGGCGGTTTTCGTTCAGCGCCTTGATCGCGGCTTCGTTCTTGATGCGGCTGACCTTGTACTGCGGCATGCTGTCGGGCAGGTCGCGGTACACGCCGCCAGGGCGAAAATAGGCCGCATGCATGCGCGCGCCGCTGACGGCTTCGTACATGTCGAAAAGGTCTTCGCGTTCGCGGAAGCAATAGATGAAGATGTTCATCGCACCACAGTCCAGCCCGTGCGCGCCCAGCCACATCAGGTGGTTCATCACGCGCGTGATTTCGCTGAACATCACGCGGATGTACTGCGCCCGCTCGGGCACGTCCACGCCCGTCAGCTTTTCGATGGCCAGGCAATAGGCGTGCTCGTTGCACATCATCGAGACGTAATCCAGCCTGTCCATGTAGGGCAGGTTCTGGATGTAGGTCTTGCTTTCGGCCAGCTTCTCGGTGGCCCGGTGCAGCAGGCCGATGTGCGGGTCGGCGCGCTGAATGACTTCGCCGTCCGGTTCCAGCACCAGGCGCACAACGCCGTGTGCTGCCGGGTGCTGGGGCCCGAAGTTCAGGGTGTAGTTCTTGATGTCAGCCATGTCAGTGCAGGCCACCGTAGTTGTCTTCGCGGACGACTCTTGGGACGACCTCGCGGGGCTCGATACTCACCGGCTGATAGATCACGCGTTTCTTCTCAGCGTCGTAGCGCATCTCGACATTGCCAGTGACCGGAAAGTCTTTGCGCATCGGGTGGCCGATGAAACCGTAATCGGTCAGGATGCGGCGCAGGTCGATGTGGCCTTCGAAAATGATGCCGTACAGGTCGAACGCCTCGCGTTCATACCAGTTGGCCGAAGCCCAGATGGGTGTGACTGACGCCAGCGTGGGCATGTCGTCGTCAGGCGCGAAGACCTGCAGGCGAACGCGCCAGTTCAAGCTAACCGACAGCAGGTGGCAGACGACACAGTAGCGCTGGCCCTCCCAGGCTTCGTTCTTGTAGTCAGAGAAGTCCAGGCCGCAAAGATCGACCAGTTGTTCGAACTTCAGTTGCGGGTGGTCGCGCAAGGTGGTGGCGACAGCAGCGTAATCGGCCGCCTTGACGGTGATGCTGATCTCGCCGCGGGCGCGTTCAAAGCGCTTCAGCATGTCGCCCAGCACAGTCTGCAGGGTGGCTTGGAGATGGTCGAGTTTTTGGGTCATGCAGCTTGGGGCAGCGCCTTCAACGCGCGATGGTATTTTCGCGCCGGATCTTGGCCTGCAGTTGCAGGATGCCGTACAGCAACGCTTCGGCCGTGGGCGGGCAGCCGGGAACATAGACGTCTACCGGCACGATGCGGTCGCAGCCACGCACGACGCTGTAGCTGTAGTGGTAGTAGCCGCCGCCGTTGGCGCAGCTGCCCATGCTGAGCACCCAGCGCGGCTCGGCCATCTGGTCGTAGACCTTGCGCAAAGCGGGAGCCATCTTGTTGCACAGGGTGCCGGCCACGATCATCAGGTCGCTCTGGCGCGGGCTGGGGCGGAACAGCATGCCGAAGCGGTCGATGTCGTAGCGCGCGGCGCCGGCGTGCATCATTTCCACGGCGCAACAGGCCAGGCCAAAGGTCATCGGCCAAAGAGATCCGGTCTTGGACCAGTTCACGAGCTTGTCTACCGAGGTGGTGACGAACCCTTCTTTCAGGACACCTTCAATTCCCATGACTGCCTCTGTAGAACTGCCTCAAAAAAGCAGAGCCCCCTTTGCAGGGTAGCGAACGGATGTGAGTTGAGGGCTGCACGGCCTTACTCCCAATCGAGAGCACCCTTCTTCCATTCGTAGATGAAACCAACCACCAGGATGGCCAGGAAAATCATCATCGCCCAGAAGCCTGACGCCCCGATGTCATGCAGGGCAACGGCCCATGGGAAGAGAAAGGCTATTTCCAGGTCGAACAGGATGAAGAGGATGGCAACCAGGTAATAGCGCACGTCGAACTTCATGCGCGCGTCTTCGAAAGCTTCGAAACCGCATTCGTACGGGCTGTTCTTTTCGACGTCAGGACGGTTGGGCCCGAAGATGAAGCCCAGCACTTGAGGCACCACGCCGACACCAATGCCCACCAGGATGAACAGGATCACGGGCAGGTAGGGTTGCAGGTCCATGGCGCCTCAACAGCAGATGTTTGGTCCACCGTTCACGCGATGGACCGTTTGTCTTGGTGCCGACGGCGAGACTCGAACTCGCACAGCTTTCGCCACTACCCCCTCAAGATAGCGTGTCTACCAGTTTCACCACGTCGGCAAGACGTTCGAACTGCCAGCCCTGAATCACATTCAGGGCCAGCGAGCTGCCCGCTTTCGCGAGGTGATTTGCGTCACGGGCAGCCTCAGATTCTAGCCCCAACACAAGGGCTTTCCCGGGGCCTAACGTGCAGGGCCGGAAGCAGCAGCAGCGGGTACGCCAGAAGGCGTGCCAGAGGCTTGTACGGCAGCCGGTGCGGGCACCGCCGCAGGCGCTGGCACGACACTGGGAATGGCCCCAGGAATGCCGCCGACAGCGGAAGCCGCCGGGGCCGCACGGTCCAGCACCGAACCGCCTTCATTGCGCGCCGGGCCGACCTGGGCCCCACCAGCCAGCGCCAGCGTGCAGATGAAGAAAATGGTGGCGCAGGCCGCCGTCGAACGCGACAGGAAATTGGCACTGCCGGTGGCACCGAACAGGCTGCCAGAAGATCCGCCACCAAACGACGCCCCCATGTCGGCGCCCTTGCCATGCTGAATCAGCACGAGGCCGATCATTACCAGGGCCGTCAGCAGTTGCACGGCCAGGACCACGGTCATCCAGATTTGCATTTCAAAAACTCCACAAAAAGTGTTGCGACGCCGCGAAGTCGGTAGCGGTCACGCGCGGCAGATGGCGATGAAATCGGCGGCCTTCAGGGCTGCGCCGCC
>JBBQAW010000421.1:0-3257 GCA_038316815.1 Burkholderiales bacterium
TTGCACCGCGAAGTCGATACGCAGGTGCACGCCGAGCTGTTGTCGCGCCTGAAGACCGAGCTCTGAGCCATGGCCGAACTCGCCACTATCGCCCGGCCCTACGCCGAAGCCCTGCTCGCTGCAGGTGCTGACGCTGCCACCCTGGCGCAACTGCAAGCCGTTGCGCGTGTGGCGGCCGAGCCTGAAGTGCAAAGCTTTGCCGCCCATCCGAAGGCCACGCCAGCCCAGGTTTTTGACCTGATCTGCGCGGCCACGGGCGAGGCACTTTCGACGCCTGTGCAAAACCTGCTGCGCACCGTCATCGACAACGGCCGCCTGTCGGCCGTGCATGAGATGGCCTTGCAAGCGCAGGCGCTGCTTGATGCGCGTTCGGGCATATCACAGGCACTCGTGAAGAGCGCTTTCCCGATGTCTGATGCGCAGCTGACCGAGCTGCGCGCGGCACTGGAGAAGCGCTTTGGCCGCAAGCTGGAACTGACCCTCGAGATCGACACGGCTCTCATCGGCGGCATTCGTGCCGAGGTGGGCGACGAAGTGTTCGATGCCTCGGTCAAGGCGCAGTTGGACCGCATGAAAACCGCATTGACCGCCTGAACCCGCAAGGGCTCTCGCGCCGGGCGCTGCTGGGCAGCGTCGTCGGCACCCCCGTCCCCGGAGAACACCATGCAACTGAATCCCGCAGAAATTTCCGAGCTGATCAAGAGCCGCATCGAAGGCCTTGCCAGTTCGACTGACATCAAGAACCAGGGCACCGTCGTGTCCGTCACCGACGGCATCGTGCGTGTGCACGGCTTGTCCGACGCGATGGCCGGCGAGATGCTGGAATTCCCCGCCACCGCCAGTGGCCAGCCGACCTTCGGCCTGGCGCTGAACCTTGAGCGCGACTCGGTCGGCGCGGTGATCCTGGGGGAATACGAACACATCAGCGAAGGCGACACCGTCAAGTGCACGGGCAACATCCTGTCCGTGCCGGTGGGCCCCGAACTGATCGGCCGGGTGGTAAACGCTCTCGGGCAACCGATCGACGGCAAAGGCCCGATCAACGCCAAGATGACCGACATCATCGAGAAGGTGGCCCCGGGCGTGATTGCGCGCAAGAGCGTCGACCAGCCGCTGCAGACCGGTTTGAAGTCGATCGACGCGATGGTGCCGGTGGGCCGCGGCCAGCGCGAGCTGATCATCGGCGACCGCCAGACCGGCAAGACAGCGGTGGCCATAGACGCCATCATCAACCAGAAGGGCCAGGGCGTCACTTGCGTTTACGTCGCCATCGGCCAGAAGGCCAGTTCGATCAAGAACGTCGTGCGCTCGCTCGAACAAGCCGGCGCGATGGACTACACCATCGTCGTCGCCGCTTCGGCTTCGGAATCGGCGGCCATGCAGTACGTCAGCGCCTATTCGGGCTGCACCATGGGCGAGTACTTTCGCGACCGCGGGCAAGACGCGCTGATCGTCTATGACGACCTGTCCAAGCAGGCCGTGGCTTACCGCCAGGTGTCGCTGCTGCTGCGTCGCCCGCCGGGCCGTGAGGCTTATCCCGGCGACGTGTTCTATTTGCACAGTCGCCTGCTCGAACGCGCCGCGCGCGTGAACGCCGACTATGTCGAGAAGTTCACCAAGGGCGAAGTCAAAGGCAAGACCGGTTCATTGACGGCGCTGCCGATCATCGAAACCCAAGCCGGTGACGTTTCGGCCTTCGTGCCGACGAACGTGATCTCGATCACCGACGGCCAGATCTTCCTGGAAACCAGCCTGTTCAACGCCGGCATCCGCCCCGCCATCAACGCCGGTATCTCGGTCTCGCGGGTGGGTGGTGCGGCCCAGACCAAGCTGATCAAGTCGCTTTCTGGTGGTATCCGTACCGACCTGGCGCAGTACCGTGAATTGGCCGCTTTCGCGCAGTTCGCGTCCGACCTGGACGCCGCCACGCGCAAGCAGCTGGACCGCGGCGCGCGCGTGACCGAATTGCTGAAGCAGTCGCAGTACAGCCCGCTGCCCATCAGCCTGATGGCGGCCACGCTGTTCGCCGTCAACAAGGGCTTCCTGGACGATGTCGACGTCAAGAAGGTGCTGGGCTTCGAGCACGGCCTGCACCAGCACCTCAAAAGCAGCCATGCTGCGCTGCTGGCCAAGCTGGAACACGACAAGGCGATGGACAAGGGCGCTGAAGAAGAGCTTTCGAACGCCATCGCCGCGTTCAAGAAAAGCTTCGCTTGAAATGTTTGCCCCCAGGCTTGCTTCGTTCGCCACCCCGTACGGGGGCCCAGGCCGCCTTGGGGCGGCCCGGCGTCGGCCTGTGCCTGCCATCTGATAGGAGTCCAATGTGGCTGTAGGCAAAGAGATTCGCGGCAAGATCAAGTCGGTGGAAAACACCAAGAAGATCACCAAGGCCATGGAAATGGTGGCGGCATCAAAAATGCGCAAGGCGCAAGAGCGCATGCGCTCCGCGCGGCCCTATGCCGACAAGATCCGCAACATCACGGCGCACTTGTCGCAGGCCAACCCCGAATACCAGAGCCCGTACATGCGGGACGCGCACAAGACGGGTACATCGGCCAAGGCCATCGGCTTCATCGTTGTCACCACCGACAAGGGCCTGTGCGGGGGTCTCAATACCAACATCCTGCGCGCTGTCACGGCCAAGATGAGGGAAGTGCAGACTGCAGGCAACGCCATTCAGGCGGTGGCGATCGGCAACAAGGGCTTCAGCTTCCTGAACCGCATTGGCGCCAACGTCGTCAGCCATGTCACCCAGCTGGGCGACGCGCCGCAGCTGGAAAAGCTGATCGGTCCGGTGAAGGTGATGCTCGACTCGTTTGTCGCCGGCAAACTCGACACCGTGTACGTCTGCTACACCAACTTCATCAACACCATGAAGCAGGAGTCGCAGGTCGAACAGCTCTTGCCGCTGTCGGCAACGCGCCTGGAGCAGACCGAAGCCGAGAAGTCGCAATACGGCTGGGACTACATCTACGAGCCCGATCCGGCCAGCGTCATCGAAGAGCTTCTCACGCGCTACATCGAAGCCCTGGTCTTCCAGGCCGTGGCCGAGAACATGGCCAGCGAACAGAGCGCCCGCATGGTGGCGATGAAGGCTGCGACCGACAACGCCGGCACGCTGATTGGCGAGCTGAAGCTGATCTACAACAAGTCGCGCCAAGCCTCGATCACCAAGGAACTGTCCGAGATCGTCAGCGGCGCCGCTGCCATTGGTGGGTGAATGACGCCCCCACGCTCACTGTCGTTCGCTGCCCCCC
>JBBQAW010000422.1:0-3255 GCA_038316815.1 Burkholderiales bacterium
CGCCCTCGCCCTCGCACCCGCACCCGCACCCGCACCCGCACCAGGCCCTGGTGCCATGCGGCCGGCACCGCGCAGCAGCCAGGCACCGCTGGCGGCGGCCACCAGCAGGCCCGCCGCCGCGCTGGGTGCCAGTGCGGCGGCTGCGGCGGGGGCGGTGGCAACCAGCAACAGCATCGCCTGCACCCAGGTGGCAGCCGTCGAGAAAACGGCGCCGGCCGTGCACGCCTGGGCCAGCGCGGGCTCGGCGCGCGCGCGGGCACCCATGGACGCGATCGTTGCCGTGCTCGAGACGAAGCCCGACAGCGCGCCCGAACCCGCCATCCCGGCGCCGGGCCCCAGCAGTCGCAGGGCGACATGGCCAGCCGCCTGCAGCACCAGGATCAGCGTCATCAAGCTCAGCAGCGTGCGCGGCGCCAGGCCGGCCAGCCAGGGCAGCGGCGTTGTAGGCGCCAGGGGCACCAGCACCAGCACCAGCGCTGCCAGTACCAGAGCGTCGTGCCACTCGGCGTCGCTCAGGGCGCGCGTGGCGAAGCGGTGAAGTCGTTCGCGCGCGGCCAGCAGGCCTGCCACCACCGCGGCGGCGCCAGCCCCCAGTACCGGTTGCTGCACCGCCAGCACACCCACGAGGTAGGTGACGAACAGGGCCAACTCGGTCGTCAGCCCGGGGTCGGGCGGCGGCGCGCCCGGTGGCGGGGGACGGCGGCTGGCCCCATACGCCACCGCTACCAGGACCGCCACCAGCGCTGCGCCCAGCGCCACCAGCCAGGGCTGCTGCAGCGTTTGCGCGATGCCGCCGCCCAGGGCGGCGAGCGCGAAGCTGCGGATGCCAGCCGGCGGACGGGTCGGCCCCCATTCGACACCGCGCTTGCGGCGCTCGCGCTCCAGTCCGATCAAAAGTCCCCCGCCCAGGGCCGCGGCCAGGCCGGTGGCAGATGACCAGAGATCAGGCCCAGGAACCACCGCTCGGGCTTAAACCGCTGCGGCTTCGCTGTAGCCCGGCACCCGCTGGGTCTTCAACCCGTGCCCAGGCTTTGCATCTCGGCCGAGGACAGCACGCGCCGGCCCGGCCGGCCTTCACGCACCGCGCGCAGCAGGGCCAAAGCGACGACGCTGGCTTGAATCGGCCGCCAGGCTGCCGGCACCAGGCGGCCCAGCGGCAGCGCCACCATCAGGGCCAGCTTTTCACCCAGGCGCCCAGGCTGGCCGGTGGCGCTGCGGTTGCCGGCCAGCAGAGACGGCCGCGCCAGTATCAGGCTGCTGAAGTTCATGCCTGCCAGTTCAGCCTCAACCTCGCCCTTGACGCGGCTGTAGAAACTGCGGCTGTCTGCCTGCGCCCCCAGTGCCGAGACCACGCCCAGGCGCTTGACGCCGGCAGCCTGCGCGGCGCGGGCAAAAGCCAGCACGGCGTCGAAGTCCACCGCGCGAAAGGCGGCTTGCGAGCCTGCCTGTGCGATCGTCGTGCCCAGGCAGCAGTAGCCCTCGTCGGCGGCGGGCAATGCCGCCGGTAGCGTGGCCAGGGCGCTGTAGTCCACAAGCTTGCTGCGCAGACGCGGGCCCGCCGGCAGGCCCGCTGGCGCTGGGCCGCGCAGCAGCATCACCAAATCGCCCGGCCCGGCCCAGGCCCTGGCCAGTTCGCGGCCCACCAAGCCGGTGGCGCCTGCCAGCAACGCGCTCATGGATTAGGCCTGTGGATGGACCCGCGCTTGGGTCCATGTTCGGGCCTGTGAACGGGCCGATGAACGGGCCGATGAACGGCGCTGCCGATATTCGCGCATGGGCCCGACCGCGATAGCCGGCCCGCCCAGGGCGCGAAATCGAGCCTGGTGCAGGCCAGCCCACGGTGGCCGACGCTGGCGCGGCAAGCTGTTGTTGGGTGAAGGAGCTCATGCATGACGGCTGAAGCGTACTCCAGCGCGCTGCCTAGCCAAGCCTGTTGCAACAGGCTGCACGATGCCGCACCCCGGCGCATACGTTGCAGTTCGACGGTCTGCGCGTTTCTGCCGCAGCCCGGCCAAGCCCGGGTCCGGGCCGGGGCCTTGGCCGTGCTGTCAGCGCTCGCCTACACGGCGAGCGGTGCGGCGCCGACATCAGCCAGGCGCCGGCCGGTGCATCGTGTCAGCACGTCGCGGGCAGACCGGTTCGCGAAGTGAAAAGCCAGACATCCCATTTTAGGAGAATTCCATGAACACCACCACCATCGATCCTGACGTGACTTCAGGCGCCATGATTTCTTCAGACAAGGTTGAAGGCACCAAGGTCTACAACACTGCTGGCGAAACCCTGGGCTCGATCGACTGCCTGATGATCGACAAGCACTCGGGCACCGTTCGTTATGCGGTGCTTGAATTCGGCGGCTTTCTGGGCATGAACACAGACCGTTACCCTCTGCCCTGGAATCAATTGCATTACGACAAGAAGCAGGACGGCTACGTCGTTCCCCTCGACAAGGCGCGCCTGGAAGATGCGCCACGTTACGCCCACGACAATACGCCGCCCTACACCTCGGAGTACACCGGTTCGGTGGACCGTTATTACGGTTCTTGAACGTTGCGGAGGCAGCAAAGCCATGCGCGGCTCCCGGTTTCGGAGCCGCGCTTTTTCGTTTTTGGCAGTGGCTTCGTCTTCTCCTACAGGGATGCGAGTGCATGACCGTCACTGTGCCGCGTCGGCCAGCCGTTGAATAGCGGTATCGCTTCAGCGTCCCCTGGTGCGGCAATCCCTTCCCGAAAAGAGGCCCCCATGAAGATCAGAACAAGTTTCAAGACACGACTGTCCGCCCTGGCTGTGGCCGTTGCCGCCAGCGCTTCGATGGCGCTGCCCACGCATGCCCAGGCGCAGACGCAAACACAGACGCGCTATGCGTCCACGACCACCACCAGCATTTCGTCCTTCGACGTTGAACCTCTGGACCGCCTGCGCCCGGGCGAGGTGTTGTCGTTCGCCTTGCGTGCAACGCCCGGTGCGACGGCACTGCTGACAATCGACGGTGCAGCCGCCCCGGTTACGCTGACCGAGGTGCGACCGGGTGCCTACGAGGGTTCGTACACCATCCGGCAAACCGACCGCCTGAGTGAACGCAGTCGCGTGACGGCACGTGTGCTGCGTAACGGCAGGGCCGCCACCGCCTTGCTGTCGACATCTTTGCTGGCGGGTGCGCCCGACGTGGCCTTTGTCTCGACAAACTCCATTTCAGAGTTCAAGGTCACGGCGCCGGACCGTGTACGCCCTGGCGAAGAGTTGAACTTTGCAGTCACC
>JBBQAW010000423.1:0-3253 GCA_038316815.1 Burkholderiales bacterium
CAGCAACCGCCTGGCGCCCGAACACCTGGAAGTGATGGCCGCCGAGCCCACCCGTTGGGAAAGCCTGCTGCGCCATGCCGGCGCCATCTTCCTGGGCGCCTACACCAGCGAAAGCCTGGGCGACTATTGCGCCGGCCCGAATCACGTCTTGCCGACAGCCGGCACGGCGCGTTTCAGTTCGCCGCTGGGCGTGTACGACTTCGTCAAGCGCAGCAGCCTGATTCAGGTCTCGCAAGCGGGTGCCAACCTGTTGGGCCCGGTGGCGGCCGAGTTGGCTTATGGCGAAGGCCTGCAAGCCCATGCCCGAGCCGCAGAAATGCGGCTGCAGCCGGCGGTTGACGAAGTGCCCAAGGCCGTGGCCTTCAGCGTGCGCCCGGTCGATGCGTCGAACCTTGACGCTGTGATGAAGTTGGAAGTCGCCGCCGGTCAACGCCGTTTCGTCGCCACCGTGCCTGTGTCCCTGGCCCAAGTCGCCTATGAACCCGCTGGCCGGGCCGTGGCGATGTTCGATGGCGACGATGCGGTCGGCATGATGCTGCTGTACGACGCCCGCCTGGACAAGGACAAGCCCGACGGGCAGCTCTACGTGTGGCGGCTGCTGGTCGACGCCCGCCACCAGGGCCGGGGCTATGGCCGGCTGGCAGTGGCTTGGGTCATCGACGAAGCCCGGCGGCTGGGGTTCAAGACCGTTGGCCTGTCCCATGTCGACCTGCCCGGCGGGCCGGCTGGTTTTTACGCCAAGCTGGGCTTTGCGTACACCGGCGAAGTGGACGATAGCGAACTGAAGATGGTGTTCAAGCTCGATTGACACGAATTTCGTGTCGCACTACATTCGTGCAACACGAACATAGTGTCATCCCCCCACGCAATGATGAAAAACGTTACTGTCACCATGGAAGAAGGCGTCGCCGACTGGGCGCGAATGGAAGCGGCACGTCGCAACACCAGCGTGTCGCGCCTGATCGGTGAACTGCTGGCCGAGAAGATGCGTCACGACGACGCTTACGAGCGCGCCATGAACGAATGGCTGCAGCGCGACCTGCGCTTCACCTCCGACGGCAGCCCTTACCCCAAGCGCGACGAAATCTATGCCGAGCGTCTCGACCGTTTTCGTTGACACCAACGTCCTGCTCTACAGCGAGGACCGTGCCGACGAAACCAAGCACCAGGCTGCCAGGGCCTGGCTGCGCGTGCTGTGGTCCAGCCGCCGCGGGCGCCTGAGCAGCCAGGTGCTGCACGAGTTCTACGTCAACGCCACCCGCAAACTGCGCCCAGCCTTGCCAGCCGGCGACGCGCGTGCCGAAGTGCGGCGCTACCAGCGTTGGCAGCCTTGGTCGGTGGACCAGGCCACCGTCGAAACCGCCTGGGCGGTGGAAAGCCGTTTCGGCCTCAGCTACTGGGACGCGCTGATGGTGGCTGCCGCCGTCCAGCAGGGCTGTGAGCTGCTGCTGACCGAAGACCTGCAACACGGCCAGCACATCGACGGCGTGCGCATCGTCAACCCTTTCATGGCCGGCCCTGAGATCCTGGAACTTCCCGCATGAACCCGCCCAATTTGGCTAGCCGCATCGCCCGCACCATCCGCCAGGACGTGCAGTCCACCCACGGCTACGCCATTCAGCCCAGCGCAGGCCTGGTGAAGCTGGACGCGATGGAAAACCCCTTCCGGCTGCCGCCTGGACTGCAGCGTGAACTGGGCGAACGCCTGGGCCGCGTGGCCATCAACCGCTACCCGGTGCAGAGTACGGTCGACCTGGTGGCGGCCCTGTCGGCCCATGTCGATCTGCCGCGCAGCTGCAAGCTGATCCTGGGCAACGGCTCCGATGAACTGATCGACCTGCTGTCGGTGGCCTGCCATGTGCCGGGTGCGGTGATGCTGTCGCCACTGCCTGGCTTCGTGATGTACGAGATGAGCGCACGGCTGCGGGGCTTGAAGTTCGTCGGCGTGCCGCTGACGCCGGCCTTCGAACTGGATGAGTCCGCGATGTTGGCCGCGATCGAACAGCACCGCCCGGCGCTGACCTACATCGCCTACCCGAACAACCCCACGGCTAATTTGTTCAGCGAAGACAGCATCGACCGCATTGTTGCCGCCGTCGGCCAGCAAAACGGGCTGGTGGTGATGGACGAGGCCTACCAGCCGTTTTCGAGCCGCAGCTGGATGCAGCGCATGGCGCAGCACCCGCATGTGCTGGTGATGCGCACGCTGTCGAAGTTCGGCCTGGCCGGTGTGCGCCTGGGATACCTTTGCGGGCACGCGGCCCTGATCGACGAGATCGACAAGGTACGCCCGCCTTACAACGTCAGCGTGCTGAACGCCGAAGCTGCGCTGTTTGCGCTGGACCATGCTGACGAATACGCCCGCCAGGCAACGCTGCTGAAAGCCGAACGCGCCCGGCTGCAGGCGGCAACGCGCGCGCTGCGGGGCGTGCAGCCTTTCCCCAGCGAAGCCAACATGATTCTGGTGCGCGTGCCCGATTCGAAGCGCGCCTTTGAGGGCATGAAGACCCGCGGCGTGCTCGTCAAGCACATCGCCGGTCTGCACCCGCTGCTGGCCAACTGCTTGCGCCTGACGGTGGGCACGCCGGAAGAAAACGACCAGATGATCCATGCGCTGAAAGAAAGTATCTGAAATGAACCGCACCGCCACTGTCCAGCGCGACACCAAGGAAACCAAGATCAAGGTCCAGATCGACCTGGACGGCACCGGCCAGGCCGAGCTGTCCACCGGTATCGGCTTCTTCGACCACATGCTCGACCAGATCGCCCGCCATGGCCTGATCGACCTGCACATCCAGGCCCAGGGCGACCTGCACATCGACGGCCACCATACGGTCGAAGACGTGGGCATCACCCTGGGCATGGCCTTCGCGCAGGCCGTGGGCGACAAGCGCGGCATCACCCGCTACGGCCACAGCTACGTGCCGCTGGACGAAGCGCTGTCGCGCGTGGTGGTCGACTTCTCCGGCCGCCCCGGGTTGCACATGCACGTGCCGTTCAAGGCCGGGGCCATCGGTGGTTTCGACACGCAGCTCACCTACGAGTTCTTCCAGGGCTTCGTCAACCACGCGCTGGTGACGCTGCACATCGACAACCTGAAGGGCGAAAACGCTCACCACCAGTGCGAAACGGTCTTCAAGGCCTTCGCGCGCGCGCTGCGCATGGCCTTGACGCCCGACCCGCGTTCGGCGGGTGTCATTCCTTCGACCAAAGGCTCGCTCTAGGTCATGGCCAGCACGGTGGCCGTTGTCGA
>JBBQAW010000424.1:0-3192 GCA_038316815.1 Burkholderiales bacterium
GTTCACCAGCTTGTCGCGCACGCCGGCCCAGCTGGCTTCCTTGGTGGGCACGATCTTCACGCCGTACTTCTTGTCGAAGCCCAGCACGCTGGCCATCACGACGCTGGCGCAGTCGGTCAGCGGAATGAAGCCGATGCGCACCTCTTCTTTCTCGGGCTTGTCGCTGCCCTGGGCGTAGACGGCGGCGCGAAGAGCAGGGTCGATGACGAGGCCCACTGTTGCCACAGCGGCAGATTGAATGACTCGGCGGCGTGTCATGGTGGAGCCCTCGGTGGCCGTGGCGGAAGGGGAGACTGGCGAAGTGACTGGCATGTTGCGCATGGTTTACCTTTCGAAAACGAAAAAGACCGCCGGGCGATGTCTCGCCTGGCGGGCTCAATTGCCCTGTTCGATCTTGGTGCCGCGACGCCATTGCCGCGGAGCTTGCCCCCTGTCATTTGCAAATGGCGTGCCACACCATGCCTGCCTATGAGGTGCCCTGGTCTGCCGCGTTCCGGGCCCCACCGCAGTTGGTGCACTGCACCAACCTGGTTCAGCCCAGAAGCGATTCGACGTCGATCACACGCTCGGCGGCATCGCGCAGCTTCAGCCCCTTCTTCATCGCCAGGTCCTGCAGGAAGCGGTGGGCCTCGGGCTCGGTGAGTTTCTTGCCGTTCATCAGCAAGCGCTTGGCACGGTCGATGGTCTTGCGGTCGGCCAATTCGTTGCGTGCGGCGTCCAGTTCGGAGCGCAGCGCCTGGTCGCTGGCGAAGCGTTCGACGGCGACGTCGATGACGGCCTGCACCCGTTCCGGCTTCAGCCCCTTGACGACGTAGGCGCTGACGCCCGCGCCGATGGCACTGCGCATGGTCGGGCGGTCGCCGTCGTCGGTGAACATCACGATCGGCCGACGCGCGTCGCGCGTGGCCACCACGATGTGTTCCAGCACGTCACGCACCGCGCTGTCGCTCTTGACCACCACCACGTCGGGCTTCAACCGCGCCATGGCCTCCGGCAGGGTGGCGTCACCGGCACGCACGCCCAGCACCAGGTAGCCCACGTCGGCCAGCGCGCTGGCTATGGTTTGCGCGTCGTCCGATGTCTCGGCGAAGGGGTCAGTGACAATCAGCACCGATAAAGTGCTTGCAGGCGCGGCCATCGGCCGGCGTGTGCAAGACGCGGGCCAAGAGGGGTTGCGTAAGACAGGCTGCACCTGCGAAGGATGGCGGCGTGCTCGTGTGCGCAAACCCCACGCGAGCAGCACCTTTGCCATTGGTGGCGCCACGCTCTTTGGCAACCTTCTGAGGCGTGGCTCAGTACCATCAAACCTTGCGCGAGGCCTGCAAGGCTTAGGGTCCTACGGAGTCGCCGCGCAGTCGCGCATGGCGCCCGACATAGGTGCTTTGCACATTGGAAGTCCGGCAGACCACGAAGCCTCAATACGGGAGTTGGTGACGAGGTTGGCGCCTGTTTTCGTCATGGAGAGGCTTGGCCGCAACCGATCCCACGCGCAGCTTGCTCAACGGCTGCGTTACGGATGTCCGGCGCACGGTCCTTCGGCGGCCCGGTTTCGGCGAGGGCGCCGCGCCACGACTTGCGATGGTCGGTTTACCGACGGCAACCGCCAGGGGGCAAATGACATCCGCAAAGGCGGCTTTGTGGCGACCAAACTCTAGATAGGTCAGTAGAAAGCAGTCGGGGACGCCGTTTTGATCTCGACAGCGATCTGGTCCAGCGCCCTCGACAGACGCTGCCATTGCACCGCCATCTCCCGGTCATCGACCGTGAAACGCGTGGCCGAGCTGATGGCCACGAAGATCGGCTCGATTTCGGCCAGTGCAGCGGCCAAGCTGGCCGATCGGTGCGCGGGCGGATTGCCTTGCGCTTGAGCCCGCATCGCAGGACCGGGACCCTGGTCAGTGGGCAATTTGGCAGCACCGTCGCCGGCGGCAGCGATGGCTGAAAACACCAGCGTGACCGGCGGCGGTTTATTGCGGCTGCGTCTGGCTCGACGCACGGGCTTGGATTCCGTACCACCCAGGCCCAGGAGCGCAAGAGCGGCCAGGCCCGCTTCTTCGGCCTGCCCTTCGCGCAGCGGCGATTCAGTCGGTGTCGATCCGGAATCGAGAGGTGTGGCCGTCAAAAGGAAGACGCGAGGCGCCTTCAACGCTGACAGCTTTTGTTCGCTCGAGGTGGCCGAATCAGAGACCGAACTTAGAACTGAATCTGCGAGGACCAGTGGTGCCGTCACCCCCTTCACACGCAAGACGGTGATTTGCGGTGAATCCCGGGCAAACAACTGCTCGGTGCTCTGCCTTGGTGGCGCGAATGCGGCCTCGGCTGCCAGAAGGGCAGCGCTTTTTGTCTTGATCGTCGGTTCGTGTCGTCGTTGCATTGAAACCCGCGCGACGGAAACCGCGCCAAATATGGAATCAAGATTCTAAGGAGCGCCACATCCCCGACCGAGACCACATGGGATGCGCCCACCTTCTCCAAGTCGGTACGGCTAGGACTGAACTCCGGGGTTAGCGCCCAGAACGCCTCGCCTGCCTTCGTCCTTTGCGGCGCGACCAGCTTGACTACGGCATAGATGCCAGCGCTCCACCGGCTTTACATTCGAAATTACGGTAATCTACAATACGGTAATTATCGTAATCCTAGGATGATGGAGGCCTGCATGGCAAAATCTGTCGTCACGCAAGACCGCGTGTTCGAGGTCGCCGATGCCCTCACTGGGCGCGGCGAAGAACCGAGCATCTTGTCCGTGCAAGCCGCCATCGGCGGAGGCAGCTATTCCACTGTCAAGCGCTACCTGGATGTTTGGAAAGACACAGGCCGGCAACGGCGCGCCCAGGTTGCCCTTCCCGATGCGGCCGTAGAACGGCTCATGGGTCTGGGCCGCGACTTCTGGGCGTTGCTCGAAGAGCGCACGGCGCGTGAGGTCGACCAGCTCCGGGCCGGCGCGAAGGAGGAAGCTGCCGCCCTCGAAGCCCAGGTGCGCCAGGCCGAGCAGGCCATTGCCAAGCTCGAGCATGAGAAGGACCAGCTGGAGCAAGTTGCCGTTGACCGCGAGACGGCGAACCTGGCGCTCCAGGCCGAGATCCACGTCCAGCGCGAGCGCGCGACGGCCGCCGAATCCAACGCCACGCAGCTCGAAGCCCGAATCGTGGACATCACGGCTGAACTCGAACGTGCGCTCAAGCAGGCAGACGC
>JBBQAW010000425.1:0-3149 GCA_038316815.1 Burkholderiales bacterium
GTCGACCAGTCCATGGTGACCGTGACCTCGTCGATCTGGGTGACAGGATCGAACGCATCACCCGCCTGGCCCCAGCGCATCGTCACGCTCAAGCCGTCGGCCTTGGACGTCCAGTGCGTGTTGTTCGATGCGCCGACGCCAAACGCGTCCCGGGGGTGCGACATCTCCATCACGTAAATACCGCCCGGCACCAGATGCGCGGCGACGCAGGCGAGATGCCGCAGAACGGCGTTGTTGTCGAGCAGGTAGCTTGACGAGTCCATCAGCAGCACGACCAGGTCGAAGCGCGTGGGCAGCGTGAAGTCGACCATGTCGGCACACGCCACCGCTAAAGAAACGCCTTCGCGGGCTGCAAGCGCCGACGCATAGTCGAGCATTGCGGGCACGGCGTCGAGCGCCGTCGCGGCCAGGCCGCGACGGGCGAACTCGCAGGCGTGCCGCGCCGGGCCCGACGCGAGTTCGAGCACGCTCGACGGGGCACGGCCGAGGTGTTGCGTGGCCAGCGCCATGAGCGCGTCACATTCGGCCGCGACATCGCGAAAGCCGAAGGCGATGTCGTAACAACGGGCGCGTTCGTAGATCTGGTCGTGGCTGGGTCTCATGACGATGTTCTACAACCTGCCGGCCATCGCCAGCCATCCCACGTTCAGCAGGTGGGGCATGGCCAGCCACGATCAACCGCGCGTCAGCCGCGTTTGCGGACTTTCCAAACATGCTCGGAGGGGAACCGATGAGCCCAGCCGGCGGGGGTGCCGAAGGGTTTGCCTGCACCGGCATCCGGGGCTTGCAGCTCCTGGTAATCGATAACGTCGAAACCAACGCGGTCAAACAGGCGGAACCAGCCGCCCGTGGGCAGGGTGAACTCGATGCCGCCCGGATCGCACGCCACCTGCCGCCAGTCGATGCGGTGAAGCCCGAACCAGTCTCGTACCAGAGTCTCGGATGTGGGCGAGCCGTCCAGCGGGCTGCAGGCCAGTGCCAGCGGATGGTTACCGAGGAACGCCAACACGCCGCCAACGCGCAACAGCCTGTGCGCCTCAGGAACCCAGACAAAGGGGTCGCACCAGATCGCGGCCCCGTATTCGGACACGGCAAAGTCGTACGAGCCATCGGGCCGCGGCACTTGCTCTGCGTTGCCGTGAATCCAGGTGATGTCCAACCGGTGCTCAGTGCCGAGGCGGCGAGCCGTTTCGAGTTGGCGCTGCGAATTGTCGATGGCCGTGACCGTGGCCCCCCGTCGGGCCATCCAGGCCGAAACATAGCCGGTGCCACAACCCAGTTCGATGGCTTGCAGGCCCGTCATGTCCGTGGGCAGCAGCCCCACCGTGGATTCAGGGACATTCCATACGCCCCAACTTGGCTCGCGAGCGGCCCACCATCGCTCGCCAGCGGCCACCCAGGCGGGGGCTTCTGCATCCCATTGTTGGCGGTTCACCAGCACATGTTCGGGCAGTTTGTCGTCTGATTTCGGATCCATGCATATCATTCTGGCGTACGCTGCGGCTGATCGCTATGGGGCCTTCTAACAGGGCAATTGACCTTCATCTTTGGGTCGGCAGCGCCAGTTCGAGACCTTGCGCAGCAGTCGTTCGACCGGCCCCTGAAGTCAAGCGGCGGCGAGCCGCGCCGAACGACAGCTCCCGAAATTTCGTCGCCGCGCCTGGATGTCGACCGATGTCATCTTTCAAGGTACACCGGTCGGCCGTCGCGAAAACCATGGCGGGCAGCTCTGGGTCGATGGCTGTCTGCCGCGCGCGCTGGTCGAGTAACCGGTGGCACCGCACAACAGACATAAGAACGGGCCTCTGGCTTGAGGCTGGAGCAGACCGGCGAGCGGATGTCATAAACAAACCAACCACGATCAGGCGCGGGCGGCTTGCAGGCTTGCTGAAGATTTTGGCGGTGGAAGAGGTGGTGGCTCGCGCAGGCACGGCCTGGGTGCTGACCGGCACACCGAGGGTGTTCGACACCGCGCGCTGGCAGGCGCTGGCAGGCGCTGGCCCAAGTGCGCGAACGTGAAGCCAAGCTGATGCGTGCCTTCTTTGTCGGCCCGGGCGGTTTGATGCGTTTCTTGCAAGAAGCGCTGGACGACCCCGCACCCAGCGAATGCGGGCGTTGCAGCGTCTGCACGGGTACGCTGCCCGTCACGGGCGCCTGGCCCAGCCGACAGCGCCTGGAAGCCGCGCGCGCGTGCGCACGAGGCCAGGACGTGGTCATCGAGCCACGCAAACTGTGGCCATCAGGTGGCGCCCGCAGAGGCCGCATCATCGGTTGCAGCAAGGGCCGGCCTTGGCTTTCGCCAGCAATCCGCGCTGGGCTGAACGTCCCGTGGCGGTCGTGCCAATGCCATCTGGGATGCATCCGCAACTGATTCTGTCGAAGGCAGCGCATGTGGCCGCCAAGGGGCTACAGCCGCTGGTGGAGTCATTGCGTCTGGCAGGGCCAATGCCCATGGCTGACCTCGCCTCAGGCGCGGAAACGGCGGCGCTGCTGAATGCCTTAGCCCTGCGGACTGGCGTGGAATTGCCAGCCGGCCCGTTGCTGCTGATCGATGTGCGCTACCGAAGCGGCGGGTCAACGACGGTGGCGGCCGCCCTGCTGCGTGAAGCTGGCGCTCCTGTCGTTCTGCCACTGGTGCTGCATCAGCCGCCTTGAGCGATTGAATTCTCGAAGTCGTCTGCTTGGGCCCCGCCATCTTCGAATTGTTCAGGCGGGCCCGTTTATTGCAATCGCGTTCGGCATGACGCCTTGAGGGTTGCCCCGGCTTGTCAGCGCCCCCTTCGCGGACATAGTGATCATTGGCTCAGTGCTATTCTTTAATTTCCTTCCCTGCCGCGTTGACGCGCGGTTCTTTCTTGCGGTTCAACTCTTTCATCGGAGCCAGAAAACTCATGTCTATCAAATCCGTTCGTACCCTTGCCGCAGCCATGTTCGTTGCCGGCATGACTGCTTCACCCGTCGCCTTCGCCGGCAAAGACCTGGACGCCATCAAGGCTCGCGGTACGCTGGTCTGCGGCGTCAACACGGGTCTGGCGGGGTTTTCGGCTGCTGACAGCCAGGGCAGGTGGTCTGGCCTGGACGTTGACTATTGCCGTGCCCTGGCCGCAATCATCCTGAGTGACGGCAACAAGGTGCGCTACAGCCCCTTG
>JBBQAW010000426.1:0-3127 GCA_038316815.1 Burkholderiales bacterium
TGGCGATCACGGCCCGGCGGCGGCCCGACCTGATCGCTGCGGCACGCGCTGCTGGGCAACTGCTGCCTGCTGACGAGCGCTACCTGGCCGCCCTCGGGCTATAATCGAAGGCTTTTCGATCCTCTGCCAGGTCCGGTGAGCCGCCAATCCTTCAGCGATGGCCACTCCCGAACACCCCAACTCCACAAAGCCTGGGCAAGATCGAACCGGAGAAAACGTGTCGAACATCATTGCCATCCTGGAACAGGAAGAGATCGCTCGCCTGAACCGCACCATCCCCGTCTTTTCGCCTGGTGACACCGTCATCGTGAGCGTGAACGTGGTCGAAGGCACGCGCAAGCGGCTTCAAGCTTATGAAGGCGTGGTCATTGCCAAGCGCAATCGCGGCTTGAACAGCAGCTTCATCGTGCGCAAGATCTCCAACGGCGAAGGCGTGGAACGCACGTTTCAAACCTACAGCCCGTTGATCGCTAGCGTCGAAGTCAAGCGCCGCGGCGACGTGCGCCGTGCCAAGCTTTACTACCTGCGCCAGCGCAGCGGGAAGTCGGCGCGCATCAAGGAAAAGCTCGCCTGAGGCAGGCTCAGCTCGCGTCCTGGACGCGGGCCGCGCATCGGCGCGAAGCGAGTTTTCGGCGCGACCCGGCTCAGCCGGCCGCGTCAAATGCTCGCACCAGACCATGAGTTCGCGCCCCCGCATCCTGGACCCCCGCGCCGTGCCGGTGGCAGGTACTGATGCGCACCTGCCGCCGTTGAATCTTCAGGGGCTGGATGCGCAGAGTCTGCGCCAGCGCTTTCAGAATCTGAGCGGCCGCACCTGGGCGCCCGAATTCGACGGCGACGGCCGTTGGCCCAGCGAACGCGAGCCAGCCGCTGCCGCCGTGCTGGTGGGCCTGGTGCAGCGGCCCGAAGGCTGGCAGGTGCTGCTGACGCGCCGCACCGACCACCTGCGCGACCATGCAGGGCAGATCAGCTTCCCGGGCGGGCGCAGCGAGCCCGAAGACCTTGACGCCGCCGCCACGGCGCTGCGCGAGGCCGAAGAAGAAGTCGGCTTGTCGCCACTGCAAGTCGAAGTGCTGGGGGCCTTGCCCGTCTACACCACGGTGACGCGCTTTGCAGTGACGCCAATCGTGGCCGTTGTGCAGGCACAGGTGGCGCTGAAGCTCGATGCATTCGAAGTCGCCGAGGCCTTCGAGGTGCCGCTGCTGCACTTGATGACGCCCGCCCACCACCAGCGGCATGTTTTTCAGGCCGACGGGGTGTCGCGCCAGTTCCTGTCCATGCCATGGCAGGGCACAGGGGTTGATGGCCTGCCGCGCGAATACTTCATCTGGGGTGCCACCGCCGCCATGCTGCGCAATCTCTACCGCTTCCTGGCGATGTGAACCGGGCCTCCGGGCTCACTGGCCGCTCGCTACATCCCAAGCGGTGCGAGTCGGACGACGAGCAGTCCCTGCGGACTGCTCCTGGCCTGCGAGGGTCTGCGGCGTCTTCGCCGCAGGCCGCCCGCTGACGGACCGGTAGAGCCGGTTCCGTGGCGGGACCTTTGAATTTCGGGTCAGCCTCCCGTCGCTATCATGCAGGTCGATGAGCTTTTTCGCCGTCCTCTTTGCGCTCCTGATCGAACAGCTCAAGCCCTTGCCGCGTGAGAACTGGGTGCATGACGCCCTGATGGCCTGGGTGAGCTGGACGGGGCGCAATTTCGATGCTGGCAAGCCGCATCATGCTGGCGTCGTCTGGGGTATTTCGGTCGGCGTGCCGGCCTTGCTGGCCACCGGGCTGTACCTGCTGGTGGCGCGCTACAGCCTGCTACTGGCCTTGGCGCTGGACGTAGCGCTGCTGTACCTGACCCTGGGGTTTCGGCAGTTCAGCCATTACTACACCGACATCCGCGACGCGCTGGAGCGCAACGACGAGGTCGAGGCCCGGCGCCTGCTGGCCGAGTGGCGCCACCTGGACGCCAGCGAACTGCCGCGTACCGAAGTGCTGCGGCATGTCATCGAACACGCCTTGCTGGCCGCACACCGGCATGTCTTCGGCGTCTTCTTCTGGTTCGTCGTCTTCTCGGCCCTGGGCCTGGGGCCGCTGGGTGCCGTGCTGTACCGCATGGCCGAGTTTTCCAGCCGCCATTGGGGGTACCGCCAACGCACGCTGGACGCGCCGGCAAACGACCAGCTGCTGGCCCTGTCGCGCCGTCTCTTTGATCTGATCGACCATGTGCCTTCGCGTCTGACGGCCTTCGGCTTTGCCGTGGTGGGCAACTTCGAAGAAGCCATCAACAGCTGGCGACGCGACGCCAGCCTTTGGCTTTACCCGAACGAAGGCGTGATCCTGGCTGCGGCCGCCGGGGCCGTGGGCGTGCAACTGGGCGGGCTGGCCGCCCCGGGCGTGACGCCTGACCGCAGCAAGACCTTCACCGCCGGCGGTGGTGCCGACACGGCCAGCGCCGAAGGTTCCACCGCTGGCGTGCCGCCCCAGCCCGGGCACCTGCAAAGCGTGGTGGGTCTGGTCTGGCGATCGGTGGTGTTGTGGATGCTGCTGGTGGCCTTGCTGTCGCTGGCCAACGTGCTGGGTTGAGCCGGCCCTGGCCAGGGCCCTTGCTGACCTTTCTGACCGTATTACCCGTGCCGACTTTGCTGGCCTTACATCAATACCGGGGACGCGACAACTCTTCGTACAGGTCGTCGTAAATGCGCATGCGCCAAGGGCTGATCTCGCCGCGTTCGGCCGCAGCGCGCACGCCACAACCGGGTTCTTGCCGGTGGGTGCAGTTGTAGAACCGGCAGCTGCCCAGAGCCGCGGCCAGGTCGGGCATCAGGCCAGCCAGTTGTTCTGACGTGATCTGGCGCAGACCGAATTCCTGAAAACCCGGTGAATCGATCAGGGCAGCGCCCCGCGTCTCGTCCAGCCAGTACCAGGTGGTGCTGGTGGTGGTGTGGCGCCCGCTCTGCAGGGCCTGTGAAATCTCGCCCACCAGGGCTGCGGCTTCAGGAATCAGCAGGTTGATCAGCGTGCTCTTGCCGGTGCCGCTGGGGCCCAGCACCAGGGTGGTCTTGCCGGCCAGCACGTTGGCCAGCACGGCGCGGGCGTGGGCCGGGTCGGCCTTCAGAGCCAGTTCGATCAGCGGCAC
>JBBQAW010000427.1:0-3077 GCA_038316815.1 Burkholderiales bacterium
TCAGCAGCCCATCAGCGGCCAATCAGGAGCTTCTCCTCGGCCAGCGCCAGGGCTTTCGGCAAGCCGCTCAGCACCAGGGTGTCGCCGCTGCCCAGCACAAGGTCATCACTGGCCGCGAGAACGCCGCCCGCATGCCGGCGCACCGAGACCACGCTCACGCCCACCGCATGCAGGGCCAGGTAAGCCAAGTTCTGCCCGGCGCAACGCGCAGCCTCGGGCAGGGTGACGCTGCGCAGCCGGGCCTGGTTCAGTTCTTCGACCGTGTCGTCGTCGGCACCATGAAAGTAGCCGCGCAGCAGGCCGTAGCGCGCGTCGCGCGCGTCCCGCGTGATGCGCACCACACGCGCCATCGGCACGCCCACCAGGGCCAGGGCGTGGCCGGCCAGCATCAGGCTGCCTTCGATGGCCTCGGGCACCACTTCGGTGGCACCGGCAGCGCGCAGCTTGTCGATCTCGCTGTCGTCGATGGTGCGCACGATCACCGGCACACGCGGGGCATGTTCCTGCACCAGACGCAGAATCTTCAGCGCGCTGGGAGTGTCGTGGTAGCTCACCACCACGGCGGCGGCGCGGGCCAGGCCGGCAGCCATCAGGCTGGGCAGGCGGGCAGCGTCGCCGAAGACCACGCTCTGGCCCGCGGCGGCGGCCTGGCGCACGCGGTCGGGGTCCAGGTCCAGCGCCATGTAAGGAATCTTCTCCGGCGCCAGCAGCCGCGCCAGGTTCTGCCCACTGCGGCCATAGCCGCAGATGATGACGTGGCGCTCGGTGGCAATGGCGCGCTTGGCGATGGAGGTCAGCGCCACCGACTGCATCAGCCAGTCGCTGGACGACAGCCGGTTCACGATGCGGTCGCTGTGCATGATGAGAAAGGGCGTGGCGAGCATGCTCAGCACCATGCTGGCCAGGACCGGGCTGACCCATTCAGGCGCCACGATGCCGCGGTCTGCCCCCAGGGTCAGCAGCACGAAACCGAACTCACCGGCCTGCGCCAGGTACAGGCCGGTGCGCAGCGCCACCCCGGGCGTGGCGCGGAAGGCGCGGGCCAGCGCAGCCACCAGCACGAACTTGGCCAGCACCGGCAAGGTGGTCAGCGCCAGCACCAGGAACCACTGCTCAAGCACCGGCCGCCAGTCCAGCTTCATGCCGATGGTGATGAAGAACAGGCCCAGCAGCACGTCGTGAAAGGGCCGGATGTCGGTTTCCACCTGGTGCTTGTATTCGGTCTCTGCTACCAGCATGCCGGCCACGAACGCGCCCAGGGCCAGGCTCAGGCCGGCGTGTTCGGTCAGGTAGGCCAGGCCCAGGGTAATGAGCAGCAGGTTCAGGATGAAAAGTTCTTCACTCTTGCGCCGCGCCACCAGGGTGAGCCACCAGCGCATGACCTTCTGACCGCCCACCAGCAAGAGGGTCAGCAAGACCACGGCCTTGACGACCGCCAGGCCCATGGCCGAGGCCATCTCCTGCCCGCTGCTGCCCAGGGCCGGTATCAGCACCAGCAAGGGCACGACGGCCAGGTCCTGGAACAGCAGCACGCCCATCACGCGCTTGCCGTGTTCGCTTTCCAGTTCCAGCCGTTCGGCCATCAGTTTGACGACGATGGCCGTGCTGCTCATCGCCATTGCACCGCCCAGAACGACGGCGCCCTGCCAGCTCATCTGCCAAACGCTGCCGACAATGGCCGCATAGGCCCAGACCAGCAGCGCATGGCCCAGCAAGGTGCCCAGCATCGTCAGCAACACCTGCGACAGCCCCAGGCCGAAGACCAGGGTGCGCATGCTCTTGAGCTTGGGCAGGTTGAATTCCAGCCCGATGACGAACATCAGGAAGACGACGCCGAATTCGGCCAGGTACTTCACGCCCGCGCTGTCTTGCGCAATCGCCAGGGCGTTGGGCCCGATGAGCACGCCCACGACCAGATAGCCCAGCATGGGCGGCAGCTTCAGCGACCGGCAGACGACAACGCCCAATACGGCAGCGACTAAGTAGAGCAGGACGAGTTCGAGGGTGCTGGCCATGGGGTCCCTAGAATGCCCGATCGTATTCGAGGGCTTCCTGCATGACCTTGCCCCAGCCGTCCGGCTTCAACGCTGCACGCGCGCTGCAACTGGCAGCGCAGACTTTCGAGATCGAGGCCCGCGCCTTGCTGGGCCTGGCCGCGCGCCAGGGCGAAGGCTTTGCCGGCGCCGTGCGGGCCATGCTGGCCTGCCAGGGCCGGGTCATCGTCATGGGCATGGGCAAGAGCGGGCACGTGGGCCGCAAGATTGCGGCCACGCTCGCTTCAACCGGCACGCCGGCCTTCTTCGTGCACCCGGCCGAGGCCAGCCATGGCGACCTGGGCATGGTGATGCCCGGCGACGTCGTGCTGGCCATCAGCAACAGCGGCGAAAGCGACGAACTGGCAGCCATCCTGCCGGCGATGCGGCGCCTGGGCGTGGTGCTGGTGGCGATGACGGCCAAGGCCGAATCCAGCCTGGCACGACATGCAGACTGGGTCATTTCCTGCGCAGTCGACGAAGAAGCCTGCCCGCTGAAGCTGGCGCCGACGGCCAGCACCACGGCGCAGATGGCGCTGGGCGACGCCCTGGCAGTGGCCCTGCTCGATGCGCGCGGTTTTCGCGAAACCGACTTCGCACGTTCACACCCTGGCGGCGCGCTGGGCCGCAAGCTGCTGATGCATGTGCACGACCTGATGCGCAGCGGCAGCGACGTGCCGGTGGTGGCGCCCGAGGCCAGCTTCAACGAACTGCTGCGCGAGATGACCGGCAAGGGCCTGGGCTTCACCGCCGTCGTGAAGGCAGACGGCCAACCGGCCGGTATCTTCACCGACGGCGACTTGCGCCGGCTGATCGAACGCGGCGCCGACCTGCGCACCCTGATCGCGACGGACGTCATGCACAAGACGCCGCATCTGGTGCGCGCCGACGCCCTGGCCGTGGACGCCGCCGGGGTGATGGAGCAGCACCGCGTCACCAGCGTGCTGGTGGTGGACGCGGCGGGCAAGCTGGTGGGCGCGCTCAATTCCAACGACTTGATGCGGGCCAAGGTCATCTGATGCCGGCCCTGAACTTCGCGCCCGA
>JBBQAW010000428.1:0-3063 GCA_038316815.1 Burkholderiales bacterium
CGCCAGAAAAATGTAGGAATGCAAGTCGTAGATCCGTTACCGGCGAAGCTGGACTACGTCGAACTTTGGGTGAAAATGGGCGATCATGAATTCACCGAACGAGTTTGCCCCCGTTGTTCAGGAGACGAAGCCGCTTAGGAAGGCCGTGGCGACGCTCGCTATCACGAAAGCGTCCCACGCCATCACCGCGGTGGGGCGAAAGATCTACAACGTCTTGCTGTGGCATGCACAGCAAGACCCGACGGCTCGCCAGTACTCCATGCCGCTGGCCGCTGTCTCTCGCCAGATCGAGTTCGGCTCACGCAATTACGAGGTCCTAAAGCAAGCCTGTCGTGCGATGACGTCGACCTTGGTGGAATGGGAGTCACCGTCGCCGAATGAGGTCACCAAGTGGTCGGTGGCACCACTCCTGGCAGGTGTGGATCTGGTGAATCGACAAGGCTCACTTTTCATCGAATGGAGCTTCGGGCACAACATCCAGGGCCCGTTGCTGGATCCGCAGAGGTTCGCCAACATCCGTCTCAGCAGCATTGCCAAGTTGCGCACGGTTGCCGGCATACAGCTCTATGAGATCTGCGCCCGTTACCAGAAGAACCCTACGAAGGTCACGTCCAGACAACTATGGGGCTGGTGGCACGAGGTGCTGCGTGCTCAGCCCGGCAGCAAGTCAGACAAGCCGCCGCAGTACAAGTTCTTCAAGCGGGACACGCTTTTGAAGGCTGTGGCCGAGGTGAACTCCGCAACCGAGTTGCACATTACCCTCGACGAGGGCAAGGCCGGGCGGGCGGTCGTGGACATCCAGTTCAAGGTCGAACTCAAGCCGAATGCTGGCCCGTCGATGCCGCCCAAATTGCCGAGCCTGAGCTTCATAGATACGCTCGCCCGAGCCAAGGAGTTGGGGCTGACGGAAAGCGAGGCTGATGCGCTGATCGACGCGCATGGCGAGGCCGAAGTCGAACGTGGGTTGGACCTGCTTGAACAACGTCTGGCAAAGGAAGGGCTTGGGCGCGTCGCATCTGCTGCCAAGTGGCTGCGGGCAGTGCTGGACGACACAGCGAGACGAAGCGAAATTCCGCAACTCGGCGCGCCCAGCGCTCCGAAGGACCGGTCTACTGTGCTGCGCCACCGCGAGGAGCGCACGGCCTATGTCTGGTCGGTATACCAATCCATGGACTACGAAGTCAAAGAGATTCACAAGGCAGAGTTCGAACATAAGCGGCTTCAGCATGCAGGCTCTGCGTACCAGGAGAACTGGCGTAGTCAGGGCGTAGCCGGGCGATTGGCGGGGCCATTGTTCAAGACGTTTCTCTGCGAGTGCTTGCTGGGTACGGACTGGCATGTGCCGGAGGCCGGCTCAGCGACCGGTCCGAGCGCCTGAAGCGCTCGCAGGGAGGGAGGGCGAGTGTGTTCAAAGACCCGGGGCGCTAGGCCGCCAAGGACGCCTCCGGCGCCAGCCGCAAAACCGATGATTCCCGGTCGATGAGACCAAGAAGAGCACAAGCCGTGGACCAAGCGACACACAACAAGATCGTCTCCTTCATCTGGGGCATCGCCGAGGATGCCCTGTACGGCCGGGAGCCGGGAGGCAGAACTTTCACCGCTGTTGAGAGATTTGCCGTGGTCGGACGGCCGGCCGGGTGAAGCCGGTGCTGATGCCAGCAAGCGTCGGGTGGTCAATTCGTAGATGACCGTTGCATGCCATGAACTGCTAACGCATCCAGGATAGGGGTAAGCCTGGTCTTACTACCGGCAAAAGGTAATTGTCAGCGCATACATTTTCTGGATACATTTAGCTGAAACCAGACATTTGGACTGCTCATGCCCAACAATCTCTTCGCCCTATGTGATCCGCGCCCCGACGTGCTGCAAGGCGTGCTCCGGGAAAGCGATTTTGCGGCCGATCTGTCCCAGGTGCTGCGCGGCGATGCACCCGATGAGTACAAGCTGCCCGGGCAGTTCTTTTCGAACACCTACCCCACCAAGGGTCTCAAGAACGCCCTGAAGCTGGTCGCGCTTCGCGTCCTCGGGCGACCTGAGCAGGTGGGCTCGATCTTCAGGCTCGACACCCAGTTCGGCGGCGGCAAGACGCACACCTTGATTGCCTTGGCGCATGCCATGGGCGGCCTCGCAGGCGTTTCCAACGCCGACGAATTCCTGGAGCCGGCGCTTCGGCCCGCCAAGCCCGTGCGCATCGCTGCCTTCGACGGCGAAAACGCGGATCCGGCGAACGGTAGAAAACTGGGTGCCAACATCCGGGCGTTCAGCCCCTGGGGTGAACTGGCCTACGCCCTGGCGGGCGAAGCCGGCTACCGTCTCGTTGAACGCAGCGACGTCGAAGGCATCGCGCCCGGCGCCGATACCTTGCGCGAGCTCATCGGCGACAAGCCTGCAGTCATCCTCATCGACGAAATCGCGCCATACCTGCGCAAGGTCTCGGGCCGAAACGCCCAGCGGGCCGGCGACCAGCTCTTGGCTTTCATGACCTCGCTCATGAAGGCGGTGGAGAGTTCACCCAACGTGGCGCTCATTTTCACGTTGGCCGTCGGACGAGACGGGAAGGCCGCGGACGCCTACAGCCGCGAAACCCAGGAAATCGCGGCCTTCTTTGCCGAGGCCGAAAGCGTTGCGGCGCGCAAGGCCACGGTCATCGATCCCACTGAGGACGACGAGACCGTCAAGGTTGTCTGCCGTCGCCTCTTTACCCGCGTCGACCACGCAGGGGCCAAAGAGGTGGTGGCCGCCTACAAGGCACTCTGGGACGCGCATCGCGACCAGCTGCCGGTACCGCCCGCCCAAGATCGTCGGGTCGAGGAGTTCGAAGCCGGCTATCCCTTGCACCCAGAGTTCATCAAGGTCTTGACCCAGAAAACCGGGACGCTTGGCAACTTTCAGCGTGTGCGTGGCATGCTGCGCCTGCTGGCTCGCACGGTAGCGCGGCTGTGGCAAACCCGCCCTGCCGATGCCTATGCCATCCACACCCACCACGTCGACCTCGGGTTCGAGCCAATCCGCCTCGAACTGGTCACGCGCCTAAAGCAAGACATCTACGTACCGGCCATCAAG
>JBBQAW010000429.1:0-3054 GCA_038316815.1 Burkholderiales bacterium
GGCCGAGGTTTGGCGGCCGGTCGACCGGGAAAACCCGGTGAAGGTCGGAGAAGGTCGCCACGGATGAAGCTCGTTTAGGCTGCGGTCGATCCTCATCAGGTCGCTGCCGAACCGAAGGATCGCGTCAGTGGGTGTCCAAGAGCCTTGCCGGGGGGGCCTTTGGGAGCAAAAAATGCGTTTGAATTTCCTATCCTCCGCCCTCACGCTGAACGGCACCCTGGCGCCCGGGCAATGGCGCTGGGTCAGCGCCGCGGAGCGCGATGCCCTTAGCGCCCCGCCCGCTGCCGCCGCGCCAGCCGCGCCCGGTTGAAGGCGCGCAGTCGCAGCACGCCGCCTTCCAGGCAGTTCCCCAAGGCCGCCTGCAGCCGTTCGCGCCATGTTGCAGGCTCCGGGATTGCGCCGCGGCGCTGCTGGAGCGCGAGTTCCACAGTCCGCTGCCAGGCAGCCACCGAGTGCTCCAGGCCGTGCCGCTCTCGCACATCCTGCCTCGCCGCGGCGGCAACGCGCACACGTTCAGACGGGTCGGCCATCACGGCCTGAAGAGAACTCAGCCATGCTGCAGCATCGTTGTCCACCAGCCAACCGGTCTGTCCGTCGTCGATGACGTCCACATAGGGGCTGGGCCGGGATGCCAATGTGGGAAGGCCGATCTCGGCGTAGTCGAACCATTTGATGGCGCTCTTGCCCGCCGCGAATCGCGAGTCCTCCAGCGGGATCACGGCCACCGGGTTGGGCAGGCTGCGCGCCAATGAAAGGAAGTCCGCGCGCGGCCGCAGAGACTCGCGACGGACCACAAGCCCGGCCGCCTCCAAGGCGGCGCCAGGCGGGCCCACCACAACGATCTGCACGCCAGGGCCTTGCAGCGCACGCAGCGCCGGGATGATGAAGTCGGTGTCCAGGTGTTCTGACGATGCCAGCAGCAGCGTCACGCGTCCCGGCCCCTGTGCGGGCAGCGCCTGCGCATCGAGCGCCAGCGAGTAGTTGGGAACCACGTGCGTGACCAGCACAGGCACAGTCTCGGCCAGCAAGTTGCCGAGGCGCGCAGTCGCTACGCTGACCACATCGCTCTCGGCCAGACAGCGCCGCAGCTGCGCCTGCCGCGCCATCATCACCGTGTGGTTGGAGATGTGCGGCGCGATTTCGGTCAGCAGGTCGTCGATGTCGTAGACCACCGCTCCGCCGCGCAGGCGCATCGCGCGCTGCAGTCTCCAGGCACGGGCCGAGACCGCTCGCTGCACCACCAGCACATCGGCAGCCGACAGGTCGGCATGCAAACAGTCATGGAATGAACGCAACGTCAGCGACCAGCCCTGCTGCGTGCACAAGGCGCGCAGGGGCGTGACGAGCCTGATATCGGCGATCACTGACTGGATGTCAGCAGAGACAGCCAGCAGCCTCATCGTCCGTCGGTGGGCGGCTTGATGGCTTCGAACTCCCAGATGAGGTGGCCGCAGGCGCCACGATGGATGCGGTGCGCCAAGCGCAGCCGCTCCCACCAGCCACGCGGCGGCGCGATGAAGGCTTGCTTCGGGTCGGGCCGCGTCAGCTGCACCCGACGCGCCTCAAAGTCACCTTGGAACCCGTACATCGCAGCCATCCTCTGCGGCCGCGTGAAGTAGGCGTGGGTGTCGACCGTCATGATGTTGACGTGCGTCGGGTCCTGGAAAGCTGCCTTGCCTGGGTAAACCGGCGTCACCGCATAGAGAAGACCGCCGGGTTTGAGCACGCGCCAGACTTCGTTCATCAGTTCGATGAAAGGGAACCGCGTGCCCTGGCCGTCGGGCGTGGGGAACACGCGCGGCACATGCTCCAGGAAGTCATAGGCCGAGACCGACTCGAAACTGTTGCTTTCGAACGGGATCGGCTGCGTGACCAGGTTTGCCCGGCGGATCGGCCCGCCGTCAGCCGTGCCGGCCAGATCGACACCACAAAGTACGTCGCGCTGGTAGGGATTGCGGGGTACGGGGCCGCAGCCCAGATCAAGATGCCGGGTGGTCATGGTGGCTGACGAAGTTGACCAAGGGTTTCATGATGTCGTTCAAGTTTAAAATCATGTGCAATTGATGCCTGATCTGTCCAATTCTATTCGTCAGATTGCGGCGGCTCGCCCGACCACACCGTGCCGCTGTCAGCCACGTGCTGCACGGCCAGCGCGCGCAGCACACTGGTCTTGCCGATGCCGGCCTCGCCCCCCAGCAGCGTCACGTGGCCCTGCTGGGTGGCGGCCTGCAAGCGTTCGCGCAGCGCCCGCAGCAAGCCTTCGCGCTCGACCAGTGGCGGGGCGACTTCCTTGCTCAAGTCTTGGGCCGGTTCAGCGCCCCCGCATCCGCCCGCCGCGTGTGCAGGTTGAACGTGGCGCCCTGCGTCAGGATGTGCAATTTGACGCCCAGCAGGCACACCGGGCGCCCTTCGTCGATGCTGTCCATACTGCTGAACTGCACCTCGGTCGCATCGACCACGGTGATGCCGCCACTGCCTTCGACATGCACGGTGTTGTCGGGCGCGATGAATGCGGCCGTGTCCTCGTCCAGCCCCAGGCCGATGGCGAACGGGTTGTAGGCCAAAGCGGTCAACAGCCGGCCCAGGCGGTCGCGCTGGCGGAAATGCTGGTCGATGATGAAGCGGTTGGTCAGCCCCAGGCCCGCGGCCAGGCGCACGCTGCCGGCCACGGGCGAGCTGCCTTCGTCACCGAAGGCGATCAGTGTTCGCTGATGAAGGCCGCGCCCGCACTGGTGCCAGCCACCGGCACGCCGGACGCGTTCATTGCCCGCACTGACGCTGCCTGGCGCGCAACTGGTTGCGCTTTGAGCAGCCAGCGGCGTTGCCAGGCCAGCGACAGCTTCTGCACGCAGCGAACTATCCCTTTCGACCCATCAGCGACATACGCTGCCGTGAACTCGTCGCCCCGAAGCAGCCGGTCGCATAGGCACCACGGCCCCCGAAGGTGTCCCCGCAGCAGTGGGCATCCACAGGTAGGCGGCACACAGGGCGATTGAGGCGCAGCGCACGGCTTGAGACCGTCCGAGGTCACCACCTCGGGAGCCTCGCGTGCAA
>JBBQAW010000430.1:0-3052 GCA_038316815.1 Burkholderiales bacterium
CGGCGCGCGAAGAGCGGGGCTTGTATCCCTGAGCCCCTGAAGCTGACCCGCTGCGCAAACGGGTAGCATCTTCGCCCTGCGCGGCACACGCTGCCCGCCGCCCGGCATCCTGCCCGGGCGGGCCCTTGATTCGAGGATTCCCTGATGACTTCCGAACTGATTTCGCGCCGTACCGCCCTGCTGGGCACGATGGGCACCGTGGTGGCCGGCTCGCTGACCCTGGCCGGCTGCGGTGGTGGTGGTAGCGACAGCGGCGGCAACACGCAGCTGCGCGCCATCAACCTGACCAGCGACCTGCCCAGTGTCGACCTGTTTACCGACGACACGTCGCAGTTCAGTGCTCTGGCGCCCCAAACCCTGGCTGCCTACAAGGGCGTGGCGTCGAAGGAATACACCCTGCGGGTGAAGAAGGCCGGTGACGGCGCCACGCTGCTTTCGGGCACCTTCACCCTGGGCAAGGACCAGAACTTCACGGCAGTGATCTGGGGCCGCGAAACGGCGTTGCGCCTGCAGACCCTGCCGGAGAATGAAAACAACGACACCATCGCCACCGGCAACGCGCGCGTGCGCATTTTCAACGCCACCACCGACAGCGGTGCGGTGGACGTGTTCTTCACCTCGGCGGCTGCCGACTTGGGCGAGACCGCGCCGACGCAGCCATCGATCGGCGCTGGCACGCTGTCGGGCTTCCGTGAGATATCGGCCGGTACCTACCGCCTGCGCGTCACGGGCGTGGGCGACCCCACCGACCTGCGCCTGGACATTTCCGGCGTCGTGCTGGCGGCCAAGCAGCATTTCAATCTGGTGCTGACGGCTGGCATCGGCGGCGTGTTGCTCAACGGCGTGCTGATTCAGCAGCAGGCTGCGGCCGTCGTCATGCGCAACACCAAGGCGCGTGTGCGCCTGGTGGCGGGTGTGGATGGCGCCGGCGTGGTGGCGGTGACGGCCGCTGGCAACAACCTGTTGCTGCCGCTGCGCAGCCCGACGCTGGGCCGTTATGTGTCGGTGGACGCCGGCGCGTTGCCGCTGCAGTTCCGCGTCAACGGCACGGTTATCTCCGAAACGACACAGACCTTTGTTGCCGGCGCCGACTACACCTTGCTGGCTTTCGGGCCGCTGGCCGCGCCCAGCCTGCGCCTGATCACCGACGACAACCGCCTGCCCAGCCTGGCAAGCCGCGTGAAACTGCGCGTGATCCACGGTGCCAACGGCATCGACCCGATCACGCTCTCTGCCGACTTCCAGGCCGTGGCCTCAGACATTCCCCTGGGCAGTGCGTCTGCATTCATCAACACGGCCAGCGGCACCACGGTGCGCATCGATGTCACCTCGGCTTCGGCGGGGGCGGCGCTTTTCACAGAACAGCCGGTGAACCTGCAAAGCCAGGCGGTCTATACGGTGTTCCTGCTGGGCGGCAATACCAGCCCCGCCACCGGCGCGCCGGTGCCGCAAGGCTTCATCCGCAAAGAACGCTGAAGCGGCGCTGGCAGCCATGAACTGGAGCACGAACAACTGGAACATGTCGCTGGGGGGCGCGCCGGCCGTGCCGTCTGCACCGGCCACATCCGCCACGCCTGCCGCCCCCGCAGAAGCACCGGAAGAGAGCTTTGTCTTCGACGCCAGCGAAGCCGACTTCCAGGCCCAGGTGCTGGAGCTGTCGATGCAGGTGCCCGTGCTGCTGGACTGCTGGGCGCCCTGGTGCGGGCCCTGCAAGTCGCTGGGCCCGGTGCTGGAAAAGCTGGCGCGCGACTACGGCGGCCGTTTCATCCTCGCCAAGCTCAACACCGACGAGGCGCCGCAGGTCAGTGCTGCGCTGCGCATTCGCAGCATCCCGCAGTGCTTCCTGTTCATCGGCGGGCGGCCTGTGGACCAGTTCACCGGCGCTCTGCCCGAAGGCAAGCTGCGCGAATTTCTGGACAAGCACCTGGGGCCGCAGGTGGACCCGGTGCAGGCCCTGCGCGATGAAGCCGCAACGCTGGAGCCTGATGCCGCCGAGGCCCTGCTGCGCGAAGGCCTGACCGAGCTGCCCGGCCATGCCGAAATGACGCTCGATCTGGCCGAACGGCTGGTGGCGCGCGGCGAACTCGACGAGGCGCAGGCGCTGCTGGACGGCATTGCCACCGCCGAGCGCACTGCGCGCCACGGCCCGCTGCTCAAGCGCATAGAACTGGCGCGCAACCGCCCGCAAGGCGATGCTGTGGCGCTGGCTGCCCGCATCGAGGCGAACCCGCGTGATTTCGAGGCCCGCTTGGCGTTGGGCGCGATTCGCGTCTTCGAAGGTGACTACCGCGCCGGTTTTGAACAACTGCTGGACGTCGTGCTGCGCGACAAGGCCGAAGGTAAACCCGACCGCGAGCGCGCGCGCAAGCAGCTAATCGACTGGTTCGAGGCCTGCCCCGATGCCGACGCGGTCAGCTGGGGGCGGCGTTACCTGGGCATGTACTTGAACTAGGACCACCCCCGAAGTGAATGGGACCAGCCCCGTAGCGCCTGCGGCGCTGCCCCTCAAGGGGGCGGTCGCGGGCGGCCCGGCAAAGCCGGTTCCGCCGCGTCTGCTTGAAGGGGGCCGGCGGCTGGGGCCGCGGCCCGCGAGGTGGTCCGTTACGCCGGCAGTCCTGCAATCACCGCTTGCGGATCACGGCATGCCGGCCAGCAGTTCGGCGTTGCCGCCGGCTGCTGCCGTGTTGATGGTCACGGTCTGCTCGGCACTGAAGCGGTACAGGTAGTGCGGGCCGCCGGCTTTGGGGCCGGTGCCGCTCAGGCCTTCGCCGCCGAAGGGCTGCACGCCGACGACGGCGCCGATCATGTTGCGGTTGACGTAGACGTTGCCGATGCGCGCCAGGTCGGCAATGCGCTGCGCGCGGCTGTCGATGCGCGTTTGCACGCCCAGGGTCAGGCCGTAGCCCAGGGTATTGATCTGGCGCACCACGTCTTCCACGCTGGCTGCGGCGCCTTTGCCCTTCTGGCCTTGCCCCCAGCGCACCACGTGCAGCACGGGGCCGAAGATTTCTTCTTTCAGGTCTGCGATGGCTGGCAGTTCGAAGGCGATGGG
>JBBQAW010000431.1:0-3044 GCA_038316815.1 Burkholderiales bacterium
TTCCTGCCCGTGGCACCCAGCGGTCGCTATCTGCAAGAAACCGTGCTCGTGCGCTTGAAGCGCCTGCTGGGCCTCGACACACTGGTGCCCATGCACCGGCTGGACCGCGAAACAGCCGGCGTGCTGGCCTTCACGGTGCGCGCGCAAGACCGCCACGCCTACCACGCGCTATGGCGCGAACGCCAGGTGCACAAGGTCTACGAAGCCATTGCGCCCTGGCATGATGACCTCGCGCTGCCGGCCACGCTGCGCCACTGCCTGGTTGAACCCGGCGGCCCAGCCTTCATGCAGATGGCCGTGGTCGAAGGCGAGCCGAATGCCGAAACACGCATCGAATTGATCGCGCGGCTGGGCGTGCAGGGTGGGGGCACCGAGATCGCGGCGCTCGCCCGCAGCAGCAGCGAACGGGCTCCTGAATTGGCTCATTACCGGCTGACCCCGTTGACCGGGCGCCGCCACCAGTTACGCGCCCAGTTGTGCGCGGCCGGGCTGCCGATTGCCGGCGACCGCATCTATCCCCATCTGCAAGCCGAGCCGCCCGCCGAAGCGGAGCCGGACTACGCCCACCCGCTGCAACTGCTGGCGCGCGAGTTGGCCTTTACCGACCCGCTGACAGGCAGGGCGCGGCACTTCGTCAGCCGCCGCACGCTGGCACGCTTGCTGCCGGTGAGCGCCGGCGATTGACCCTGGGCCGCTGCTGCAAGCAGAAAGATTCGCAGCGGCCATGCCGGCGCCGAGCTTCAGGCGGGCTTCAGACTGCGAAGCCAAACTCCATTCGCGCTGTCGGCTGACGCAACGCAGCGGCACCAGAAGAACAACCCGTCATCCGCGTGATGAACCTGGCGCGGATGCCGTCCCAGAGCCAGATCGAGGGCCGCAGCTTCTTTTGTCCTTATCTCCTGCCACTGCAAGCCAACTGCCCTTCAAGCGTTGTTCAACTCTTCTTCACCGGTTCCGCCGGTACCCCGAACACATGCCGAAGCTCGAATATTCTTGGCCTCTAAGGCGCGCGTTGGGTGTTTCTCTGACGCTGTTGACGACCTTGCCCGCTGTCCGGGCTGCCGCGGCAGAAACCGACGCAGCGCCTGCGGTCGCAGCCAGCCCGAAGTGGGAAGGCGCAATCGGTCTGATCGGCCGCGTGGGCCCGGAATACGAAGGTGCCTCACGCCAGGAAACCAAGATTTCGCCCGGCTTCTACTTGCGCTACGGGCGGTTGACAGTCACCAACGCCAGCGGCTTTCGCACCCGCAAAGCCGACGAAGTGCCCCGCGGCGCAACGCTGGCGCTGGTTCAAAAGGAAGGCTTGCGTGTGAACCTGGCAGCGCGCCTGGACCGCGGCCGCGATGAAGGTTCGAGCGCGGCCTTCCAGGGTTTGGGCGACATCAAGCCCACTGTGCGTGCCCAAATCAGCGCCGAATGGCGCGTGCAAGGCCCCTGGAGCCTGACAGCCGGCTGGAGCGTCGATGCGCTGGGCCGCGGCGGCGGCAATGGGGGCGACGTGGGCCTGGCCTGGGAACACCGTTATTCCCCCGACACTGTGTTCAACGCGCGTGCAGGCATCGGCCTGGCCAGCGACCGCTACATGCAAACCCGCTTCGGCATCAGCGAAGAACAAGCGCAGCGCAGCGGCCGGCCAATCTACACCGCAGGTTCCGGCCTGCGTGACGTGCATGCCAATCTCGGCTTTCGCACCGAACTGTCGAAAGAGTGGTTTGTGCTGGGCGGGATCACCGCATCGCGGCTGCTGGGCCCCGCCGCAGACAGCCCGCTAACGACCCAACGCAACGGCGTGACGGCGTCTGTCGGTCTGGCGTGGCGGTTCTGAAAGCGGCTCAGTAAAAAAAAGCGTAGCCGACCAGGATGGCGCCCACCACGCCCACGAAGTCGGCAAACAAGCCGCAACCCAGCGCATAGCGTGTCTTGGTGATGTTCACGCTGCCGAAGTACACCGCCAGCACGTAAAAGGTGGTCTCGGTCGAGCCCTGGATGATGGCGGCCAGCTTGCCCTGAAAAGAGTCGACGCCGTAGGTCGTCATCACGTCCACCATCAAGCCGCGCGCGCCGCTGCCTGACAGCGTCTTCATCAGGCCCACCGGCAGCGCCGGCACGAAATCGGCGTTCAGGCCCAGGGCCACGACGACGGCTGCGATGCCGCCGACGATGAAGTCCATGCAGCCGGTGGTGCGGAAGACCGAAATCGCCACCAGGATGGCGATGAGGTACGGAATGATCATTACCGCGACCTGAAAGCCGTCCTTGGCGCCATCGACAAACGCTTCGTAGACGTTGATGCGCCGCGCTGCGCCCACGGCGACGAAGAGCACGATGATGCCGAAGATCACCAGGCTGCCGATCAGCCCCATGGTGGCACTCATCTGCGCTGGCGGCAGGCCCCGCAGGGCCAGGTACATCAGCCCCATCAAGCCCGCGAAGCCGCCGAAGAACAGCACGATGGGCCATTGAAGCAAACGAATGCGCTGCACCCAGGCCACCGCGATCAGGCCGGCCGTGAACGAGATGAAGGTTCCGATCAAGGTCGGCAGAAAGATGTCGGCGGCGTTGAAGTTGGTCAGCCCCTGGCTGGCCGCCATGGTCTGGCGAATGGCGATGACGGACGTGGGAATGAGCGTGATGCCCGCGGTGTTGAGCACCAGGAACATGATCATCGGGTTGCTGGCCACCTCTTTGTCGGGGTTGATTTCCTGCAACTCGCGCATGGCCTTCAAACCCAGCGGGGTGGCCGCGTTGTCCAGCCCCAGCATGTTGGCGCTGACGTTCATCACAATGCTGCCGCTGGCCGCGTGGCCGGGCGGAATTTCGGGGAAGATGCGGCGGAACAGCGGGTCCAGGCCGCGCGCGAAAAGCGTGATCATGCCCGCGCGCTCGCCGATCTTCATGATGCCCAGCCACAGGCTCATCACGCCCACCAGGCCCAGCGAGATGTCGAAACCGGTCTTGGCGGTGTCGAACAGCCCGGTCATGATCTTCGTGAAGATGGTCATGTCGCCCATGGCGAGCTTGCCCACGGCGACGACGAAGCCCAC
>JBBQAW010000432.1:0-3006 GCA_038316815.1 Burkholderiales bacterium
CGAAGCGCCCGTGCTGCACGTGAACGCCGACGACCCCGAAGCCGTGGTGCTGTGCACCCAGTTGGCGATGGACTACCGCCAGCAGTTCAAGAAGGACGTGGTTGTCGACATCATCTGCTTCCGCAAGCTGGGCCACAACGAGCAAGACACGCCCAGCCTGACGCAACCGCTGATGTACAAGCAAATTGCAAAGCACCCCGGCACGCGCAGGCTTTACGGCGAAAAGCTGGCGGCCCAGGGCGTGTTGTCGGCAGAAGGCCCGGATGAGATGGTCAAGGCCTTCCGCGCCGCCATGGACGCAGGCCGCCACACCGTCGATCCGGTGCTGACCAACTTCAAGAGCAAGTACGCCGTCGACTGGGCGCCCTTTCTGGGCAAGAAGTGGACCGACGCTGCGGATACCGCACTGCCGCTGGCCGAGATCAAGCGTCTGGCCGAGCGGCTGACGACGGTGCCGCCGAAATTCAAGGTCCACCCCCTGGTTGAAAAGGTGCTGGCCGACCGCGCCGCCATGGGCCGTGGCGAGATCAATGTCGACTGGGGCATGGGCGAATCGATGGCCTATGCGTCGCTGGTGGCGAGCGGCTACGCCGTGCGCCTGAGCGGTGAAGATTGCGGCCGTGGCACCTTCGGGCACCGCCACTCTGTGCTGCACGACCAGGACCGCGAGAAGTGGGACGTCGGCACCTACGTCCCGTTGCAGAACATCGCCGAGGGCCAGGCGCCGTTCGTCGTCATCGATTCCATCCTGTCGGAAGAAGCCGTGCTGGGCTTCGAGTACGGCTATGCCGCCGCCGAGCCCAACACCCTGACCATCTGGGAAGCCCAGTTCGGCGACTTCGTCAACGGCGCGCAGGTCGTCATTGATCAGTTCATCGCCAGCGGCGAAGTGAAGTGGGGCCGTGCCAACGGCATCACGCTGATGCTGCCGCACGGCTATGAAGGGCAGGGCCCGGAACACAGCAGCGCGCGGCTGGAGCGCTTCATGCAGCTGTCTGCCGACAACAACATGCAGGTCGTGCAGCCCACCAGTGCCAGCCAGATATTCCACCTGCTGCGCCGGCAGATGGTGCGCCAGTTCCGCAAGCCGCTGATCATCTTCACGCCCAAGAGCCTGCTGCGCGCCAAAGACGCCACCAGCCCGCTGTCGGAATTCAGCAAGGGCGAGTTCAAGACGGTCATCGGACCGGCCCGTGCCGATATCGAAGGCGATGGTGTCAAGCGCGTGATCTGTTGTTCAGGCAAGGTGGCTTACGACCTGATCAAGAAGCGCGACGAAAAGAAGGCCTGGGACGTGGCCATCGTGCGCGTCGAACAGCTCTACCCGTTCCCGCACAAGGCCTTCGCGGCCGAGATGAAGCGGTTCCCGAACGCCACCGACATCGTGTGGTGCCAGGACGAACCGCAGAACCAGGGCGCCTGGTTCTTCGTGCAGCACTATGTGCACGAGAACATGGCTGAAGGCCAGCGCCTGGGTTATGCCGGCCGCCCGGCTTCGGCTTCACCGGCGGTGGGTTATGCCCACCTGCACCAGGAACAGCAGAAGGCGCTGCTGGACCAGGCTTTCAGCAAGATCAAGGGCTTTGTCCTGACGAAGTGAGCCCACCCCCGCAGCGCCTGCGGCGCTTCCCCTCCAGGGGCGGCCGCGGGCGGACCGGCAAAGCCGGATCCGCCGCGGCTGCTTGATGAATACACGGCTTGGCTGCTTTTTTGGCCGGCCCACTAAACCGAGAATGACATGGCAATCGTTGATGTGAAGGTTCCGCAACTGTCGGAATCCGTGGCCGAGGCCACCCTGCTGCAATGGAAAAAGAAACCCGGCGAAGCCGTGGAGCTGGACGAGATCCTGGTCGAGATCGAGACCGACAAAGTCGTGCTCGAAGTTCCCGCACCCGCTGCCGGCGTCATGGTGCAGCTGGTCAGGAACGACGGCGACACCTGTGTTGCTGAAGAAGTCATCGCGCGCATCGACACCGAAGGTCAGACCGCGATCAGCCCGCTGGAAGTGCGCGCCTTGCCTGCCACTGTGGACGAAGCTGCAGCGGCCGTTGCCGCTGTTGCCGCTGCGGCAAGCACGGGCTCGAAGTCCGACGTGGCCATGCCCGCTGCCGCCAAGCTGATGGCCGACAGCGGTCTGGCCGCGGGCAGCGTGGCCGGTACTGGCAAGGATGGCCGCATCACCAAGGGCGATGTGCTGGGCGCGATGGCCGCACCGAAGACTGCGCCTGCGCCTGCGCCTGCCCCCGCACCTGCCCTTTCACTTGCACCGGCACCCGCTTCAGCACGTGCGCCGGCGCCCGCACCTGCTACCGCCGCGCCAGCGGCCAAGGCCCTGCCCGTCGTTGCTGCCCCGCCCATGCCCGGCCTGGCCGGCCTGGGCGACCGCCCCGAGCAGCGCGTACCGATGTCGCGCCTGCGTGCCCGCGTGGCCGAACGCCTGCTGCAGAGCCAGAGCCAGAACGCCATCCTGACCACCTTTAACGAGGTCAACATGGCCCCGTTGATGGAAATGCGCAAGCGCTTCCAGGAGAAGTTCGAAAAGGAACACGGGGTCAAGCTGGGCTTCATGAGCTTCTTCGTCAAGGCTGCGGTGGCAGCACTCAAGAAGTACCCGGTCATCAATGCCAGCGTCGACGGCAACGACATCGTCTACCACGGCTACTTCGACATTGGCATTGCCGTGGGCAGCCCGCGTGGCCTGGTCGTGCCCATCCTGCGCAGTGCCGACCAGATGAGCTTTGCCGACATCGAAAAGAAGATTGCCGAATTCGGCACCAAGGCACGTGACGGCAAGCTGAGCATGGATGACCTGACTGGCGGCACCTTCACCATCAGCAACGGCGGCACCTTCGGCAGCATGCTGTCCACGCCCATCATCAACCCGCCGCAAAGCGCCATCCTGGGGGTGCACGCCACCAAGGACCGCGCCGTGGTCGAGAACGGGCAGGTCGTGGTGCGGCCGATGAACTACCTGGCCATGAGCTACGACCACCGCATCATCGACGG
>JBBQAW010000433.1:0-2990 GCA_038316815.1 Burkholderiales bacterium
GGGAGACAAAGCCATGGCGCTGATGGACTTCATCAAGAAGCAGTTCATCGACATCCTGGAATGGACCGAAAGCGGCGACGGCACATTGGCCTGGCGTTTTCCGATGGCCGGCAACGAAATCCAGTACGGCGGCAGCCTGACGGTGCGCGAAAGCCAGATGGCGGTGTTCGTCAACGAAGGCCAGGTGGCGGACATCTTCGGCCCCGGCATGCACAGGCTCAGCACCCAGACCCTGCCGGTGCTGACCTACCTTAAAAACTGGGACAAGCTGTTCCAGAGCCCGTTCAAGAGCGACGTCTATTTCTTCAGCACGCGCCAGCAGATCGACCGCCGCTGGGGCACCAGCCAGCCGGTGACCATTCGCGACAAAGACTTCGGCGCCGTGCGCGTGCGGGCCTTTGGCAACTACGCCTACCGCATCAGCGACGCGCGGCTGTTCCACACCAGCATCAGCGGCACGCGCGAGCGCTACACCCTTGAAGACCTGGACGGCCAGTTGCGCGGGCTGATGCTGCAGCACATCAGCGACGCGGTGGCGCAAAGCGGCATGCCCTTTCTGGACCTGGCGGCCAACCAGATCGAATTTGCGGTGCAGCTGAAGGAAGCCACCGCGCCCGAATTCGCCAAGCTCGGCCTGACGCTGGAAAGCGTGACGGTGCAGAACCTCAGCCTGCCGGAGGAGCTGCAGAAAGTTCTGGACCAGAAGATCGGCATGGGCATGGTCGGCGGTGACATGGGCAAGTTCATGCAGTACCAGACGGCGCAGGCGATTCCGAAGTTTGCCGAGGGCGCGGGCGGTGCGGGCGGTGGTGGTAGCGGTGGTAGCGGCGGTAGTGGTGTTAGTGGTGGCGGCAGTGTGGTCGGCGACGCCATCGGCCTGGGCGCCGGCGTGGCCCTGGGCCAGGTGATGGCGCAGCAGCTGAGCCAGGGGCTGCAGGGTGGCACTTCGGTGGCGGCAGGGGCTGGCCCTGCGGTGGCTGCCATGGGCATCAAGCCCGATGAAGTCATGGCCACGATCGAGAAGCTGGCCGACCTGAAGGCCAAGGGCGTCCTGACCGAAGAAGAGTTTGCAGCCAAGAAGGCCGAACTGCTGAAGAAGCTGTTCTAGTGCAGTGTTCGACGCTATGTGGAACATAAAACCGCGTCTTGGGTCGCCTGGCGTCGTTGCAAATCCGCGCGATGCAAAAAAGCATCGCTGTGTTTTGCGGCTAGCCAGACAACCCAATCCATCGGTTTTCTTAAGTTCCACACAGCATCGAACACTGCATTAGGCTGCCGGCATCTGCGCCGCGCCAATGCCGCGCTGCGTGCCCCAGTGGCATCGCCGCTGCCCGGGCGATTGCTTCAGGCGATTGCTTCAGGGGTTTCTGTCAAATGCTTGTTTCAGGCATAAGTAACCCACCCTGCACGCTCTGGCGCAGGCAGGTGGGGCAGATGGTTGAAACTGAGCAAGTGATGGCGCTTGGGGTTGAACGCCAGTTCCGTGACAGCGCTGTTGCGGATGCGCAGGTTCAGTTCGATGGTGGCCTCGGTGCCCATGCCCAGCACCTGGCCCACGGCGGTGGCAATCGGCCCGCCGCTGCTGACGATCAGCACGTCGCCCACATGCTGCTGGCGCACATGGTCCAGTGCGCCGGCCACGCCGGCAACGAAATCGGGCCAGGTCGGCATGCCGGCAGGCCGTATGCGGCCGGCCATCCACGCTGTCAGTGCGCTGCGCAGCAGGCGGAAGTGGGCTTTCACGACATCGGGCGGATCTTGCAGGGTGGCCTCTGGCAAGGGCCCGCCAAGGTGGGCGCGAACAAGCGCCCCGGCGTCGTATTCGTCCAGCCCCGGCCAGACCAACGCTGCGGGCACATCGCCATGGCCTGCCGTGATGGCGGCCAGGCTCTGCGCATGGCGGCGCAGCGTGCCCGTCATTGCCGCTTCGAAGCGCAGGCCGCTGTTCGCAAACCACGCGCCCAGGGCATGGCATTGGCGCGTGCCCATTTCGCTGAGCTGGTCGTAGTCGGCCGCGCCGAAGCTGGCCTGGCCGTGGCGCACGAGGTAGAGGGTTCCCATGGCGCAGATTGTGGCGAGCGGTGGCTGTGGCGGGCTGTCCCTGGCGCGACCTGCAGCGCTGCTGTTGTCGCGTGAGCACTTTGCCACGAACCCGCCGACACCGGGCCCGCATCCACAGGCCGTCTCCGCAGGCCGCACTCACATGCCACACCTATAGCCCGTACCCACAGCCCGCATCCACAGGCCGCATCCATAGCCCGTACCGCCGCATCGCCGCATCGCCGGCCAAAGCGGCCTTGTTAATCAGCGCTTCATTGTCTGTGCCCTCGCGGCGGCCACAGCGGGCTGAGGGGGCGGTGGGGGCAGCAGGGGACTTTTGGGACAATCGCGCCACCATGACGCCCAACGACATCCCCGCCTACATGGCCCGCGTGGGCGCAGCAGCACGTGCCGCCTCAGCCGCGATGGCCCGCGCCAGCACAGCCGCCAAGGACCAGGCGCTGCGCGCCCTGGCCGCGCACTTGCGCGCCGCCGGCCCGGCCCTGGCTGAAGCCAATGCCCGCGACCTGCTGGCCGCGCGCGAGCACGGCCTGGCCGGGCCGTTGCTGGACCGGCTGAAGCTGACGCCCGAGGCCATTGCCACCGTGGCCGAAGGCTGCGAACAGATTGCCGCCATGCCCGACCCGGTGGGCGAAATCACGGGCGTCAAGCGCCGCCCCAGCGGTATCAGCGTCGGCCAGATGCGCGTGCCGCTGGGTGTGTTCGGCATGATCTACGAGAGCCGGCCCTACGTCACCTTCGAAGCGGCCTCGCTGGCCATCATGAGCGGCAAGGCCTGCGTGCTGGGGGGCGGCAGCGAAGCCCTGCAATCGAACCTGGCCCTGTGGCGCCTGGTGCAGGCCGCGTTGAAAGAGGCCGGGCTGCCGCCTGACGCCGTGCAAATGGTGGAGACCACCGAGCGCGCCGCGGTAGGTCAGCTCATCACCATG
>JBBQAW010000434.1:0-2985 GCA_038316815.1 Burkholderiales bacterium
TGGCCATATACAGCGGTCGAGCGCGTCTTTTGCTGAAACGCGCTGAAGCTGTCGTAGCCTGTCCGCTGATTCAAGCCTGTTCCACTTGGGAGAGAGGTGAATCCGAACGGGTAGTACTGCTGTCCCGCAGGCGCCGCCGTGGTGAGGTAATTGCGGTTGACATTGGTGACGCTGCGGTCGATGGCGGTGTCGTCGAAGTAGTAGACGCCGGCGATCCACTGCAGTGGGCCCGGCTTGTCGTCGTTCGACAGGACCTGCAATTCCTGGGTGTAGGTCTTGGCCAAGGTCTGCTGGTATGAATAGTTGAGCAATACGGGCGTCAGGCTGCCGCCGGTCCGGATGAGATCAAAGTCGGCAAAGCTGCTGATCGAGCGAAGGCGAACCGGTCCTGCGTCGTAGTTGATGATCGCGCTGTATTGCTGCTGCGCCCCCTTGCGGAAGATGTCGCCCGCATAGTTGACCTTGTAGGGGTCTGCGAGCACGGGAATACCGACGTCCGCGCCATTGATGTCTGGGATGCCGTCGCGAAAGCGCGAGTCAACGGAAAGTGGCGTGCCGGTGAAACTGTTGCCGTTGAAACCATTCGGCAGGTCATAGGTGATGCCGTTGTAGGTCAATGACTGGCCCGGTGCCCGGAGCAGGCTTGCATCGACCAGCGTACCCAGGAACTTCTGGCCGAAACCGCCCTGGCCTTCGCCACCGAGATCGGTATGCGAAGCGCGCAAGACGACTTCGAGCGCGGGGATGGTGGGTGGTGCGATGCGCATCGTGCCGCGGACAAACTGCTGCGACTCACCACCCAGGTCGTTGCCAGTGCCGATGTTTTCGACATAGCCGCGCGTCTTCTCGGTCAAGCCGGCAAAACGCACTGCAATGCCTTCGGAGATCGGTACGTTCAGGAACCCTTCGATCCGGTGACGGGTAAAGTTTCCGAGGGACAAATCCAGACCGCCTTCCAACTGGTCCGTGGGCAGGGCGGAGTGGAATACGATATTGCCGCCAAAGCTGTTACGTCCGTACAACGTGCCCTGCGGCCCCTTCTGCACTTCGACTCGCGCCAGATCGACGATGGGCGGAACCTGGCTGGTGCGCGACTGGTAGATGTCGTCCACATAGATGCCGAAGCGCGGGTCGCTGGTTGCCGACACGTTTTCTGTGTAAGTGCCGCGCATGGCCGGCCGCAAATCCGAGCCTGAACGCCCCATGCGCAGGCCGGGAACCAGCTGCTCCAGTCGTTCCGGTGTCGTGACGTTGGCGTTCTTAAGCTGATCGCCAGTGAGCGCAGAGACCGACAGGGGCACCGCCTGCAAAGGCTGCATGCGACGCTGGGCCGAGATGACGATCTGAGTTGGCTCTGTCGTTTCTTTGGCTGCGGAAGTCGGCGCACTGGCTGGCTGCGCCGGGGGGCTCACTGTCTGCGCTGCCAGCGGCAAGGCGAAGGTGGCCGAGAGCAGTGCAGCCAGAGTGGTCAGACGCGAGTGCGGCCGTGGGTGCGGGTGCGGGTAAGCACGCAAGGGCGACTGGCGTTGCAGGCACTGGATTTGGCGCGGCATGGCTTCTTCTCCTCAGAAGTGGTCGTTGGCAGATTGGTCAGAAGAACACGAGCGCCGGCACAGGCCAGGGCTCAGAAACGGTTGTCCGGCGGTGCAACAAGGCACCATCGGCACCGATGCGAGAAACTGCCAGCGCCCATCTGCGGTGGGCGTGGCGTGGCGTGCTGGTCGACTGAACACGCAGCGTGTACAGCGCCGCAAAGGCGTCGCCACTGCTGAAGGCGCGCACCACCAAGGCCTGGCTGCTGCTGGCCGCGGCGGGTTCGCGCAGGCGGTTCAGGGCTTCGGCTGCGCTGGCCTGCACTTCGGGCCACGCCTGGGCGGCGAGTTGCGGGTGATCCTGTGGATCGCCGGCGCAGACCGTTCGGTCCTGTGTCAGGAAGTCGTCGCTGGCTACCGGCACCGCCGCCTCAGTCGCGGCATCTTCAGCCACGGGGCCGGCCACCCACAGGCGCGCCAGCACGCCGTCGACCACATCGGCGAAGACGCCCACGGTTCGCCCTTCCGGGGTCACGTCCATCACGGCGAGCGCGTGGGGTGCGGCCAGAACATGCGGTGTGGCCGACAGCACCAGCGGGTGGCGGGAAAACAGATCCAGCGCGTCGGTGCGGCCAAAGGTTTCATGGCCCATCGCCTGCACGCGCAGCGTGTTGGCCAGCGGCGCCGCGCTGCCCGGCAAGCCACGCAGCAATGCTGCCAGTTCGCCCAGCAGCCGCGGGGCTTGGTCGGTTGCGGTGTTCATTGCCCGCCTCCGGCCTGCACGCTTGCACCCAGGCCACCCAGCACCTGTCGCAACACGGCCAATTCGTCGAAAACGGTCTGGTCTCGAACGATGCGTCCCTGGCGCAGCACGTAATGGCTGCTGCCCGCAACGAGGATGTCGCGCCCGCTGGCCAGCCCCCAGGCGCCCTGGCTGGCGTGGACGCCACAGGCGGCCCAGCGCAGGGCCACTGCCACTTCGTCGTTGGGCAGGGGCCGTGCGGCCCAGTGTTCGACCTTGAAATGGAAGTCGTGCAGTTGCGCGCGCAATTGCACCAGGCAGCCGATCCAGTAGCCTCTTCCCCAACCCGAGCGACCCGTCGGCCAGCGCACTTCGACGCTTGGCGACACGGCAGCTGCCGCCTGCCCATACAGGTCGTCGACCCAGGCCGCGTGCAGCAGGCGCATCGGGCCTTCGGCCGGGTGGCCGGCTTCGGGCCAGGTCTGCACCGCGCTGCGCACCCGCTCCATCCATTGCTGGCGCCAGGCGTGGCGTGTGTGGTCGCCCAGGCCGTCGGCTTGGGCCTGGGCCAGCGCCACCGCACGCGGCGCATGCTGCATCTGAAGGGCCGCACGCGCGTTGTCGCGATACAGCCATTCTTCGACGATGCGGTTGTCACGCACCAGGCAGTCGGCGACGGTGGTAGCCATCTGCGCCGCACCGCTGGCCGTG
>JBBQAW010000435.1:0-2915 GCA_038316815.1 Burkholderiales bacterium
CAAGTGGCCCAGGTCCTTGACATCGCCGATCAGCCGCGCCAGTTCGATGGCTGGGAAGTTCCCGGTCAACTCCTGCTCGATCGTGTAAAGGTTGAACTCGCTCAGCTCGTACAGCACCAAGCGCGCCGGGCCATAACGCGCCACCTGACGGCACAGTTCGCTGCCAATGCTGCCGCCGGCGCCTGTAATGAGCACGGTCTTGCCGGCCAGGGTGGCGGCAATTCCGGCTTCGTCCAATTGCACTGGCTCGCGGCCCAGCAGGTCTTCAGGTTCTATGTCTCGCAGGCGTTCGACCTGGCTCTTGCCGGTGCGCAGTTCATCGACCGTGGGCACGGTAAGCACGGGCAAGCCAGTGGTGGCAGCCAGGTCCAGTGCGCGCTTGCGCTGCGCTGCCTTGGCGCCCGGCAGGGCAACGACGATGTGCGTGGCCGCGCCGCGGAGGTTGCGATCGGTGATGGCCTGCAGTGGCCCCAGTACCTGCACGCCGGCGATTCGCGCGTGACGTTTGGCAGGGTCGTCGTCCAGCAGACCCAGCACCACCCAGCCCTGTTGGTGAATGCCCGCAAGGAGCAGGCGCGCGGCTTCGCCAGCACCCATGACGATGGCGCGGCGGATCTCGCGTTCACTGCCAGTGATGCGGCTGCGGGCATGTTCGTACAACATCCTGTAGGCGATGCGCACGATGCATAGCCCCATCAGTGTGACGACCGGGTGCAGAGCCAGGACAGCACGTGGCACCTTGCTCAAGCCCAGGGCGAAGACGACCGCAGCAGCTACGCTGCCTGCCAATGCACAGGCGACGGTCAAGCGCTTGATCTCGCCGAAACCCGAGAAGCGCCACATGCTTTGCGGCACGCGCAGCACGACCAGGGCCAGCAGGTAGCCTGCAACAACCCCCGCCAGCACCCAGACGTCATAGCTGGGCCGAGCGCTGATCCAGCGCTCGAAACCCAGACGGAACAGATAGGTGATGTTCCAGCACGCCGCAACCACCAGCGCGTCGGCCAGCAGCGACAGCGGCTCGCGGTGGGGGCGCAGCCGGGCCAGGAACAGGTCCAGGCGGTGCCAGGCGGTGCGGGGAATGTCAGGTTTGACGGGGATGGGTGCGGTCACGGTGGGGCGTTGGTATGCAGCCGGGTATTGTCGTCGGGCCGGCGGGCCCGGGTCAGCGGCGTCGCACGGCCTGCCTCAGCAGAACGGCCAGCGTCTGCCCCAGCACTGCCAGGTCGCTGGCCAAAGTCGCCTTGTCGGCGTAGGCGGCGGCCTGCTGCAGCTTGGCCGGCAGGATGCGTTCGATGTACTCGCGTTCGGGGTCGGCGGCTGCGGCCAACACTGCAGCTTCGTCGATGTGGGCCAGCGACACCGGGTCGGTGATGCCTGGCCGCACCGCCAGCACACGTTCACGCAGCCCCGCCGGGTAATGCGCGACGTAGCGTGGCACTTCGGGCCGTGGGCCGACCAGGCTCATCGTGCCCTGCAGCACGTCGATCAATTGCGGCAGTTCGTCGATGCGCGTGCGCCGCAGCCACGCACCGGCGCGGGTGATGCGCGGGTCTGCGCCCACGGTCAGCGGCAGTCCCAGCGTGGGCGCGTCGGCACGCATGGTGCGCAGCTTGTGGATGCGAAACGGCACGCCGTGCCGGCCTACACGCTCTTGGCGGAAGAAGACCGGGCCGGGGGAGTCGAGCTTGACCCACAGCGCCACCAGCAGCAGCAGTGGCGCCAGAAGGACAAGGGCGACCGAGGCACCCAGGATGTCGAAGGCGCGCTTCAGCATCAGGCCATGCCCTCGATGGCGCGGCTGATTGCGTGCACCGGCAACACCTCGACGCCGGGCGCCAGCGGGTAGCTGCGTGCCACGGGGGCAATGACCCAGGCGCGGTCGATGGCCAGGTCTTTCAGCGACTGCCAGAAGCCACGCGCCGGCTTGGGGGCGCTGGAAAATTTGATCTCGATGCCGAAGCGTCGCGTGCCGATTTCGACGACCAGGTCCAATTCGGCACCCACTGCCGTGCGGTAGAAGCTCAGCTGTGCGCCGGCGGGTAGCGCCGCAGCCACCTGCTCGACGACGAAACCTTCCCACGACGCACCCGCTACCGGGTGGCCCTGCAAGTCACGCACGCTGGCCAGCCCCAGCAGCGCGTGCAGCACGCCGCTGTCGCGTACATAGATCTTGGGCGACTTGACCAAACGCTTCCCTAGGTTGGCCTGGAACGGCGGCAGCCGGCGCACCATTAAGGTGTCGACCAGCGTGTCAAGGTAGCGGGCGGCGGTGGTGTGCGAAGCGCCGCCCAGCGCCTGGCCCAGGGCCGAGGCGTTGAACATCTGGCCTTGCAAATGCGCCAGCATGGTCCAGAAACGGCGCAGGGTTTCCGCAGGCACGCGCACGCCCAAGCCGGGCAGGTCGCGCTGCAGGAAGGTCTGGATGAAGTCCTGCCGCCATTCGAAGGCCGCCGAATCGCTGGAGGCCAGGCAACTGGGCGGAAAGCCGCCGCGCAACCACAGCTGCTGCAGGGTAGGCAAATCGGGCGGCATCTCGGCTGCCAGCACGGGGCTTAGCTCGAGATAGGCCACACGGCCGGCCAGTGATTCGCCCGTCTGGCGCAGCAGTTCGCCCGAGGCCGAACCCAGCAGCAGGAAGCGGCCGGGCACGCGGTGGGCGTCGATTTCGGGGCGCAGGGCCGCGAAGACCTGGGGCAGGTGCTGCACCTCGTCCAGAACGACCAACCGGTCGCGCACACGGGGCAGGAAGATCTCGGGCTCGGCCAACACGGCGCGGTCGGAGGCGCGTTCCAGGTCCAGGAACAGGGCCCCGTCATGCCGCGCTGCGACCGCGTGCGCCAGGGTCGTCTTGCCGACCTGGCGCGGCCCGAGCAGCGCCACAGCGGGCGACTGCAAGAGCCGACGTTCTACCC
>JBBQAW010000436.1:0-2910 GCA_038316815.1 Burkholderiales bacterium
ACGGCCGCCACACCTGCCATGCGCACCAGGGCCAGATAGCGTTCCAGCCGGCGCAGGTTGAAGTCGTGGTCCAGCCCCATCACCAGCAATGCGGTGTCGACGTTGCTGACGATCACGACCCGCTGCACCTTGTCGCGCCCGTCGTGCAGGCGCCGCGCCAGCTGGTTCTGCGGCGGCAGGCGTTCGTGTACCCAGCATTCGCCCAGGCTGTTGCGGGTGGCCAGCACCCAGTCGCCCACTGCCAGGGCGTCGCCGGCTTCCTGCAGCCGCTTGTGCAAGGCGGGCAGTGCCCGTGCGCTGCAGGCGGCCACGCCGTCGTGCAGGCCCAGGGTTTCGCGCTGCACTTCGGTCACGCGCAGCAGTTGGGGGTTGACGTCTGGGCGATGCGCGCCTGGCGGGTGCCATGCATCGGCCAGCGCCAAGGCCTGGCCCAGGAAGTGAGGGCTAAGTCCGATGCCCTGCAGCGCGTGCAGGGCGGTGGTTGAGATTTCCAAGATGGTCTGGCTCCAGAGATGACAAACAGGCGCACTGCAAGCCAGCAGGACAGCAGGCCATAGCAGCGCAGGCGCGAAGCCGAAAAATCGGCAACGGCCCCAAAGGGGGTTGGGCTTGTATGTCGGCCGCGACACGCAGGGGTCGCGGCGCCTGGAAGCAGCAGGAATCAAGCACAGCGGGCGGCGGGGGCCGCAGCCGCTGTCAGTTCATGTGCTCGTCAGCGTACGGCGCGGTCAGCGCATGAAGCGCGTGCGGACCGACAGGGGGCAGTGGTGCGGGTATCCATGGCGACCTCCTGTGCATCATGTGCGTCGATGCGACGCTGTGCCTGGGTGCGGGGGCAGCGCCCATTTCGGGCGCTGCGGCGTGGCCGCGAATGTGCACCTGCCGGGCGGCGCCGTCAAGACTGACTGACTGCTGCGATGCGGCGCGCTCGCCACAATCCGCGACAGGCCGCGCGACAGCACTGTCGACAAACCGTCACGCACCGTGGACAGACTCCCTATGCCTGCAACACCGGAGGAACACAGCATGCGCATGTACAAGTTGAACAAGACCCTGATGGCGCTGGCCCTGTCGGCCGCCGGCCTGGCGCAGGCCCAGTTGCCGACCCTGGAATTCCTGGGCCAGCAGATCGTGCCCACTGGCACACTGTTCAACAGCACCGTGGTGGGCGGCTTGTCGGGCATCGACTACAACGCCGCCAGCCAGCGCTACTTCGCCATCAGCGACGACCGCAGCGCCAGCAGCCCGGCGCGCTTTTACTCGCTGACCCTGGACCTGGCCCAGTTCATGCGTTCGGCCAACCCCGGCTTTGCCGGCGTGGCCTTCCAGACCGTGACGACGATTCAGCGCCCTGACGGCAGCGCATTCCCCACCAACCAGGTCGACCCGGAAGGCCTGCGCATCAACCCTGCCAACGGCAACCTGCTGTGGACCAACGAAGGCCAGCGCGCAGCCGCCGGGCTGCAGAACCCGAGCGTGCGCGAGATGACGCCGGGTGGCACTTTCGTACGCGACTTTTCCGTGCCGGCCTATTACGCGCCCAGCGGCAGCGTGGCCGGCAACCAGCCGGGCGACCTGGGTGTCTTCAATAACCTGGCCTTCGAGAGCCTGACCGTCAGCACCGACGGCCGGACCCTCTACACCGCGACTGAAAATGCACTGGTGCAGGACGGCCCTGCAGCGGCGGTTGGCCTGGGTTCGCCTTCGCGCATTCTGGCCTTTGATCTGGCCACGGGCGCGGCCGGGGCAGAGTACGTCTACCCGGTGTCACCGGTGTTGCTGCCGCCCGGCGCGCCGGGGCTGTTCGCCACCAACGGGCTGGTCGAACTGCTGGCCATCGCGCCGGGCGAATTCATCGCCGTGGAACGCTCCTTCGCCGCCGGCGCGGCCACCCCGGGCGTGGGCCCCAGCGGCCAGCCGACCGGCAACAGCATCCGCCTGTTCCATGTCGACATCCGCAGCGCAACCGACGTCTCGGGCCTGCAAAGCCTTTCCGGGCAGAGCTTCACGCCCGCAAACAAGACGCTGCTGCTGAACCTGTCCGACCTGCGCCATGCCGACGGCAGCACGCTGGCGCTGGACAACATCGAAGGCATCAGCCTGGGCCCGGTGCTGGCCGATGGTCGACAGTCTCTGCTGCTGGTGTCCGACAACAATTTCGGCGCGACCCAGTTCACCCAGTTCGTCGCGCTGGCCGTCACGCCCGTGCCCGAGCCTGGCACCGCGCTGATGTGCCTGGCCGGCCTGGGCGCACTGGCTCTGGTGGCGAGGCGGAGTCAGGCGCGCGCAGCTGGGCTGTGTATCCCGACATAGGGCGCCAAGTTAGCTGTGACTAGCGCCACAGTTATGCGACTGGTGGGTGCTGGTTGCAGCTGTCGGCCCTTTGGGGCGGCCGAATCGCTGCCGGGAGGTTCGAGCGTGTTGAGCAACAAGGCTTGACGGGCCGTACCTGCGCCAATTTTCACGCAAAGTGGATAGCGGTCAATCGGATCGAAAGACCGCGAACTGGGGAAAAGCAAAACGCCGCTCGCTGGCTTCGTGCGGCGGCTGCCGGCCGGTTTCGGAGGTTCGACTGCGGCGAATTCCTGTCCCGCGACGACCGGTCTCCACATACAGCCATCACCCAACAGTGTCGCTCCCCGACGAAAAGAAACGCTTTCTCTCTTGCGGCCAGCGCCAGCTTCATTTGCCGATATTGCTTTTGATCAGGAGCTGGCGAACGTGAACAAATAGGCATTCCAGGCTTCGAGCCCGCCCTGAGCGCTCATGAGTGCGCGGCGCATGCCGAGAATGCCAGGAGGAGCCGAGATGGCTCTGCACCCCACCATGCGAGCCGAATCGACACGATGACCGTCTCTCGCCCAAGTCCACACCTTCTGATGCGCTTGGCCGATCTATGGCGGCACGAGT
>JBBQAW010000437.1:0-2906 GCA_038316815.1 Burkholderiales bacterium
TTGTTGCTGTTGCCAGCCGACGCGACGACGGTGACGCCGGCGCGAACCGCATTGCGCGAAGCCTCAGACAGCGCATTGGTTTGCGGGTTGCCATAGTTGGCCCCCAGCGACATGTTCAGCACGAAACGCGTGCCGGCGGGCATGACCGGGTTGTTGGCGCCAGGCTGGCCTTCGTTGGGCATGCCCAGGGCGTACTTGACGACGGAGTCGATGCTGTTGAGCAAGGCGCTGCCTTCGCAGGCCGTGCTGGTACGGCTGCAGCCGCGGTAGGCCAGGATCATGGCCAGCGGGGCCGAACCGGGCTGAAGACCACCGGCTGGCACGGCACTGCCGGCCGCTGCGCTGGCAGATTCGGTGCCGTGGCCTGCGAAGTCAGCCGGGGCCTGCTTGTTGTCGATGGGGTCGGGGTCGGGCGTAACGATCAGGTTGGTGCCGTTGTTCCACGTCTCGCCCAGCCAGTCATAACCGCCCTTGACGCGCGAGCTGCCGTTCGGGTACACGCCAGGGGTGTCGCCGATCGTCGTCGGGCCGGTACCCAGCACGGCCGCCAGGTAGTAGGCACGGGTGCCGGGGCCGTCGAACGATGCGTGGGTGTAGTCAACGCCCGAATCGAGCACCGCGATGACGACGCCCTGGCCACCGTTACCAGCCTGGTTGACAGGCAAGGTGCCGATGAGCTGGGGCACGGTCGGAACCGACTGCGACATGCGGTAGACGCCCGCGGGTTCCACCAGCTTGACGCCCGGGATGCGGCGCAGTGCGGCCATCTGGCCGGCGTCGATGACGACGACGGCGGCGTTGACGCTGTACTCAAGCGTGTTCTGCACCGTGCCGCCCAGGCTGCGGATGGCAGCCAGACGCGGGGCTTTGGCAGCCTGCAGGCTGCGGCTGAGTTGCTGCATCTCGGCGCGGGCCTGGGCCGTGACGCGCTGGCCGGTCACGGGGCGGGCGTCAACGACGGCGGCCTCGGTGAACTGCACGATGACGCGCACTGAACCCGTCAACTGGGCATCGTCAGACAGGGCCATTTGCGCGGGCTGCTGGCCCTGCACCATCAGCTGGGACAGCGGGGTCTGGGCTTGTGCCAGGCCAGCCGCGGCCAAGGCACAAGCCAACGCCACGATGTTGCGCGCCGGCAAAGCCCGGCGGCGGGAAACGGGAAACTGGGCGGAAGAAGCAGGGTGTGTCATCGCTCAAAACCTCAGTGGAGACCATCAATAAAGGTTGGCAGTTGCCTCTTCGGCAAACAAACCAGCTCGCGTGCCGGCTGGCGGCATATACGTACCCTGGATGATGACCCGCCGTTGGGGGCATACCGGGCTGCCTAGGGTTTTTGCCCCCCAGACTGGGGGGCTGGAACGCCCTGATGTGTGGCGTCAGCGTGAAGCCAAAACGGCCTGCGCTGCTGCCAGGTCCTGCAGCGCCATGCCCACAGACTTGAACAGGCTGAGGTCTTGCGGTGGGTCTCGCTGTGGGTCTCGCTGTGAGTCTTGCGGCAGTTCCGGGCGGGCAGGCAGCCGGCCGCACAACAGGTCGGTCAGGTCGCCAGCCACGTGGGCCCGCGTGATGCATCCGCTGGCCAGAGGTTGCACCAGGTCTCCGCCTTCGACCAAGGCGCCAGGCCCGTCGACGACGATGCGGGCGCGCAGCACGGCAGCGTCGTCGACCTCGCGCATGTGCGGGCGAAAGGCGCCGACCAGGTCCAGGTGGGTGCCCGCGCGCAGCCAGGCGCCCTGCACCAGCGGCGCCGTGGCCGTGGTGGCGCAGCAGACGATGTCGGCCGCTTGCGCTGCTGAAGGCAAGTCTTGCACTGCAACGGCTGGCAAGGCTTCCAGCGCCAGGCTTTTGGCCAACGCGCGCGCCGCTGCGGCGTCGCGGCCCCAGACCGCTACTTCCTGCAGCCCCGGCCGCAAGGCGAAGTGGGCGCGTGCCATCCATGGCGCCAGCCGGCCCGTGCCCACCAGCAACAGGCGGCGCGCGTCAACCCGCGCCAGGTGCCGCGCAGCCACCGCCGATACAGCCGCAGTGCGACGCAGCGTCACGGCTTCACCGTCCATGCAGGCCAGCGGCTCGCCGGTGCTGCGGTCCAGCACCAGCAGCGTGGCCTGAACGGTGTGTGCGGCCGCGGGCATCACGGTCACGAGCTTGGTGACGATGAGCGTGTCGTTCCAGGCCGGCATCAGCAGCAGGCTGTCGCTGGGCGACAGCGCATGCGTGTGGCGCAGCGGCACCTGTGCGCCAGCGCGGTAGGCACGTTCCAGCGCATCGGCCAGCACAGGCCAGGGCAGACGGGCATGGACATCGTCGGCTGAATAAACTTGCATCATGCAAAGCAGTGTAGTGATCGTGGGCGGTGGTGTGATGGGTGCGGCCACGGCTTGTTTCCTGGCGCGCGACCATGGCATCCGCGCCACCGTTGTCGAGCGCGACCTGCTTTACACGCGGGCTTCCAGCAGCCTGTCGGCCAGTTCGATCCGCCAGCAGTTCAGCCAGCCGGTCAACATGGCGCTGTCGCGCTGGAGCCTGCACTTCTTGCGCCGGGTGGGCGTTGAACTGGCCGTTGGCGACGATCAACCCACGGTGGGCCTGGTTGAGCCAGGCTACCTGTATCTGGCGGATGCGGCACCAGGCGCAGCCACGCTGCGCCGCTTGCACGGCCTGCAATGCGAACAAGGCGCCGACGTGGCGCTGCTGACAGCGCCTGAACTGGCGCAGCGCTTCCCCTGGCTGCATTGCGACGACCTGCAGCTGGCCAGCCTGGGCCTGAGCGGCGAAGGCTGGTTCGACGGCCCGGCGCTGCTGCAGGCCTTCAAGCGCAAGGCGCAGGCTTGCGGTGCACGCTTCGTGCAAGGCGACGTGCAGGGCTTCGACCACCGCGCCGGCCGGGTGCAAGCCGTGCGCTGCGC
>JBBQAW010000438.1:0-2903 GCA_038316815.1 Burkholderiales bacterium
GCAGCATCGTTTGCACGCTACCGTCGCACGCAAACATGCTGGCGGGCTGCGGCAGTCGTTCTCGGCGCCTTTCGTGCGCGCCGCAACCAAGCCAAGCCCGCCTTTGCGGCAGCATCGTTTGCACGCTACCGTCGCACGCAAACATGCGGGCGGGCTGCGGCAGTCGGGTGGCCCCCGCAGCCACTTAACGGTGGCGCCGTCGCCCGCCGGCCGGCGGCGGGGGACTTGAGCGGCGGGGGCCACCCGGCTGACGTAGCCCAGGGACAACGCAAGCACGCCGAAGGGTCCGAGAAGAACTTCCGCAACAGGCGAGAACCGAACGTCCGCAAAGGGCCGAAGGCAGACATACACAACGTAGCAATGCAGCAAGCGACAACATGACAGCCCCCCTGCTCAAGGTCGAAAACCTGGTCAAGCATTTCCCCATCAAGGGCGGCCTGCTGGGCAGAGCGGCGGAACGTGTGCATGCTGTCGATGGCGTCAGCTTCGAACTGCAGCCCGGCGAGACACTGGGCGTGGTGGGCGAAAGTGGTTGCGGCAAAAGCACCACCGGCCGCTGCATCTTGCGCCTGGTGGAACCCACCTCAGGCGAAGTGTGGTTCGAAGGCAAGAACGTGACCCAGGCCAGCAAGGCTGAGTTGCGTGCGCTGGCGCGCGACATGCAGATCATCTTTCAGGACCCGTATGCCAGCCTGAACCCGCGCATGACCGTAAGCGCCATCGTCGGCGAGGCGCTCACCATCCACAAGCTGACCAAGACCAGCAGCGAGTATCACGACCGCATCGCCCAGTTGCTTGAAACCGTGGGCTTGAGCGCCGACCACATGCGCCGCTTCCCGCATGAATTCAGCGGTGGCCAGCGCCAGCGCATCGGCATTGCGCGCGCTCTGGCCGTCAGCCCCAAGCTCGTGGTCTGCGACGAAGCCGTCAGTGCGCTGGATGTGTCGATCCAGGCCCAGGTCATCAACCTGCTCGAGGACCTTCAGGACCAGTTCGGGCTGACCTACATCTTCATCGCCCACGACCTGAGCGTGGTCGAACACATCAGCGACCGCGTGGCCGTGATGTACCTGGGCCGCATCGTCGAAATCGCGCCGGCGCAGGCCCTGTATACGAACCCGCTGCACCCCTACACCGAAGCCCTGCTCTCGGCCGTGCCAATTCCGGACCCCAGTGTCAAACGCCAGCGCATTCAGCTGCAAGGCGATGTGCCCAGCCCCATTCACCCGCCTTCAGGCTGCCACTTTCACACCCGTTGCCCGATTGCGCAAAAGCCGCTGTGCAATACCAAAAAGCCCGAGCTCAAGCAGAGTGCCGATGGCCATTGGGTGGCCTGCCACCTGCGCGGTTGAAGCGCCTTCGCGCGATTCGAATCGAACCGCACTGCTGGATAGACTGCGGCAGAGCGGGCGCCCCAGCGTCCAGGCTTCATCGAGTTTGCGAGACCCACCCATGACCTTGATCCGATCATCCCCGAAGACTGCGCTGGCAGCCACCCCAGGCATCCCGACAGCACCATGGACGGGAGACACCGCATGGCGCGTGGCCGCCAAAGTGCCGCCGCGCCGGCTTGCGGCGCGGGTTGGCTGCACCGTCTGCGCTGGTTTGCTGTGGGCCAGCGGCGCCGCCTTGGCGCAAGACAACGACGCTGGCCTGCTGCAATGCCGGCAAGAGACCGATGCGGCCAAGCGCCTGGCCTGTTACGACAAGCTTCCCCTTCGCGCGCAGCCCGCTGTTGCGGCGCCCGCGGCCCAGAGCAGCGGATTCGGGCTGCCAGCGCCCGCAGCGGCAGTCGCTGCGATCGACAGCGTCATCACAGGTACGGTCGAAGGCTGGGGGCCCCGCACCCGCTTCACGTTTGCCGACGGGCAGGTCTGGGAAATCGAAGACGGCAGCACCGCGGCGCTGAATTTGCAAAATCCGAAGGTCAAGGTGCGGCGGGGCTTTGGGGGCGCCTTCTACCTGGAACTGGCGGGCACCAACCTGTCCCCGCGCGTGCGACGCGTGCGGTGAACGCAGGCAGCGCGACGGCTTCGATCTGCCAGCGCCCGCCAGGCCCAGCCAGGGCGAAATGGCTGCACAGGCCGGCAGCGCCCTGTTCACCGGCCAGTTCCGCCGTGACCTGAAGGACAGCGACGCGCTGCACTGGGGGGAAGGCCGGGTTTCGGTGGGCGCACAGGCTGTCCGCCTGCAAGGCCGATTCGCGCCCGGGCCTGACTACCAGCTTTACCTGTCGCCAGAATTGATCGAGACCGAGGCGGAATTCCTGCGCCTGAAAGGGCAGGTGCTGCGGGTGGGCGCGGTCAAGACCTTCCAAGGTTTCGTCGTGCTCCTACCTGCCGGGGCAGACCCGGCGCGCTACCAGGCCGTGGTCATCTGGTGCGAAGACTTGGGCAGTTCATCTTTGCTGCACGCTACCGCCAACCTTGACCCTGCACCCGGAAAGGCGCGCCATCGGGCATTCAGCCGCCGCGCGCGCCCAACAGCCGAGCGGGCAGCATCAGCATCGCCTTGACGAGGGCGAAGACGGCGTCGACCGTGATGCCCAGTAGACGCAGCGGTAGCGACAGCAGCCACACGAACGGAACCAACACCAAAGCCACCAAGGCCACGGGCCAGCTCAGCACGAAGAGCAGGCACCAGCCCATGAAGAAGAGCAGCATCTTCACGTGCACGCCCTCAGGCGACGGTGCTGCTGCTGTGCTGCGCCCATTGCGGGGCACTGTCGTCGGGCTGCGCCAGGCTGCCGATGCCGCCCAGCATGACGGTCGTCATGACAGCGGCAAGGGCGAACGAAAGGGCGCGGCGGAACAGGTTTCGACTGGGGCGTTGGAACATGATGGACTCCTGGGCTGGGTTGGATGAAGGCTGCGATGTTTGAATCATCGGCAGCCAGGCCCCAC
>JBBQAW010000439.1:0-2897 GCA_038316815.1 Burkholderiales bacterium
GTTTCGATGCCGCGTTCGGCCAGCATCTGAACCATGTCGGCGTTGCTCAAACGGCGCGGCGGCAAGCAACTGCCAGTGCCGGTGATGCGTGAATAGCGCGGTGCCAAACTGGGGGTCATGCCGCTTTCTCCTGGGCCAGACTGCCCAGCCCAGCGGCGGGTTGCTGCCGGGCTTGCAGGCTATGGCTGATGCGCTCGTGCACGCGGTCTAGCAGGCGGTTGCGCGCTGCATCATAAGCGCGCGCCAATGCTTGCTCAAAGGCGAAGACATCGGCGCCGCCGTGGCTCTTGAAGACCAGGCCGCGCAGGCCGAGCAAGGCCGCGCCGTTGTAGCGCCGCGGGTCCACACGCCGCTTGAAGCGGTTCAACACCGGCTTGGCCACCAGGGCCGCCAGCAGGCTGAAGGGCCCGCGGGTGAACTCCTGCTTGATCATGTCGGCCAACATCGAGGCCAGGCCTTCGCTGGTCTTGAGCAGCACGTTGCCAACGAAGCCGTCGCAGACGACGATGTCCACGGTACCTTTGAAGATGTCGTTGCCTTCCACATTGCCGTGGAAGTTCAGGTCGCCGGCATCACCAGCAGCACGCAGAAGTTCGCTGGCGCGCTTGATGATTTCGCTGCCCTTGATGGCCTCTTCACCGATGTTGAGCAGGCCCACACTCGGCTGCGCCTTGCCCTCGACTGCTGCCACCAGCGCGCTGCCCATGATGGCGAACTGCAACAAGTCGCCTGGCGTGCAGTCAACGTTGGCGCCAAGGTCGAGCACGGTGGTGAAACCGTTTTTGCGGTTCGGCATGACGGTGGCAATGGCGGGGCGGTCGATGCCGTCCACCGTCTTGAGCACGTTGCGCGCCACGGCCATCAAGGCGCCCGTATTGCCGGCCGAAACGCACGCATGGGCAAGAGGCGGCGCTTCGCCCACCGCCTTGAGTTGGGAGATGGCAACGCGCATCGAAGAGTCGCGCTTCTTGCGCAAGGCCACTTCAATCTTGTCGTCCATCTTGACAACTTCGGTTGCCGTCTGGACCGTGCAGCGTGCCCAGTTGCGGGCAGGTGCAAGCGTTGCTTCGGTGCCGACCAAGATGAGTTCAGCGCCCGGGTGTGCGGCCAAAAAGGCCTGGCATGCCGGAAGAGTCACGGCTGGCCCATGGTCGCCGCCCATGCAGTCAACGGCAATGCGCACCTTCGTCAGGGGCGCCGGTTCGGCGGGCAGGCTCACAGGTCGCGGCTATCGCGTGGCGTCATCAGCCGGCAGGCTGGAGCGCCACCCGCCGGGGCCTGTTCATGCTTAGGCGTCGGCCTTGGTCTTCAGGACCTTGCGGCCGCGGTAGAAGCCGGTGGGGCTGATGTGATGGCGCAGATGCACTTCACCCGTGGTGGGCTCGATGCCCATACCCGGCGCGGCCACGGCATTGTGCGAGCGGTGCATGCCGCGCTTCGACGGCGACTTCTTGTTCTGCTGAACAGCCATGGCTGGTAACTCCTGGAAACCTGAAAAAATGTTGCTTGCGAAAATCTGAAATCGGGGGGCGGCTTATGCTCCAAGGAGCAATCTGAAAAGCAATCCGAAGAGCAGTCCAAACACTAGGCCGCATCGCCAACCGAACCCCTGGCCCAGACGGGGCCTGCCGCAATTGCAAAGCCAGCGACTGTAGCACGGCAACGGTCAGCGTCGTCAGTTCGGGCGCTGCGGCTTCTTGAGGGCCGCCAAGGCAGCGAAGGGGTGAGGGGCCAGCTCATCGGCAGCTTCCAGGCCCAGATCATCGATGGGTTGCGGCAAGGGCTCGGGACAGACTTCGTGTCTGGGCACGATGGGCAAAGCCAGGATGAGTTCGTCTTCCAGCAGTTCCAGCACATTGAAAAACCGTGGCAGGACCAGAACGTCATCCTCCATCTCTTCGTCCAGCCGCGTGGCTTCTTCCTCGTCTGGCACGAACAGAAAGCTGCGCGCAACGGACAAAGGCTCGGTCAGGCCCTGCAGGCAGCGCTGGCAAACCAGCTGCACCTGCACCTTCGCAGCCAGGTGCAGCCAGACCTGCGGGTCGCACCCCTTCACGGGGCGCAGTTCACCACGCGCGGACCATGCCACTTCGGCGCCCTGCGCTGCACTTTCAACCGCCTGCGACAGCCGCTGAAAACCCGCCTGCGGCAAGCGCCCTTCCAACACGGCGCCCAGCCGCGCCAGAGTGCGCAGGTCCAGCCGGCGCGGGTCTGCGGAGGGTTCGATGGGCTTGGCTGGCATGGCTGCAATCAGTGTAGCGCTGCCGGCGATGGGACAATCCGGCGCATGCCGACCCGTCCGATCATCCTGGCGTCTACCTCACGCTATCGACGCGAACTGATGACGCGTCTGCGTCTGCCTTTCGACATCGTGGCCCCCGACGTCGACGAAAGCCCCCTGCCCGGCGAAGCCCCGCTGGCGATGGCGTTGCGTCTGGCGCTGGCGAAGGCCCAGGCCGTCGCCCACTTGCACCCGCAGGCAGTGGTGATCGGCTCTGACCAGGTCTGCGACCTCGACGGCCTTGCACTGGGCAAGCCCGGCAACCACGCGCGCGCAACGGCGCAGCTGCAACAACTGCGCAGGCGCAGAGTCCAGTTCCACACCGCAGTGGCCGTGGTCTGCACCGAGACCGGGTACCAAGCCGAAGACCTGGCCAGCGTGCAGGTGCGGTTTCGGACCCTCAGCGACGACGAGATCGAGACTTACCTGCGCCTGGACGAGCCCTACGACTGCGCCGGCAGCGGCCGCTGCGAAGCCCTGGGCATTACCCTGATGGACGCGATCGACAGCGACGACCCCACAGCCCTGGTCGGCCTGCCGCTGATTCGCACCGCCCGGCTGTTGCGTGGCGCCGGCATCGACCCGTTGCATTCATGAACGCGCCAGCCGGCCCGCC
>JBBQAW010000440.1:0-2838 GCA_038316815.1 Burkholderiales bacterium
CTTCGGCATCGCCTTTTTCGAAGACCGCGGCCTGCGCCACTTCATCGACCGCGACGGCGCCACCTGCAGCCCGGTGGCCGAGATGATCAAGCGCTACCCGATCAAGAGCGAAGTCGTCATCGCCCACATCCGCAAGGCCACCGTGGGCGCCGTGGCGCTGCAGAACTGCCACCCTTTCGTGCGTGAACTCTGGGGCCGCTACTGGGTGTTTGCGCACAACGGCGACCTGAAGGACTACGCCCCGCGCCTGCACGCCGCCTTTCGCGCGGTGGGCGACACCGACAGCGAACGCGCCTTCTGCTGGCTGATGCAGGAACTGGCCAAAGCCCACGCCAGCATGCCCAGCGTCGGTGAACTCACGCGCACCCTGCGTGAACTGCTGCCGCAACCGGCGGCGCACGGCAGCTTCAACATGCTGCTGTCCAACGGGCAGGCGCTGTGGGCGCATGGCACGACGAAGCTGTATTCGGTCGAACGCCGCCACCCCTTCACGGCGGCCACCCTGACTGACGAAGACCTGAGCGTGGACTTTGCCGCCCACACCACCCCCAGCGACCGCGTGGCCGTGGTCGCCACCGAGCCGCTGACGGCTGACGAGGCCTGGCTGCCCTTCGCCCCCGGCGAGTTGCGCGTGTTCGAGGGCGGCGCACGGTTCATCGGCTGAAATCGGCCTTTTGCCCGCCTGGCCGGCCGTCAGCCCGTCTGACGAACACAGAGCGCGCGCGCCTGCATAGACTGGGCGCCATGGAAGCCAACAGTCCCCATCTGCAGGCTCTGCCGCCTCTGCAGGCTCCCCAGCCTCTGCAGGCGCTGCAGCCTTTGCCGCGCTTACCGCACCTACCGCCTCCACCGCCTTCACCGCCCTTACCGCACTTACCGCCTTTGACGGGGCTGACCCCGCCCTTGTCGCAAGGCAACCGCCTGCAGCGTGCCTATGCCCGCTGGGTAGGCCCGTACTACGCGCGGCTGCCCGCGCCGCTGCGGGCCGAAGTCGAGCGCGTGGACGCCTGGCTCTACAGCCGCCGTGCGGCCGGCTTGTGGCTGGGCCTGCTGGCAGCCGCAGGGGCCACCGCCGCCGGCCTGCAGGCCGCGGGCCTGCCGCTGTGGCTGGCGCTGCTGTGCAGTCTGTTCGTCTGGCTCAGCCTGCCGCTGGCTGTGCTGAAGGCCTGGCTGCAGCCGGAAAAATTCAGTGGCAAGCGTCTGCTGCGGGGCGCCGGCGTGGCCGTGCTGCTGGCCTACCTGGGGCTGGCCTGTGGCTTCGTCGTCGGCCGCGTCGTGCGCCATGGCGGCTTGCGCACCGACACGCTGGGCCAGGCCCTGCGCGACGCCGCCTTCAGCACCTTGCCGCTGGTGGCGACGCTGGTGCTGCTGCTGCTGGGCCTGAGCTGGGGCGTGGCCCAGGTGCGTCGCCAACACACCGAACGCGAACTGCAGGCGCTGCGGCTGGTGCAGGAACGCGACAACGCCGCGCGCCAGGCCGCGCAGGCCCAGCTGCGGCTGCTGCAGGCGCAGATTCAACCGCACTTCATCTTCAACACCCTGGCCGCCGTGCAGCACTGGGTCGACACCGCCGACCCGCGCGCCGGCCCGCTGCTGCGCACGTTGACGAGCTTTCTGCGCGGGTCGACCGAACTTCTGGCGCAGGAACAAACCACGCTGGCCGACGAAGCTGCGCTCGCCAGCCACTACCTGGCCATCCTGCAGACGCGGCTGGGCGAGCGGCTGCGCAGCCAGATCGACATCGACCCGGCTGTGGCCGGCGTGCTGCTGCCCCCCGGACTGCTGTTGACCCTGGTTGAAAACGCCGCCGAACACGGCATCGCGCCGGCTTTGCAAGGCGGCACGATTCAGGTTCAGGCACGCCCCTTGGCCAACGGCTGGCAGCTGTGGGTCAGCGACGACGGCGCGGGCCTGGCCGCCAGCTGGCAGCCCGGCACCGGCCTGGAGAATTGCCGCCAGCGCCTGCAACATCAGTTCGGGGCACGCGCCAGCCTGACGCTGGCAGCGCTGCAGCCCGGCACCCGCGCCTGCATCACCGTGCAAGCTGAACCCCAGGGGACGCACCCATGAAGCTGCTTCGCCGCGCAACGAACTGGGCGTGCGCCCGCGCGCCCGCCAGCGCCACACCCGCAGCCGACCGCATCGACTGGTCGCAGATCTGGAACCCGGGCCCGGTACGCGTCTTCACGGATGAAGAACTGGCGCGCGTAGGCCACGACGCGCCCAGCCGCACCCTCGTCTTTCTGAGCGCTTTGCTGGGGGTACTGATGGCAATGGTTTTGCTGGAGGCCGTGCCCCAGCCCCTGCTGGCACAGGCGACGGGCCTGCTGGTCGGCGGCCTGGTCGTGCTGGCCGCGCTGGCCAAGCGGCTGTGGTGGCGGCCAGAACGCCGGCTGCTGAACACGGCAAACTGGGGCTTCGTACTGCTGGGCCTGGTGGTGATGGGCCTGGTGGTGATGGGCCTGGCGGTCGGGTCGGGCCAGAGCAAAGCCGAGACTGGGCGCTGGCTGATCGGGGTGACGATGGGCCTGGCGGTGACGTGCAATGTCGGCCTTTGGTTCCTGACTGTCTACCGCAGCGAACAGATTGCCGCCCGGCTGCGTGAACTGCAAGAACGCGAACGCGCTGCCGACATGGCGCGGCAGTTGGCAGCGGCGCAGATTCAGCCGCACTTCCTCTTCAACACCCTGGCTTCACCCTAGATTCCTCAGTTAGCCACTCGGTAAGGCGACAGGAGCCAGCCGGGGTTTGGGCTGCGCGGCCAGTATTCGGTCGACGATAAAGCGCACCATGGCGACCCATCTTTCGGATTTGGCCAACTGCGGCGCTTTGCTCGAT
>JBBQAW010000441.1:0-2826 GCA_038316815.1 Burkholderiales bacterium
CCGGCCCTACAACGACATCGTCATTGACAACCTGGCCGTCAGCGGCGAACACGCCGTGCTGCAGATGGTGGCCGCCGACGTCTTCATCGAAGACCTGAACAGCACCAACGGCACCTACATCAACGGCAAGGCCATCAAGAAACAGCTGCTGACGCACAACGACACGGTCGAGATCGGCAAGTACAAGATCAAGTACCTCGTCGACGAAAGCAGCGACTACGAGAAGACCATGATCATGCGGCCCGGCAGCAGCATGGGCGCTGGCGGCCCGCCCTTCAGGCCGTCGCAGCATCCAATGCAGTCCGGGCGCCCCACGCTGGGTGCGCCTTCCAACTTCGGCGGGCTGGGCCCTTCGCTGTCTTCACCGCCACTGTCACCGCCGGCGCCTGCAGCCGTGCCGCCAGCCTCCATCAAGGTGCTGAACGGCGCGGCCGCCGGGCGCGAAGTCACCCTCACCAAGGTGGTGACCACCGTGGGCAAGCCGGGCGTGCAGGTGGCCAGCATCACCAAGCGGCCCAACGGCTATGCCTTCGCGCACGTCGAAGGCGCTTCACGCCCCAGCGTCAACGGCGTGCCCCTGGTGGGTGATTCAGTGCCGCTGCGCAACGGCGACGTGATCGAGCTGGCCGGCACGCAGATGCAGTTCATCTTTCGCTGAGCCCGTTCGGCTTGGGGTGAAGGCCCGGAGTCGTGAAGCCTCACGCGAAGCACCGCGCTTCACAGGTCATCCCGCTCCGGTTGAAGCTGTGTCGCGCGTTCGGGCTGAAGGTCATCGCGCATGCTGGCCGGGGTGGCGAAGAAGCTGTCCCACCGGTGCGCCACGGGCACGATGATGCGTTCGTGGCCCCGAACCCGAACCTCGACGTGTTTAACCTTGGGTTCGAAGCGCGCCTCGGCAGGCAGGCGGACGGCTTGCGAGCGCTTGTGTGTGAACAGGGTCGTGATGGTCATGGTGGGGCAGACGCGGATGGACAGGGCGCCAATATAGGTTGCCGACGGCCTTTGCCACTCCCGGGCCGCTCTCATCCCCCGGGGGCCGCCGCCTGCCGCCTTCACGAGGCCTGGCGGGATGCAGGCGTCGCAGCCGTCACCCGCGAAAAGCAGAACCTCACCGGGCTTGGCCAGCGCTGCGGCAATTCCGCTTCCGGGGTTTCACCAGCTTGGTGGCGTGAAAGCGGTCACGGCAGCGCACGGTAGCGCACGGCAGCAGGCGCTCGCATTCAGCAAACCGAAGCTCTAATCCCATGCGGATGGCCAGCGGTCCCGCCACGGCACATGATGTTTCGCTGAGGCGGCTGCAGCCGCTGAGCCCCATCGCTCCGTCTTTCCATCGCTCCATCACTCCGCAGGCTTCGCGCCCACGCTCACGCACATGCACATTCGCGTCCTCGGCTGCTCGGGCGCCATCGCTGCCGGTTGCCGAACCACTTCCTTCCTGCTGGGTGACAGCGTGCTCGTCGACGCCGGCACCGGCGTGGGCGACCTGACGCTGGACGAGATGTGCCGCGTCGACCACATCCTCATCAGCCATTCGCACCTGGACCACGTGCTCAGCATCGGCCTGCTGGCCGACACCGTCACCCGCCGCCGCCATGCCGCCGGCCGTCCGCCCATCGACGTGCACGCCCTGCCCGAGACCATCGCGGCGCTGCGCACCCACATCTTCAACGGCGTCATCTGGCCCGACTTCAGCCGCCTGCCCAGCGCCGACGCCCCCGTGCTGCGCTTCGTGCCCATGGCCATCGGCGAAGTGCTGCAGCTGGGCGCCCACCGCGTGGAAGTGCTGCCCGCCGCGCACACCGTGCCGGCCGCGGGTTTCGCCGTGCTGCCCGCGCCGGCCCCTGCCGGCGCCGAGCGCCGCGCTCCGGGCGCCTGGGTGTTCACCGGCGACACCGGCCCCAACCCCGCGCTGTGGGCGCGCCTGGCCACGCTGCGGGTGTCCACCCTGGTCATCGAAACCGCCTTCGGTGACGACGAGATCGAACTGGCCGGCATCAGCCGCCACCTGTGCCCGCAGCAGCTGCAGGCCGAACTGGCCCACCTGCCCGGGCCCACCGACGTCTACATCACGCACATCAAGCCCGGCGAGGTGGACGCAGTGATGACCGAAATTGCCGCCCAGGCCAGCCCGCACCGCGTGCGCGCGCTGATGACGGGGCAGGTGATGACGTTGGCGGATTGAGTGGCCGGGGTCTGGCTGCGGAACGCCATCGGGGCCTGCCGTATTTGCTGCCGGCTGACGAAGCTGACGATGTTCTTGTTCAGGCTGGAGTGAGGATGTCGAACCGGTTCCTGCGGGATCGCTAGAGGAAGGACGCTGGTACGGGTCCGTCAAATCCACACGAAAGTCCATCTGGGAGCCGTGCGGTCAGCGGTGGTGAGTGGCCCGTTGCATGCGGCCTCGCATGGCGTGCGTGCCATGACGCGCGACGATGCACCACTTTCTGTTCGGCACGCGAGCGTGCTACGGCTTCCAATCGATCAAGAAAGCCTCGTCATGGAAACCGTCGCTGTCTCCTCAAAATTCCAGGTCGTCATGCCCAGGTCGATTTGACGCGCCTTGAACCTGCACCCAGGACAGAAGCTGCACGTCATGCAATACGGTGACCGGGTGGAACTGATGCCGGTATGGTCGCTGGCCCAAGCGCGTGGTTTTTTTGGCTGGGATCGACAGCGGCGTGGACTGCGAACGCTGCCGAGCTTGACCGGCCGTTACAGCAGCGCTTGGTGGGCTTTGTCCATTCCCGCGTGGCGGGTTTCGATGACCCGCGCAACATCGGCGAACCCTGGTTGGGCGCGCGCTTAGGCAGCTACTGGAATTACTGC
>JBBQAW010000442.1:0-2824 GCA_038316815.1 Burkholderiales bacterium
ACCGGGGCCAGACCTGAAGTGCCGGTCTATCGCCACCCGTTCGACCAGTGCCAGCAAGTCTGCCGGCGGCAGGCCCAGCGCCTGCACGCTGGCTTGCAGCCCGGTGCTGTGGGTGGCTTGGCGGGTCAGCTGCCAGCTGCCCGTACCCAGGCCTTCCAGCACCAAGCAGGCCTGCACCGACCCGGCCGACTCTGCCGACCCTGCCGCTGCGGCCGTCGGGTCGGCAGGGCGGAAAACCAAACGGCGCTGCAGCCGGTCGCTGGCCGCCAGGTCGAGCGCCCAGCCGCTGGGCCGGAAAGGCTCGACCAGCTTCAGGATTTCGTGGTGCGACAGCGGCGTGCGCGCCGGCGGTGCTGCGGCACTGCTGGCCGGGCCCGAGGCGGGCAGGGAAGGCGTGAGCATGTTGCGTTGTATCGCATCCGCGCGCCGGCCGCGCTGCGGACAAGGCGCGCGTGACTGTCTCCATGGGCGACACCGCATCGGCGCGCCGGCCGCGCTGCGCGCATCGACGTGATGCGATGATCGAAGCGATGAATCGCCATCTGCTGCTGCTGTCTGCCTGCCAGGCGCTGTTCCTGACCAACAACGTCACTTTCATCGCCATCAACGGCCTGGTGGGCCTGGCGCTGGCGCCCGTGGGCTGGATGGCCACGCTGCCGATAACGGGCTATGTCGTAGGCGCTGCGCTCTCGGCCATGCCGGTGTCGCGTTTGCAGGCGCAGATTGGCCGCAAGCGCTCGTTCCAGATCGGTTTGCTGGTGGCCATGGTCTCGGCCGCGAGTTGCGCGCTCGCTGTCTACACGCAGAATTTCTGGCTGCTGGTGGCATCGACCCTGGTTGCCGGCTTTTACAGCGCCAACGGTGCGCTCTACCGCTTTGCCGGGGCCGAGCTGGTGGCGCCGGCGTACAAGGAACGGGCGCTTTCGCTGGTGCTGGCCGGGGGCGTGGTGGGCGCCTTCGCGGGGCCCAACCTGGCCAGTGCCACGCGCACCTGGTTCGTTGTGCCCTTCGCTGGCGCTTACCTGGCCCTGGTGGGTGTGGCGCTGCTGTCCTTGGTCGTGATGTCCTTCATCCGGTTTCCCGCCCACGTGGCGCCTGCGCCTGGTTCTGCGGCGGGCCGGCCGACGGCTGAACTGCTGCGGCAGCCGATATTCGCGGTCGCCGTCATCGCCGCGGCGCTGGGCTATGGCGTGATGAACCTGCTGATGGCCGCCACACCCATCGCGATGCAGCAGTGCAAGCATCCCTTTGAGAGCGCCGCAATGGTGCTGGAATGGCATGTGCTGGGCATGTTCGTGCCCAGCTTCTTCACGGGTCACCTGATCCGGCGTTTCGGCGCGTTGCCGGTGATGTTCGTCGGCGCGCTGTTGAACCTGGTGTGCGTGGCGGTGGCGCTGTCGGGTGTGGACGTTATGCAGTTCCTGGTGGCGCTGTTTGCGCTCGGCGTAGGCTGGAACTTTCTCTACACCGGCGGCAGCACGCTGTTGACGCAGGCCTACCGGCCCGAGGAAAAGAACCGCGCCCAGGGTCTGATGGATACCACCGTGTTCTGGACCATGGCCATCAGCTCGTTTGCTTCAGGCGCACTGATCACGACACAGGGCTGGACCTTGCTGAACCTGGGTTCGTTGCTGCCCATCGGCGTGGTGATGGTGGCGCTGGTGTGGCTGGCGATGCAGGCGCGCAAGCCCGCCAGCTTGACTGCGTGATTGCCTGACCGTTTCACCCTCGGAACCCAGGCCCTGGCCGCGACAGCTGCGCCAACGCGCCGATACGCCCATACGCCCATACGCCCTTACGCCAAAACGGGCCTTAGCCCGAAGTTGCTGGCGCCAGGGGGCGGGGAGCCAACCGGCGCACCTTGACTGACACGGTCATGCCAAGGAAGTCGCCGGCATCGCCAGACCAGCTGCCCACCACCGGCGCCGCTTGTTCGGGTGTCCGCGTGAAGGCCACACGGATGAGGTCGGTGCCGCCGGACAGCGTGTTGGTCGGGTCGAACGGCACCCAGCCCGCACCCGGCAAAAAGACATGCAGCCAAGCATGGGTAGCGCCCGAGCCGACCGTACCGCCGGAGTCGCGGCTCTGGAAGTTGCGGATGTCGGTGGCTTGGGTGTCGTCCAATGAAGCGTCGTAGATGTAGCCCGAGACGAAGCGCGCCGCCAGCCCCAGGCCACGGGCTGCTTCCATCATCAACAGCGCGAAATCGCGGCAAGTGCCGCTGCGCAACTGCAGCGTGGTGCCCGGGCTCTGCGTGCCGGTGGCGTCGCGCGCGGCGTACATGAAGTCGCTGCGCATCGCTTCGTTGATGTTGGACAGGATGTCACGGGTATGGGTGCGTCCGCGCAGCGGCAAAAAGTTTGAAGCCCACTCGCGCACCACCGCGGCGTCTGCCGGGTACTGCAGCGGCAGAAAATTCGACAGGTCATACCGGTCATCGGCCGAGTATTCGAATGGATAGAACTTGGCGCCGGGGTCGACCGGAAGTTCATCGTTCTGTATGCCATCGTGCTCGATCACGAAGCGGGCCGTGAACACCAGTTCTTGTGCCGGCACCAGTGGCTTGACGATGGTCAGCGAGTTCGAGAACACATCGTGGATCCAGCGCTGATCGCTTTCGGGCGAGACCTGCAGGCTGGCACTCAGCACACGGATGTCGTGCGCGGTGCGCGGATGAAAGGCCACCCGGTGCTCGCCGAACCGGACCGCTCGCGCGTATCGGTACGTCGTGACGTGTTCGACTTCGAGGGTGACGGTCATGGCGGGTGGGGCTGCGGGCGGTGAGAAAGCTCACCGGCCAGAATACAGGCAGTCCTGGCCCGAC
>JBBQAW010000443.1:0-2821 GCA_038316815.1 Burkholderiales bacterium
CCCGGCGTGCGCTGGCTGCGCATGCCCCTGCCCTTTGCGCTGGACCACATCAACCTGTGGCTGCTGCGCGACCGGCAGGACGGCATCGAAGGCTGGACGGTGGTGGATTGCGGCGTGGCCAACGATGCCACGCGTGCGGCCTGGGAACAGATCTTCGAACACGAACTGGCCGGCCTGCCGGTGTTGCGCGTGGTGGTCACCCACATGCACCCCGACCACATCGGTCTGGCGCACTGGCTGTGCGAACGATGGACGACGCCGGCCGGCCCCGACGCTGGGCCGCCCCTAGGCGGGGCCAGCTCCCTCGGGAGGTCGCTTAGCGCCGACGGCGCCAGTCTGGGGGCCCGTGAATGCAGGGCCTGGATCAGCGCCACCGACTGGAACGCGGCGCGCATGGCGAGCCAGACGACCACCGGTTTTGGTGGCGAGAACGCCGCGCGCTTCTTCGCCCTGCACGGCCTGACCGACCCTGAGGCGCTGGCCAAGGTGCGGGCGCGGTCCAACTACTACGCCAGCATGGTGCCCCAGGTGCCCGGCCGCTACCGGCGGTTGATGGACGGCCTGGCGCTGGACATCGGCGGCCAGGCCTGGCACTGCATCGCCGGCTACGGCCATGCGCCCGAACACATCGCCCTGCACTGCCCCGCCCTGGGCGTGCTGATCTCGGGCGACATGGTGCTGCCACGCATTTCCACCAACGTCAGCGTGATTGACATCGAGCCCGAGGCCGACCCGCTGATGCTTTACCTGCAGTCGACTGCACAGATGCGCAGCCTGCCGGCAGACACGCTGGTGCTGCCTTCGCACGGCAAGCCCTTCAGGGGCCTGCACGAACGCATCGCGCAGCTGCATGCGCACCACGACGACCGCTTCGCCGAGGTGCTGGCCGCCTGCGCCCAGCGTCCGCACAGCGCGGCTGACCTTCTGCCCGTGCTCTTCAAGCGCCAGCTGGACCTGCACCAGACCACCTTTGCGATGGGTGAGTCGATAGCGCACCTGAATGCGCTGGCGGCGATGGGCCAGGTTCGCGCCCTGCCGGTGGCAGACGGCGTGCTGCGTTACACCGTGGCGGGCTGACGGCTTCTCCCCACCAAGCAACCCGCCACAAAGCAAAACGGCGGCCCCGCAAAACAAGCTTGCGGGGCCGCCGGTCTACTTTCGGCTGAGTTCGAGTTGCTCTTGTGGCCGAACGTGCGGGGCCTCCAGGCACCCGCACCGACAGGTGCTGTGGTGATGACAACTGACCTTTTGAGTGTGGCTTCGTCGGCTGCCGGCGACATCCCACCGTTGGCGGAGAGGCGGTGCTTCGAGTGCCCCCCATACAGAGGCCCCCTTTCGGGGGATGCTCAGTCGAAGACCGGCAACACTTCGGTGCGCAAGGCGCCGCGTGCGTGCTCGAAGGCCGGCACCGCGCTGCGCACCACGTCCCAGAAGGCCGTGCTGTGGTTCATCTCGCGCAGGTGGGCCAGTTCGTGGGCAACGACGTAGTCGATCACGGGCAAGCCGAAATGCACCAGACGCCAGTTCAGGCGAATCGAGCCATCGGCGCTGGCGCTGCCCCAGCGCGTGGTGGCCGAGCTGATGGACAGCCGCTTCATCTTCACCCCCAAGCGGGGGGCGAAGATGGCGCAGCGTTCTTCGAATATGCGGCGCGCCTGGCGCTGCAGCCAGGACTGCACCGTGTCGCGAATCTGCGCCGGCGCGGCAGCTTGCGGCAAGCCCAGGTGCAGGGTGAGGTGCGGCACCCCCGGCAGAGGGTTGTCGGCGCCCTGCAGTTGGGCGCCGGTGGTGCGCGGGTCCAGCACCAGCGTCAATGTCTGGCCCAGGAAAGGCAGGGTCGTGCCTTCACGCCATTCAACACGCGCTGCGGCCACGCGCTGGCCGCGTTCATGCTGTTCGTGCAGCTTGCGCAAGATCCAGGTGGACTTTTCGCGCAGGGCCGATTCGACCTCGGCCATGCCGACCCAGCGCGGGGCGCTGACCGTCAGGCCTTCGGCGCCGATGGAAAAACCGATGCTTCGCCGGCGGGCGCGGCGCAAGGCAAAAGCCACGCGGTGGCCGGCGCCCAGCACGATTTCGCGTTCGGCCTGGGGGTGGGTGAAGGCCGCGTAGCGGGTGGCTGCGCCAGGGGCGCCAGACGGGGGCAATGCTGCGGGCGGGGTAATGGCCGGGCGGGCCGGCAGCGGCACACCAGAGCTGGCAGGCGTGCTGCTGGCAGCGACTTCAGCCGTGTCGAACAGAGACAGCTGTGCCGGGGCGTCAGTGGAAGTCGGTGCGCTGCGGTGTCCCGGCATGGGGCCGCATTGTAGGAAGCCTAGGCGCCTGCTGGCGCTGTCTCCGCTTGGGCTGTGTAAGCTTGCGGGTCCAGGCGGCGCATCTCGGCCTCTATCCAGGTCTCGACTTCGCGCATCAGTTCTTCGGCTTCACGCCCGGTGCTGGGGATGGGCTGGCCGATCGACACATCGATCACCCCCGGCCGCAGCAGGAAGCTCTTGCGCGGCCAGCACTTGGCTGAACTGGCGGCCACCGGCACGATGGGCACGCCCGTGGCAATGGCCAGCCGCGAAGCGCCGCTTTTGTAGATGCCCTGCTCGCCACGCGGCGTGCGCGTACCTTCCGGAAACATGATGACCCAGACGCCCTCGGCCGCCAGGCGCTTGCCCTGCGCAGCCACCTTGTTCCAGGCCTCGGCGCGTTTGCTGCGGTCGATGTGGATCATGTCCAGCCGGCCCATGGCCCAGCCGAAGAAGGGCACATAAAGCAGTTCACGCTTGAACACATAGGCCAGTGGGTGCGGCATCAGCGCAGGGTAGGCGAAGGT
>JBBQAW010000444.1:0-2818 GCA_038316815.1 Burkholderiales bacterium
CAGGCGCTGGTCGTGCAGGTGCCGCTGGCCGTCCAGGTCGGTAATGGCGGCGTGCGCAAACAACAACTGACGCGGTGCGAAGCGGCCTGGCAGGTGGGTCGCCAGGCCGGTGCGGCTGCGGAAGAAGGTGACCTGAAAGCCTAACAGGCCCGCGGAGCTTGATTTGCCTGATTTGCCTGATTTGGCGGAGTTGGCTGACGTACCAGACCCGCTTTCGGCTGCAACGTCGCCACTCGACGACAGCCAACCGGTGGCGTACCACCACTCCGTGCGCTGCCCTGGGTGCGCGCCATGGTCGCGTGGAAACTGCAGCGGCCGGCCGCGGCGCACCGGGTCGGCGGCTGGGTCCAGAGCTGGGTTTGCGGCCGGGTTTGCGGCTGGATTTGCGTCTGGTTCTGCCGATCGACTTGCGGTCGGGTTTGCAGCCGGGTTTGCAGCCGGGGTTGCGACCGGGTTTGCGACCGGGTTTGCGGCCGGGTTTGCGACCGGGTTTGCGATTTTCGCGGGTTCCTTCGCTGGCGTCTGCCCCTGTGGCTGCAACTGTGCCTGAGCTTGCGCCAGCGCCGTGCCGGCCCCCGTCAGCCCTGCGATTTGAAGCAGCCAATGCCTACGCTGCGGATTCACCAGTCCTCCTTCACCGACAACACCGCCGCGCGGCCCGCCGCGCGTCGCGCGCTGAACGCGGCGGTGGCCACGCCGGCCACCCAGACGGCAGCGCACAAGGCCAGCAGACGCCACACCGGCAGCACCAGCGGCATGGTCCAGTGGAAGCTTTGCGGGTTGACCACGAACACCAGCACCAGGCTGACGGCCACGCCCAGCACCGCGCCCACCAGCACGCCCGCGGCCACCCAGGCCGCACCTTCACCGGCCACCACAGCCACCACCTGCGCGCGTGTCAGCCCCAGGTGGGCCAGCAGGCCGAATTCCTTGCGCCGCGCCAGCACCTGGGCCGACAGGCTGGCGGCAATGCCCACCAGGCCGATGACGATGGCCACCGCCTGCAGGTAGTACGTGACGGCGAAGCTGCGGTCGAAGATGCGCAGACTCAAGGTCCGCAGTTCGGCGCTGGCGGCGAATTCCAGCATCGACGGGTCGGGCAAGAGAGAACGTAGCCCATCCTGCACCTGGGCGGTGTTGGCCCCGGGCTGCAGCCACAGCGACAGGTCGTTGATGCGGGTATCGCCGGTCAGGCGCCGGTAGTCGTCGTCGGCCAGCACGACGGCACCGAACTGGCGTGCGAAGTCGCGCCACACGCCCAGCACGCGTGCCGGCACGGGCGGGTCGGCCAGCGGCAACAACAGCACCGTGCCGGGGCGCGCGCCGTACAGGCTGACCATGGCTTCGCTGACGTAAACACCCAGCTCTCCCGTGGGCGCAGGCAGGGCGGGTTCGACCATCGGCAGCTCGTCGTCCGGCACGGTCAGGGGGCGCGAGATCAGGCTGACGGCTGGGCGCCCGGGTGCGAACTGCAGCGTCCGCGTGCGCGCCGCCTGCACACGCGCCACGCCCGGCAAGGCGGCAGCCCGGGTTGCGAAGTCCGGCGGCAGCCAGGCCTGGTCACCCGCGTTGCCGCTGCCAGCGCTGCGCGCGTACAGGTCGGCGGGCAGTACGCTGTCTAGCCAGTCGGTGACGCCGGTGCGAAAGCTGGCGACCATGATCGTCAGCGCCACGCTCAAGGCCAGGCTGGCCACCACGCCCGCTACAGCGGCGGTGGCGGTGCGGCGCTGAAAGCGTGCGCGCTGCACCGCCAGCAAGGCCAGCGCGCCGCGCGGCACTGGCAGCAGGGCCAGGACGCCGTGCACGACGGCGGGCACCAGGGCCACGCCGCCCAGCAGCAACGCCGCGACGCCCACATAGGCCGCCAGCGGCAGGCCCGCAATGGGCGGGGCGAAGGCCGCGGCGGTGCCGCCGGCAATCAGCGCCAGACCTGGCCAGGCCGGAGGCGAACGGGTGTCGATCTGGCCCAGGCCCTTCAGCGCCTGCGCCGGGGCGATGCGTTCGGCCTGCAGCGCCGGCCACCAGCCGCCCAGCAATGCCGACAGCATGCCCAGCGCCAGAAACACCCCGGCGGAAACCCAGCCCCACTGCAGGCTGGGCGTGATGCCCGGAAAGTAGCCGCCACCCAGGTCACCCGCCATGAAGCGCAAGGCGCCGAACGCCATGCCCGCGCCCAGGGCCAGCCCCAGCACGCTGCCGGCCAGGCCCACCGCGGCGCATTCCAGCAGCACCAGGCTGCGCCTTTCACGCGCTGTCATGCCCAGCACGCCCAGCAGGGCCAGGCCAGGGGTGCGCTGGGCCACCGACAGGGCCACGACCGAAAACACCAGAAACGCGCCGACGAACAGCGCCACCAGGGCCAGCACGGTGAGGTTGACGCGGTAGGCGCGGCTGAGGTTGGAAACGCGCTGTTCGGCGTCGTTGGGCGACACCGCCTGCACCCCGGCAGGCAACTGCAGCCGCGCCAGCAGCGCGGCGGTGTCGGTGCCGGGCACCAGGCGCAGGTCGATGCGCGACAGCCGGCCGGCCAGGTCGAAGCGGTGTTGCGCGGCAGCGATGTCCATCACCACCAGCGGCGTGCCACCGGCCGGCACCGTGCCGGCCAGGCGCATGCGCTGCCACGCCGGGCCCGACTGCAGCGCCAGCGTGGCGCCATCGGCCAGACCCAGGCGGTCGCGCGCGGCGGGGTTGGCGAAGGCGGCGTCCGGGTCCAGGAAGGCCAGGTTCCCTTCGCCTTCTGCGGCGCGGGGCAGCAGGGCCGGGGCGACGGCCGGCACGCGCAGGGCGTCCAGGCCCAGCACGCGCACCGCCACGCGCT
>JBBQAW010000445.1:0-2782 GCA_038316815.1 Burkholderiales bacterium
CATGACGAAGAAGCTCTGCCCGCCGCTGCTGTAGCTGACGATGGCGTCGGGCATGTACAGGCCCTTCACGGGCACGTTGCGGAAGTTGCCGACGGCGCTGTCCTGGTCGCTCGGGTCGATGCCGTTGCCGGGCGCGTTGAAGTCCTTGCTGCCCAGCGGCAGGATGCGCGTGAACTGGCCCGTCTGCAGGTTCAGCTCGGCGATCGCGTTGTTCTCTTGCAGCGTGACATGCGCGAACTGGCCGCCGGGGGCGATGGCGATGTATTCGGGCTCGAAGGCCACCGAAGGCAGGGTGCTGCCGACGATGCGCACGCCGCTGGCGCGCAGCGCATCCACCTGGGTGTCGAAGGCAGTGAAGCCAGCAGTGTTGACGGTCGTGGACAGGTTGTTGCCAGTGCGCGTGACGTTGATCAGGCTGACGCTGCCCACCGGGTTGTTGGCTTCGCTCTGGCGTTCACCTTCGTTGGCCACCAGCAGGCGGCTGCCATCGGCTGTCCAGGTCAGCATGTCGGGTACGGCGCCCACGGTCACGCTGCCCAGCAGGGCGGCATTGGCGCCCTGGCTCAGGAAAGTTGCGGTATCGAAGAAATGCACGTTGCCGGGCAGGCCCGCGTTGGTCCCGTTCGTGAAAGCCAGGGCCAGCGTGTTGCCGCTGATCGCGATGCTGTTGATGTTGCCGAAGGCGCTGGCGGTGAAGGTCTGGATGCGTTCACCGCCCAGATTCAGCACATCGATGCCATTGCCGCCGATGACCCACAGCGCCTGAGTGCCGGCGTCGAAGACCGGTATCTCAGAAGAACGGCCGATGGTCGGCGCGACGTTGTGGCTGAAGGTCCACAGCGGTGTGATGGCCTGAATCGGGTTGGTGCCTATGGCCTGGGCCGGTGTGGCCTGGGCCAGTGCGGCCAGGGCCAGTGTGGCGGCCAGAGCCAGGGGCAGGGCTTGCAGGGGGTGGCGGGTGCGCATGGGCGGGTTCCTCGGTCGAAGTCAATTCGAAAGACATGACCGTATGAACAAGCCGTGACAATGCCGTGACAGCACCCACCGTCCTGCCGCTGTGACGACCCCGTGGTCATGGGGGTGTCACCGATTCATCACATCACGCCCCTTCGAGCGGGACGTTGACGTTGACGTTGACGTTGACGTTGACCTTGCCGCGCGTCGCAGGCTGCACGAGCAGACTACATGCGCGGTTGCGGCCCAGGCTTCGACGCCTACCCGGCTGCCGTCAGTGTCTCGATTTCGCCCTGCAGGGTCAGCCAGCGCTCTTCCAGCGTCACGACCTCGGCGGCAATGTGATTCAAGCGCCGGCCGATATCGGCAATTTCGCCTGGGGCCAGCTTGCCGCGTGACAGCTGTTGTTCCAGTGCCGGCTTCTCGACCGCCAGGGCCGCCAGGCGGGTGTCGATCTGCTGCACCTCCATGCGCAGCGGCCGCGTGCGGTTGGCCAACTGCGAACGGGCTTGCGCGCCGCTCTTGCGGTCGTCCCGGCCGGCAGGCCTGGATGTGGGCGAAGCCTTGGCCGCAGAGCCTGACGCAGCAGTGGAAGCAGACGGCGCCGCGCTAGCGGCAGCAGGCGCGGCGGCCGCGGCCAACGCCTGACCCGGCACGGGCGGGGGTGGCTGGCCCTTCGCCAGCGCACGCGAAACGTCCAGCAGCCACTTCTGGTAATCGTCCAGATCACCATCGAACGGTGACACGCCGCCACGGGTAACCAGCCAGAACTCGTCGCAGACTTCGCGCAGCAGCGCGCGGTCGTGGCTGACGAGCATGACCGTGCCCTCGAATTCGTTCAGCGCGATCGACAGCGCTTCGCGTGTCGTCAGGTCCAGGTGGTTGGTGGGCTCGTCCATCAGCAGCAGGTTGGGGCGCTGCCAGACCAGCATGGCCAGCACCAGACGGGCCTTCTCGCCGCCTGAGAGTGAACCGACCGCCTGCGTCACCATCGCGCCGGTGAAGCGGAAGGTGCCCAGGTAATCGCGCAGTTCCTGCTCGCGCCCGGGCGGCCCGACGTCGCGCGCCAGCCGCACCATGTGCATCAGCGGGCCGTCGTCCATCGACAGCACGTCCAGTTCCTGCTGCGCAAAGTAGCCGATGCTCAGACCCTTGCCTTCGGTCATCACCCCGCCCAGCGGCGCCAGCGCCTTGGCGATGGTCTTCACCAGCGTGCTCTTGCCCTGGCCGTTGGCGCCCAGGATGCCGATGCGCTGCCCGGCCAGCACCGAACGGCTGATGCCGCCGACGATTTCGACGCGGCGGGCAGGCCCGGCGCCGGGCCGCCCCAAGGGGGGGGGCCTGGCCCCCTCGGGGGGCGTGTCGCCGTTTTCGCCGCTGCGGGCAGGCCCGGCGCCGGGCCGCCCCAAGGCGGGCCTGGCCCCCTCGGGGGGCGTGTCGCCGTGCTCGGCGACCGGGGGCACCATGTATCCGCAAGTCAACCGGTCAAAGGACAGCATGGGGTTGGGCAGGCTCAGCGGTTCGCGGAACTCGAAGTTGAAGTCGGCAGCCGTCAACACAGGCGCCAGCCTTTCCATCCGCGCCAGGGCCTTGACGCGGCTTTGTGCCTGCTTGGCCTTGCTGGCCTTGGCCTTGAAGCGGTCGATGAATTTCTGCAGATGCGCAATGCGCTCTTGCTGCTTGCCAAAGGCTGCCGAGGCCTGCGACAGGCGCTCGGCGCGCATCTCCTCGAACGCGCTGTAGTTGCCGGTGTAGCGGGTCAAGGTGCATTCGTCCAGGTGCACGATCACACGCGTGATGGCATCCAGGAATTCGCGGTCGTGGCTGA
>JBBQAW010000446.1:0-2776 GCA_038316815.1 Burkholderiales bacterium
CGGCCTGGCCACGGTGACTTATCTGTTCGAAGGGGCCATGCAGCACCGCGACTCCACCGGCGCCGTGCAGCGCATCGAACCCGGTGCCATCAACTGGATGACGGCCGGGCGGGGCATCGTGCATTCAGAGCGCACGCCTGACGACTTGCGTGGCCACGTGCGGCACAGTCACGGCCTGCAGTTGTGGGCGGCGCTGCCGGCGGCAGACGAGGAGAGCGAACCTCGCTTTGCGCACACGCCGGCCGCAGACCTGCCAGAGCTGGAAGTGGGCGGCGCGCGGCTGCGGGTTCTGATCGGCACGGCCTTTGGTGCCACATCGCCCGTGGTGGTGTGTTCACCGACGCTGGTTCTGGACATCGTGCTGGCCGCCGGCGACGCGCTGCCGCTGCCCCTGGCCAGCGAACGGGCGGTTTACGTTGTCGAAGGCGCCGTTGAACTGGACGGGAAGCCGCTGCAGCCGCAGACGATGCAGCTGCTGGCGCCAGGTGACGAGCCGATGCTGTCGGCCAGCGGGGGTGCGCGTGAAAGCGCCCGCGTGATGCTGATCGGCGGCGACGCGCTGGGCCCGCGCCACCTCTGGTGGAACTTCGTTTCGAGCCGCAAGGAACGCATCGTTCAGGCCGCTGACGACTGGGCCGCGGGGCGCTTCCCGGCCGTGCCGGGCGAAACCGAATTCATCCCGCTGCCCGAGCACCGGCCACAGGCCTGATGAAGGCAGCGCCGGTTGACTGGTGCACTAGAACGACCAGCTGGCCTGGGCGGACTGGCCCACGCGCAGCGTGCGGCCAACGCCTTCCAGCACCACGGCATTCATGCCGAAGGTCAAGCCGCCACCCACGCGGGCGTCGGCACGAAAGCCGGCCAGCGTGTCGCCGGGTTCGTGGCCCACCTCGGCGGTAGCGGGGTCGGTATTGGGGATGCTGCAGCGCACGCATGGCTTGGTCAGGCGCAGGTGAACCGGGCCTTCTGGCGTGTCGATGATCAGGTCGCCAATGTTGTCTTCGTCGAAGGCCTGCAGCCCGTCCAGCACCAGGTTGGGCCGGAAGCGGTCCATCGTCACCGGCGCCTGGCCGCGGGCAGCCAGGCGGGCGTTCAGGTCGGCCAGCGAAGCCGTGCTCGTTACCAGCAGCGGGAAACCATCGGCAAACGCCGTCTCGGCTTCGGTGCCGGCTGACCATTGGCTTTCGGCCAGGCGCCGTTCTTCGGGGTCGAAGCGCACCAGCCGCGCAGGCCGGCCCAGGAAGTCGCTGAACCACTGGGCGGCCAGGGCGCCCATGTCGTAGGCCTTGACGATGTCGTCCCAAACGCGCACCCGGGTGGCGTCTTCCACCGTGTCGAGGCGCAGATGCATGGCCAGCATGCCCGGCGCACGCAGCACGACGTCGCTTTCGCGCAGGCTGCAGTTCACCAGGGCCAGCCGCGGCAGTTCGCGCTGCGTCAGCATTTCGCCCTGCGGGTTCACCACCATCCAGGCGCGGTCCAGGTCCAGGCCGGTCTCGATCAGCAAGGCTTCCTGCGGCGCCAGGCCACCGCAGCTTTTGACGGGGTGCAGGTGCAGGCTGGCAATGCGGCAGGGCAGGGGGCTAGTGTCAGAGGTCACGGCAGGGCTGGTGGTGAAGTGGTAGCGCGGCGATTGTCGCCTGGGGGCCTACCTACAATGCATTGATGAATGTTCATGACATCGTCGTTCGGGGTTCAGGGGCTGTTGGCATGGCCGCTGCGCTGGCCTTGTCGCGCCAGGGGTTGAAGATCGGCCTGGTGCCCAGTGCAGCGCGCGGTACCTCGCCCGATGTGCGTGCCTATGCGCTCAACGCCGCCTCTGTTGCCTTGCTCACCAGCCTGAAGGTGTGGGACGCCCTGCCCTTGGATGCGCGCACTGCCGTGCACGACATGCGTGTGGAAGGCGATGTGCCCGGGTCGGTGCTGGCTTTCTCGGCCTGGACCCAGGGTGTGGCCGAATTGGCCTGGATCGTCGACGCTGCTGAACTTGACACCGCCCTACAGGCTGCAGTGCGCTTCGCCCCGCACATCGACACCGTGGGCGAAGACGCGCAGGCGCCGCTGCAGCTGCTGGCCGAAGGCCGCGATTCACCGACCCGGCAGCGCCTGGGCGTGAAGATGCCGCGCCAGGCCTACGGCCAGCGCGGGGTGGCGGCCAGGCTGGTGTCCGACCAAGCGCATGCTGGCCAGGCGCTGCAATGGTTTCGCAGCCCGGACGTGCTGGCCCTGCTGCCGCTGGACCGCCCGCAGCCCGGCCATGGCCTGGGCCTGGTGTGGTCGCTGCCCGACGCGCAGGCCGAAGCCAAGATGGCCCTGCCCGCCAGCGCAATCGAACAGGCCTTGATGGACGCCACTGGCGGTGCCGCCGGCACGCTGCGCCTGGTGGGTGACCGTGCCCAGTGGCCGCTGCAGCTGGCGCGCGCCGAAGCCGTCTGCGGGCCCGGCTGGGCCCTGCTGGGCGACGCCGCCCACCTGGTGCACCCGCTGGCCGGCCAGGGCCTGAACCTGGGCCTGGCCGACGTGGCCGCCCTGGCGCGCGTGCTGGCTGAACGCGAGGCCTGGCGTCCGTTGGGCGACATGCGCCTGCTGCGCCGCTACGCACGCGAACGGGCGGGGCCCACGCTGGCCATGGGCCAGGTCACTGACGGCCTGCTGCAGCTGTTTGCCAGCCCGCAGCCGGTGGTGAAGGAACTTCGCAACCGGGGCCTGAGTCTGGTCAATGGCCTGGGGCCTTTGAAGCGCGCGCTGACGGCGCGTGCCCTGGGTGGCTAAGCTC
>JBBQAW010000447.1:0-2755 GCA_038316815.1 Burkholderiales bacterium
GCTGGCAGCACGTCATCGACCCAGCGCTGCTGGAGATGGATTTCGGACGATGGGACGGCCTGAGCTGGAACGACATCGGGCGCGCCGAGGTGGACGACTGGTGCGCCGCCTTTGCCACCACCGCACCCGGCGGCGGCGAGAGCTTGAATGCCATGCTCGACCGGGCCAGGTGCTGGCATGGTCCGCAATCTGTTGAGGCCCCGGTGCTGGTGGTTGCGCACGCAGGCTGGATGCTGGCGCGCCGATGGTGCAGCGAGTGCAGCGACACGCCACCCCAGTCAGACACCTGGCCGGCACCGCCGGCTCACGAAGTGCTTTGGTTGCTGAAAGGCCGGGTGGCTGCGGGTTCCGGAACAAGCCCGGCCTGAAGATCGGCTTGCAGGCTGCCGTGCGAAAGATGCACGGCAAGTTGGCCGTGCAAGGGGCAGCGCCGCTGCCGATGGCCCATCATTTCAGAAGCGTTACCTCGAGAAACTTCACCAGCGTAGCGAAGTAGAAGTCGGCGTTTTCACGCCGAGCGAAGCCGTGGCCTTCGTTCTCGGCCAGCAGATACCAGACGGGGCTGTTGCGCGCCTGCAGCTTGCGCACGATCTGTTCGCTTTCAAGCCATGGCACGCGCGGGTCGTTCTTGCCTTGCGCCACCAGCAGCGGCTTCCGGATGTTGTCCGCCAGGTTCAGGGGCGAAATGCTCTCGAGGAAGCTGCGCATCGCCGGGTCGCGTTCGTCGCCGTACTCGACGCGCCGCAGGTCGCGGCGATAGCTTTCGGTGCGCTCCAGAAAGGTCACGAAGTTGCTGATACCCACGGTGCTGGCAGCGCCGGCAATGCGGTCGGCCAGGCGCACGCTGGCTGCCAGGGCCATGTAGCCGCCGTAGCTGCCGCCGGCCACCACCACACGCCGGGCGTCCAGGCGCGGGTGCGTGGCCATCCAGTCGATGGCGGTGCCCATGTCCGCCACCGAATCCTCGCGCAGGCGGCCGTTGTCCAGATTCAGGAAGGTCTTGCCATAGCCTGAGGAGCCGCGCACATTGGGCTCGAAAACGGCGATGCCCATGTCCTGGGTCAGGTAGTTCAGCCGGCCCTTCCAGCCCAGCTTGGACTGCGCTTCCGGTCCGCCATGCACCGACATGTAAACCGGCCGCCGGCCTGTAAAGCGCGCTGGCGGCAGGTAGAGGATGCCGCTGATGATCCGCCCATCGAAGCTTTTCCAGCGCACGATTTCCGGGTCGGGCAGGCTGGCCAGGTCCAGGCCGGGCGGTGTCACCGGCTGGGTCCAGGGCTGCACGGCGCCGGTCTTCATGTCCAGGCTCAACACCTGGGCCGGGGCTTGCGCACCGCTGATCACCATGGCCAGTTCACCAGTGGCGGGGTGCGTGCGCAGCGCGCCCACGCTGCCTGCCGGCAGCCGGGTGCCGGCAGGCAGGGCGCGTTCAGTGCCGGTGTTGGCGTCGAACAGTCGCAACTCGTCGCGTCCGTCGACATTGGCCGTCAGCGCCAGCAGCCCGCTGGCGGGCGCGAGGTCGCCGTCGGCCACGTCCCAGGGAATATGGGCGGTCAGCCGCTTCAGGCTGGCGCTGCCCCCAGCGGCGGGAGCGGCCATGTCCAGGCGCATCAGTTCGCGGAACTCGCTGGCGCGGTCGCTGACCACGAACGGAGACTGCCCGTCTGCCGCCCAGCCTGCTGCGAAGTGGCTGGCGACCAGGTTTTCGCCGGCGGCCGGCAGCTGCTGCTGGCGCTGGCCGTCGGCCAGACGCAGCAACCACACTTCGCTTTGGGTGGCCGAAACATAGCGCGTGATCGCCACGCGGGTCTCGTCGGGCGAGATTTCGGTGCCGAACCAGCCGCCGCCTGGCAGCTCGGCCACCATGCGGCGCCCGCTCGGGTCCGTCGGGTTCATCGGGTCGACGATCGACAGCGTGGTGTAGACAGTGGTGCGCGTGCCACCTTCGGCTGTGCGGTCGATAGGCACCGACGTATAGAGCACATGGCCCTTCGACGGCAGCCAGGCACCGAACCCATGGCGTTGGCCGGCGGGGGTGATCTGGGTCGTCGCCCGCGTTTCAGGGTCCAGGCGGAAGAGTTGGAAGACTTCGTCGCCGCCCGTGCCGCGGCTGAAGACGATGAAGCGGCCCTGGCGCGGTTCCCAGCGCGCATCAGACACCGGGTCGGTGCCATCGGTCAGGGGTTCGAGTGCGCCCATCGGGCTGCGCAGGCGGAACAGTTGGCTCGTGCTGGACCCGGGCAGGCGATGGTTGATGATCATCTCGCGCTGCTGCGGGTGCCAGTCGGCCACGGTATGCCCTATGACCTGGCTGTAGCGCTGAATCGGCGCGAGCCCGGCCTGGCTGAGCACAGGCACGCCTTCCAGGCGCATGGCAGCCGGCGGGGCCAGCACGGCCGCAGGGGGCTGCTGAAAAACAGAACAGCCGCTCAGCGTCGAAACGATGGCGGCTGCAGCAAAAACCTGAGCGAGGATGCGCAGGCGGGTGGAACGCTTTGCAGCGATGAAGGCTGTCATCCCCGCATCCTACTGGCTGGCGGTCCGCTTGGACCGCCAGGGTTCAGTGCGGATTCAGGCCGCTGGCATCTGCTCGATACCGGCGATAGCCCAGGCGCTGTCCGCGGTGCCAGCGTCTTTAACCAAGTGCCAGACTTCACGGAAGGCTGTTGGTGCGGCACCCGACTCTTCCACCACCAGGCCGGTGAAGCGCACGCTGACGATCTGGCGGCCATCTTCCTCGGCCACGTCCAAGACC
>JBBQAW010000448.1:0-2739 GCA_038316815.1 Burkholderiales bacterium
GCCATGGCCTCGCCCATGCGCACGCAGCGTCCCGGCACCCAGTCGGCCTGGAGCTGCAGCGTGTTGGCCGGGAACAGCATGACCACGGTTGAGCCAAGCAGGAAGCGACCCACCTCGTCGCCCGGGCGCAGCACGATGGCCTGATCGTCGTAGCGCCACTCGCGTAACACGCCCGGGCGCGGCGGGTTCACCACGCCATGCCAGACGGTGGCGATGCTGCCAACAATGGTGGCGCCGACCAGGGTCAGCACGAACGGACCGCGGTCCGACTCGAAAACGCAGACCACGCGCTCGTTGCGCGCGAACAGGCCGGGCACGCCGCGCACCGTGGCCGGATTGACAGAGAACAGGTCGCCCGGTACGTGGATCATGCGCAGCAGGCGCCCTGCGCAGGGCATGTGGATGCGGTGGTAGTCGCGCGGGCTCAAGTACAGGGTCACGGCCTGGCCACCGTGGAACAGCGCGGCAAGCCCGGCATCGCCGCCGACCAGCGCGCGGGTGCTGTAGCGGTGGCCCTTGGCCTGCAGGATCTGGTCGCCGTTGATCGGACCGCACTGGATGACGGCGCCGTCTACCGGGCTGACGCAGTCGGCCTGCGCCAGCGGCCGAGCGCCGGAGCGCAACGCGCGGGTGAAGAAGTCGTTGAAGCTGGCGTAGCCCGCTGGATCGGGGTTGGCCGCTTCGGCCATGTTCACGCCGTAGCGCGCGATGAACCAGGGGATCACCCATCTCGTCCACCTCCGGCTGTGCGAGGCGGCAAATCGGCCCGCCAACACCGTTAGCGCCCGTTTGGGCAAGAGGTACTGCGGCAAGACTGCCAGGCGATCAATCATCGGCGCTCAGCTGGCAGTCCGCGTCGTGTCGGTGCACGCCGCTCAACACGGCTCATGACTGCACGCCTGGGCCATGGCGATGCCGCCCCCCGCCACCGCCGCCGTCTCGGCCACCGCCACCGCCACCGCCACCGCCACCGCCACCTTGCGCGCAGCGCTGGAAGGCAGGCAGGTGCCGTTGCTGCGAGGCCGCCTGAAGATTGCGCAAGACGTTGAGAATGTCCGAACGCTCGGTGGTGGTGAGCAGCCGTTCATACATCTCGCCATTGGCGATCTCGGCGGCGACGGCCGCCTCGCAAGCGGCCTGCACGCTGTCGTAGCGTGGGGCCCTGCCGGGCCAGGTGTTCGCAGGCAGCGGCAAGCCGTAGCGAAGGAACAGGCCGGTCAGCGCCCCGATGTGGCGCGCTTCTGCATCGCGGATGTTGGTGAAGGGCCGCAGTTCACCGAAATCGGCAATCACCTGGTCGTAGGTCGTCCAGGAGTGGTATTCGTCGTCCAGGGCCTCGTGCAGCGCCTGGACTTCTGCGGGTGTCAGATCGTTCATGTCGCTCTCCTTCGCCGCAGTGTAGTCCCGAGCCAACCCGGGCCCGCGTCATTGGCACAACTGCGACCGCGGTCGTGATGGATCAGGGAAAAGTCGGAATATTCGGATCGGTCCCTTCGAGCTCGGCTGCCGGATGATGGCCGGTGGCCAGACCCTCAATCTCCTCAACCTGATCCCGAGGCACGTCGATCATCATCAGCAACTGGCCCGATTTGATTGCGGACTGGTACTGATCGATGCGACTGTGCCGCAGGCCCACGCCGACCATGCTCCACATCCAGGCGCCAAAGCCTACGCCTCGCAGCGTTAGCCCCAATGCAGCGCCGCCGCCGAGCAGCAGCCCGGCGGGCGGAAGCGCGACTGCCACCAGTCCGGCGAGCAGGCTGGTCAGCCCACCGGCGGCAGCGGCTCGCTGCAGGGCCGGCACGTGGTCAGATCTCTATGCGCCTGCGCTGACGGCAGATCTTGGTGCGGCGTGTCCTAGTGCGCGACGACGGCCCGCGCCAACGCGACTGTCGGAACCAGAAAGTAGATTCGGCGCATGATGGAACCTTCGGCCTGGGCTAAAAAAAAGTCCAGCGTGAAGTCCGGCTGATCGTCTTCATCGACGAGTCGAGCCTGAGGAGCCTGTCCGGATTCGCGCCCCAGCGTACAACCACGAAAGACTGCTTCAAGGTCGGCAACCGCGGCAGCCGGATACCCGGTTTGGGTCGACAGCACCAGTCAGGAGCAGTCCTCCGGCCAGCGTGTGGCGCCGACCGTCGGCGCACCTCGTCGAACGGCAGCTTCCTTGATTTCGTCGCAGCAGGCCCACGCCGCGTGATGGTTGCTCTCAATGTAGACCGGTCACTCGACCAGAAAACCGTGGCAGGCAGCCATTGGTCGCAACCGCCAGTCTAGGTGATGGGGAAGCGGTCGGTGTTGCGTTGCCAGTCGGGTCGCGGAATCTCTATGACCGAAATGCCCCCTATAGCCGCCACTCAGGCCAGCGCCGATCGCTGATGCCAAGGGCCGCTTCGAGGTAATCATCATGAGCACGCCTGGCAGTACCCACCGGCGGCTGTTGTTAAGGCTTGTGTGACACCTGCCCAGCCGCACAAGCGGTCGAACACCCTCACTGCTGTCGGGCAGGTGTTGCATAAGCCTCGAAGGAGGAAACCGCGGCGAGTGCCACGGTAGTTGTCGAGCGCGGTAGCTATGGCGATTGCTCTACGCTCGCGACGCGAGTTGGCAGCCTACGACTGAGCATCGACACCTCATCGATGACCGCAGGCGCCCATCCGTGCGCCACTTCGATACGGCAGTAGCTCTTCGCCGAGCCTGCGCAGACGCTGATCAGGCGACGAACGCAGCAGCCCACCG
>JBBQAW010000449.1:0-2737 GCA_038316815.1 Burkholderiales bacterium
GCCCAGCAAGGCCAACCCGGCCGGCAGCAAGCCCGTACCGGCCAAGCGCACGCGTGTTTCGGTCAACGTGCCAGTCTTGTCGAAGAAGATGTGCGTGACCCGGGCCAGCGTTTCGAGCGCGTCCAGCCGCTGCAGCATCACGCCCTGGCGCGCCAGACCGCGGGCTGCGGCCACGGCCACCGCGGGTGCGGCCAGCGACAAGGCGCATGGGCAGGTGACGATGAGCACCGCCACCGCCACCCAGACGGCACGGCTGGGGTCCAGCACGCTCCAGACCGCGGCCGCGCCTGCCGCCAGCAACAGCACCGCCCAAAGGAAGGCGCCAGCCCAGCGGTCAGCCAGCGCCGCCGAAGCCGGGCGCTGGCTGAGCGCGCTGCGCATCATCGAGACGATGGCTTCCAGTCGTGTGTCTGTGCCCACGCGCAGCACGCGCATCAGCACCGGCGCCCCCAGGTTGATGCTGCCGCCCACCAGTTCAGCGCCCTCGGGCTTGTTCACAGGCGCAGATTCGCCCGTCAGCAGGGCTTCATCGGCACGTGTGTGGCCGGCCAGCAGCAAACCGTCGGCCGGAAAGGCCTGGCCCACCGGCACGCGGACCGCATCGCCCGGGCGCAGGCGCTGCGCGCTCACGGTTTCGACGCTGCCGTCCTCAGCCACGCGCAGCGCGGTTTCGGGCAGGCCCGAGAGCGATGCTTCCAGCGTCTCGGCCGCGCGATGGCGCGCGCGCAGTTCGAGGTAACGCGCCCCAAGCAGGAAGCTGACGAACATCGTCAGCGAATCGAAGTAGACCTCGTGCCCGAACACGCCTTGCGGGTCGAAGGTGGCACCGGTGCTCGCCACGAAGGTGATGGCCAGAGCCAGAGACACCGGCACATCCATGCCGATGCGGCGCATGCGCAGGCTCTGCCAGGCGTTGCGAAAGAAGGGTGCGGCAGAAAACACCAGCACCGGCAGCGACAGCAGCCAGCAGGCCCAGTTCAAAAGCTGGCGCAAGTCGTCGGCCAGTTCGCCCGGGCCGGCCACGTAGCTGGGCGTGGCGAGCATCATCACCTGCATGGCGCAAAAGCTTGCCACGAACAGGCGCCACAGGGATTGGCGATGTTCGTCGCGCCGCGCCATCCGGGCCGGCGCAGCGGCGTCGGGCACGGCACCGTAACCGGCCCCGCGGATGGCCTGAATCAGGGCCGAGGCCTGGGTCTGCGCAGGGTCCCAGCGCACGGTGGCGCGCTGTGCTGCTGCGCCCACCTGCACGCTGCAAACACCAGGCACGCGCGCCAGGGCGTCTTCGATCAGCCCTGCGCAGGCCGCGCAGTGCATGCCTGACAACTGCAGGGCGGATTCCCCGAGCCGCTGGCCTTCGGGGCCGGTCACCCAGCGCGTGAAACGCGCTTGTTCGACCGGGTCATCAACAACTTGCCAGGGCGTAGCGTGGCCAGTAGGCGCTGCCACGCCAGGCATGGCCGACAGGGCTGCAGGGTGCAAGTTGGGGCTGACGCTCATCAGGTTGGTGTCTAGGCAACCGATAATCTAAAGCTTGCCTACCCTTCAAACCATGATTCACATCAAGCTGCGTTCCGTCTGTTCGCTAGCCTACACACTGCTTTTCCTGGCATGGCCAGCGCAGGCACAGACAGGCCCGCAGCCGCGCCTGACTACCGCCGACCTGGTGGCCGGCATGCATGTCATCAAGGCCGAACTGGCGGTGACTTCCACCCAGCAAGCCACAGGCATGATGTGGCGCACCGAAATGCAGGGCAACGAGGGCATGCTGTTCGTCAACCAGGACGATCAGGTACGTTGCTTCTGGATGAAGAACACCCTGGTCCCGCTGACCATCGCCTACTTGACAGCGGACGGAACCATCATCAACCTGGCCGACATGCAACCCCGGGATGAACAAACACATTGTTCGGCCCGGCCGGCGCGGTTCGCGCTGGAAATGCGCCAGGGCTGGTTTGCCAAGCGCGGCATCGAGGCCGGCTTCAAGCTGCGCGGCAAGCCATTCGGGGCGAACTGAAAGGCTGCCGGGCAGCACAGCCGCCGTAGCGGCGGTGCTGCCGCTTATGCGAAGTTCGCAGCCGCGAATTCCCAGTTGACCAGCTTGTCGAGGTAGGTCTCGACAAACTTCGGGCGCGCATTGCGGTAGTCGATGTAGTAGGCGTGTTCCCACACGTCCACGGTCAGCAGCGCCTTGGCTTCGGTCGTCAGCGGCGTGCCGGCAGCGCCGGTGTTGACGATGTCGACGCTGCCGTCTGGCTTCTTCACCAGCCAGGTCCAGCCGCTGCCGAAGTTGCCGACCGCGCTCTTGACGAAAGCTTCCTTGAAAGCGGCGTAGCTGCCCCACTTGGCGTTGATGGCGGTGGCGAGCGCGCCCGTGGGTTCACCGCCACCGTTCGGCTTCATGCAGTGCCAGAAGAAGGTGTGGTTCCAGACCTGCGCAGCGTTGTTGTAGATGCCGCCGCTGGACTTCTTGATGATCTCTTCCAGCGCCAGGGCTTCGAACTCGGTGCCCTTTTGCAGGTTGTTCAGGTTCGTGACGTAAGCGTTGTGGTGCTTGCCGTGATGGAACTCCAGCGTTTCCTGGCTGTAGAAAGGCGCCAGGGCATCGATGGGATAAGGCAGGGCGGGCAGGATGTGTTCCATGGTGGTTTCCTTGGTTTCGAACTGAAGGCCGGGGGCCGGACGCAGCAGTTGGCCGGCAGCGACCGCGGATTGTAGGCAGCGCCTGTTCAGACAG
>JBBQAW010000450.1:0-2718 GCA_038316815.1 Burkholderiales bacterium
GGCGCCGCACCAGCCCGGGCGCACCCCGCGCACGAACAGGTACAGGCCTGCGCCCATGTGCTGCTCGTAGTCATACCCCGGCCAGCGCTGCTGCAGCCAGCGGTGCAGGGCCACGGTGTACAGCAGCAGTTGCAGGTGGTAGCCCTGGGCCGACATGGCTGCCGACAGCGCCGGCGCGTCGTAGTGCGCCGGGCCGTCGCCCAGGTGGTTGGACTTCCAGTCCAGCACGTGGAAGCGGCCGGCGTGTTCGAACACCATGTCGACGAAGCCTCGCAGATGGCCGTGCAGCGCGCCGAAGGCCAGCGGCGGCCCGCCCGTACCTGTGCCCAGGCCCGCACGCTGCAGCAAGGTCTGCAGGGCGGCGGCTTGCAGGCCGGGGGCGGGCAGGGTGAATTCCAGTTCGTTCAGCCGCCGCGTGCGCGGCACCCGGCACAGCATCAGTTGGCCGCCTGGCAGCAGTGGCGTGTGCAGCACATCGGCCAGCATCGCCAGCACCGGCTCGGGGCGTGCGCCGGGCAGTTCGGCGGCATGTCGCGCCAAGGCCGCATCGACGGCCGGGCCCCAGGTGGCGGGGTCGGTGAAGTCGATGTTTTCGAACACGGCATGCAGGCATTCGCCGGCCGATGCGCCGCGCGGGAAGCGCAGGATGTCGTCGGGGGGTATGGCCATCGACGCCGCCGCGGGCGGGCTCATGGCGTCGGCTGCGGTGGCCAGCAGCCGCCGGTCGTGGTCGACGGCAGCGGCCTCGTGTCGGGCGCCCTGCATCAGGCTGCTGTAGCTGCCCATACGCCAGGTGCGCAGCGGCAGGGGCGGGCCGGGCAGGGCGGCCAGGCTGTCAGCCCCCGGGTCGGGTGGCGACCAGACAACTGCCCCCGCGGGTGGCAGCGCCTGCAGCGCCGCAGCGCCCGGGTGGGCGGCGGCCAACGTGGCGGCAAAGGCCTGCCATGCAGCGCCCAGCGCCGCCGCGTTGGGCCGGGCGGGTTCGCCCAGCAGCAACCAGTGCAACGGGCTGGCGGCGGCCTGCTTCAGGCTTTGGGACCGCCCTTGGACATAGGGCCCCACCACCAGCCAGCAGCGCTGCGCGGCGCGCGTCAAGGCGACATAGACCAGCCGCAGGTTTTCGGCCCGCTGGTCTTCTGCTGCGGCGGCCTTCCAGGCCCGGGCGTTGTCGCCACCGCGAAAGTCGATGACGCTCTCGGCGCTGGCTTCGACATGCCCTTCCAGGCCCTCCAGCCGCGCCCGCCCGCCGCCCGGTGCGCCGTCCCACAGGAAGGGGCAGAACACGAACGGGTATTCCAGCCCCTTGCTGCGGTGGATGGTGATGATCTGCACCAGGTGCCGGTCGGAAGCCAGGCGCAGTTGCGAGCTGTCTTCGTCGCGCGCGCTGCTGTCGTCCAACTGCTGCTGCAGCCAGCGCAGCAGGGCATCGGGCGCGGCATGCTCGGCTGCGGCCTGCTGCAGGCATTCGGCCAGGTGCAGCAGGTTGGTCAGACGCCGTTCGCCGTCGCTGCGCGCCAGCAGCCTTTCAGGCAGGGCCGCGCTGCGCTGCAGCTGCCGCAGCATGACGCCAATGCCGCGTGCCACCCACAGGTCGCGCAGGTCGGCCAGCTTCTGCAGGTGGCCGGCGGTGGCGGCTTCGTCTTCATCCAGCGCGGCCAGGGCACTGGCGTCCAGGCCCAGCAGGTCGGTGGCCAGCGCGGCGCGCACCAGACCGGCGCGCTGCGGTTGCAGCACGGCGGCCAGCACGGTGGCCAGTTCTTCGGCGTCGGGGCTGTCGAACAAACTGGCCTGCGACAGTTCGACACTGCCCACGCCGCGTGCCGCCAGCGCCTGGCGCATGCGGGCGCCCTGGCTGTGCGAACGCACGAGCACGGCGATGTCGTTGGCGCGCACGGCGCGTTCGCCCAGGCGCAACTGCCCCGCCTGGCTGGCCTGCAGCAAACGAACGATCTCGTTGGCCGTGGCGGCTGCAGCTTCGGTCAAGGCCAGTTCTTTGGGCAGCACGGGCCCGGTGCTGCCATCTGGCAGAGCCCACAGTTGCAGCGCCGGGCGCTGTGCGCCGTCGCCAAACAGCGCAGTGCGCGGCTTGCTGCCCACGCCCACGGGCCGAAAGGGCAGGTCGGCGCGGCGGAAGGGCTGGTCGTGCTGGCTGAACAGCGCGTTGCAGGCCTGCACCAGCGCCGGCACCGAACGCTGGTTTTCGCCCAGCGTGGCCTCGCGCCCGGCCTGGCCGCGTGCGCGCAGGTAGGTGCGCAGGTCGGCGTTGCGAAAGCTGTAGATGGCCTGTTTGGGGTCGCCAACGAAGAACATCGGCCGGGTGCTGGCGCCTGGCGGGTAGATGCGGCTGAAGATGGCGTATTGCAGCGGGTCGGTATCCTGGAATTCGTCGATCAGCGCGGCCGGGAAGCGCTGGCTCAGACTGACCGCCAGGGCTGCAGCCACCGGGCCGGCCAGTGCCGGGTCCAGCCGGCGGTGCAGGTTGACCAGCAGGTCGTCGTAGCTCTGCACCCGTGCCTGGCGCTGGGCGTCGCGCAAGGCAGCCGGGCTTTCTTCAAGCCACTGTCGCAACAGGCGCAGCCGGCCGCGGGCCTGGCTGGCGTGCGCTGCGTTGCGCGCGGCGAGCAGGGCTTCGGCCAGCGGCGGAAAGGGGTGCGGACCGAGGCCTGGCTGGTTCTTGTTGGGCTTCAGGTCGGCCGGTGTGAAGCGCGACAGGCGCAG
>JBBQAW010000451.1:0-2682 GCA_038316815.1 Burkholderiales bacterium
TCTTCGAAAGCGCCGCTTTCCGGCCCGCGTGCGCCCATGCGGGTGATGGCGCCGGGCGACAGGTCGTCGGCGACTTCGATGCGCGCACCCGGAAACAGGATGCCCAGGTAATGGTCCAGGTGCTTCTGCAGCGGCGCGCGCAAGCGCCGGGCCAGTGCTGAGCGCTTTTCGCGCAGCAGGGTCAGCAAGTGGTCCAGCGCGGCGGCGCGGCGAGCCAGTTCTTCGGCGCGGCGGGTGGCTGAACGCGCTTCGCGTTCGCATTCGGCGCGCTGCTCTTCCAGGCCCAGGGCGCCCTTGGTTTCCAGTTCCACTTCCAGCCGGTTGATGTCCTGGCGGCGACGTTCGTGGGCTTGCTCGAGCTGTTCTGCGCTGCGCGCCAGGCGTTCGAAGTCCTGGCGCAGCAGAACCAGGTTGGCGTCTTTCAACTGCGCGGCTGTGGCTTCCACGCGCTGCTGAACTGTGGCTTCTTGCGCCAGTGCGTCGCCCAATGCCAGCCTTGCGACACCCACACGTTGCGCACGCTGGGCGTCGTTCACCGTGGCCTGGGCGGCGGCCAGTTCCTGGCGCGCTGCTTCCTGGTCGCTTTGCGACTTGCCGGCCGCCACGCGGGCCAGGTTGAGTGCGGCCGCTGCGGCTTCAAGGGCCACGGCCATGCGTTCGGCTTGCGCCTGGGCCGTGGCGCGGTCGGGCAGGGCGTCGTCGTCGCCGTCGGCCGGTAGCGGCACGGCAGCCAATGCGGCGCGCAGTTCGGTCTCGCGCTGGGTGCGTGAGGCCAGCTCGGCTTCCAGCGCATCGACGCCTTTGGGGGCCAGCGCTTCCAGCACCTTCTGGCTGGCCTTGGCGTCCTGTTGTCGCTGCGTGGCCTGGCGGGCGCGCTCTTCGGCTTCGGCCACGTTGGCGACCAGCCGCTTCTGCAGCCAGGCCGATAGATCGGCAGACAGGCTGTCGCGCTGCGCCGTCAGCGCTGGAATGTCGGCGCCGCCCGGTTGCACGACCATGCCGCCAAGGCCGTCGATATGAATCTCGGTCCGGTTGACCACGGTCAGCCGTGTGCGGCCCCTCACGTCCTGGTCGCCCAGCCGCAGCGACTGCCCTTCCAGCAGATCGAATTCCAGCGTCGTGGCCGCAGCGTCCAGCCGCACGCCCACTTCATGCAGCGCACCAGACATCTGCTTCAGTTGCTTCAGGTCGGCCGGGGCGATGGCCAGGGCTTCAGCCTCGGCCTGCAGACGTGCCCAACGTGAGCGCTCTTCGCGGGCCCGGGCCAGCGCACCGGTCAAGGCCGCACGGTTGTCTGCCAGTTCACCGGCAGTGCGTGCCAGCTCGGTGCGCGTGCTGGCAGCCCGCACGCGCTCTTGCAACTGGCGCGCCTGCGCGTCGGCTGCCAATGCCTCTGTGTGTCTGCGCTGCCACGCATCAAGCTCTGCCTGCGCCCCGGCTTCGGCCGCTGCCTTGCGCGCCTGTGCTTGCTGGCGAACGGTGACGGCCGCATCGTCGCGAGCAAAGGCCTCCAGTTCCGAGCGCAGTGCGGTCGTCTGTACCCGCCACTGCTGCAGCGCCGTCAGCTCGTCTTGCTGGCGCGCCTGCAAACCCTGCGCGGCCTGCAGGCGTTCATGCGCCGCTTGCTGTTGCTGGCGGATCAACACCCAGGGCCGTTCTTGCGCGTCGCGCTGGTGTTCCCGGCGCAGGGCGGCAAGCCGGTCGACACTGCCCTGGTAGGCCGCGATGTCGCGGTCCAGCGCGGCCAGCGTCTCGGTCAGCTCGGCCTGGCGCTGCAGGGCCGCAGCGTGTTCACCCCGGGCGCTGCCTGTGGCCGGCGTCAGCAGTTCGTTGCGTGAGGTCTCCACCACATGAAGCAACGCATCGCCGCTGGAAGAACTGAGTTCGCCCAGCGATTCGCCCAGCACTTGCCGCAAGAGGTCTGCCGCGTGCGACACCGCGTCAGCCAGCTCGTGCGCAGTGCCCTGGCGTATCCACAACAGCCCGGGAATGCCCATGTGTTCGGGCGCGCTGGCACCCTTGCCCGCGAACTTGAAACCCAGCAGGCCGGCAAGGTGGTCTTCGGCAGCAGCGCCGTCCAGCGTGGGCTGGCCTGCAATCGCCAGTTCGCAGCGCTTCTTGCCCAGAAAGGCCTTCGTCAACTTGTAGCGCTTGCCGCCGATGTCGAAGTCGACCTCGACCGTGGGCGTGGCAGAGGCATCACCCCATGGCCGCATGTAGTCCACGCTGCTGGAGCGGTGGCGCTCGAAGAACGCGGCGCGCACGGCTTCGGCCACGGTAGATTTCCCGGATTCATTCGGCGCAGCAAAAAGATTCAGCCCGTCGTCAAAGCCTTCCAACGTCAAGGGCTCGCGGAAACGTTTGAAGTTCTCCAGGCGCAGGCGTTGCAGCTTCATGCGCGCGTAGCCGCCGTGTCAGCCGGGCGGGCGCCAGCGTTGTCGAGCAGCTGCGCCAGGATCACCAGCGCGTCGCGTGCCTTCTCGGCGTCGGGCCCGGCTTGCGCGTCGCGCAGCGCTTGCAGCACTTCGCCAACGTAACCATCGACATGCAGCGCGTCGATATCTTCTGCCGTTGGCTCCAGCCGCAGGCCGTGCAGTTCCATCACCAGTGCGCGCACGCGTGCGCTGGCAGCGTCGGCGCTGCGCTGCAGCCGCCGCTGGCCCTGCAGGTCGCAGATGCCGG
>JBBQAW010000452.1:0-2677 GCA_038316815.1 Burkholderiales bacterium
TCCAGCGGGCTGCGCACCGCGCCGCCGCCCAGGCGCAGCACATGGGTGTAGATCATGGTCGTGCTGACGTCGGCATGGCCCAGCAGTTCCTGCACAGTGCGAATGTCGTAACCCGACTGCAGCAGGTGCGTGGCGAAGGAATGGCGCAAGGTGTGTGGCGACGCCGGTTTTTCGATGCCGGCGGCCTGCACCGCCAGCTTGAAGGCGCGCTGGAAGTTGCCGTCCAGCAGGTGGTGACGGCATGCCGGGCCGCCGCGCGGGTCCTTCGACGTCTGCGCTTGCGGAAACACCCAGTGCCAGGTGAAAGACTCTGCCGCCCGCAGGTATTTGCGCGCCAGCGCGTTGGGCACATGCACGCCACCCAGACCGGCGGCGCGGTCTTGCTGCCAGACCTGGCGGGCGATGTGCACCTGGTCGCGCAGCGGACGTTCCAGCGCCTCCGGCAGCATCACCACGCGGTCCTTGAAGCCCTTGCCTTCACGCACCAGCACGGCACGGCGGTCGAAGTCGATGTCTTTGACGCGCAGGCGCAGGCCTTCGAGCAGCCGCATGCCGGTGCCGTACAGCAGCCGCCCCACCAGGCCGTGGGCGGAACCGCCGTGGTGCAGCGCGTGTGCGTCCAGTTGGGCCAGCAGCCGCGCCACTTCGTCGGGCGACAGCACAACAGGCAGGCGCTTGTCGTTGCGCGGGCGGCCGATCTCGGCCATCCAGGGCACGGGCTGCCGCAGCACCTTCTGGTACAGGAAAAGCAGGGCCGACAGCGCCTGCCGGTGGGTGCCCGGGGCCACCTGGCCTTCGACGGCCAGCCAGGTGAGGAAGGCCTGCACTTCGGCTGCGCCCAGCTCAGCCGGGTGGCGCATGTGGTGGAAGCGCACGTAGCTGCGCACCCAGTACACATAGGCTTCTTCGGTGCGCAGGCTGTAGTGCAGGCTGCGGATGTGCTGGCGCACCATGTCCAGCAGACGCGGCGGCGGGGCGCCGGTGTTCACCGGCCCAGCCTCAGGGTGCTGGGGCGCAAGCCGGTGCCGGATTGGAAGAACTGTGTTTTCATACAGTTCATCCTACCTCCGCAACGGCAGGGAACGCAAGCCCCCTGCCCGGCCGGAAACTCAGCCCTGCAGTTCGCGCAGCTTGATCGGCGGCAGCTTGCCCTGGCCAGCCAGGTTTTCACGCGGCTGCGCGCGTGCCGAGTGCGAGCCCAGTTCATTGTGGAATTCCAGCGCTTCGCCAGGCAGGTTCGACACCCCAGCCAGCGCGGCCTGGGCGCTGGCCTGCACGTTGGCCAGGGCTGCGACAGCCAGGGCAGCGGGGGTGGGTGCCGGGGTCGATGCTGAGCTGGGGGCAGCCAGGCCCAGCGCGCTGGCATAGGCGGCAGCCAGCGCAGCGTCGTCGGCTGCGGGCGCCTCGTCGGCCTCTTCCAAGTGGGGCGCAGCCTCCATCGGCATGGCGGTGCGATAGGCGTCGGCCTCGGCGTCCGGGTCCGTGTGTTCGCGGTCGATGATGGCCACGGCCATTTTCGAGCGCAGGTTGGCCAGCCCCTCGGGCGACCAGTTGACGACCAGGCCTTCCAGCTGCTCCAGCGCGCGCTGCAGCACGTCCAGCGGCATCTTGTGCAGCACGCGCCAGCCCTTGCGCGCCAGGGTCTGTTCGACGAAGACCAGGTGGCGAAGCGTGCTGCGCGTGTCGGGCTGATCGTCCAGCAGGGCCGTCAGCTGATCGTGCATCAGCGCCAGCTCGGCGCGTTCCTTCTGCTGTTGGGCTTCGCTGCGGCTGGACTTGCGCGGTTTGCCCGGCACCTGGCGCTCGACCAGCACAATCTCGACCCCGCCTTCACCGCGGCGCAGGGAAAGGTCGCGGGCGAAAAATACCTGCAAAGCGGTGTGCAGGGGCCGAAACAAACGGTGGAAGGTGTTCATGCGGCGGGCCGTAGGCGGTTGCGGTGAAGGCCGAAAACGTCAAAACCCGTTTCGGCCCCGTTCATCTTGACGGCTCTATCGGCCGCCCAGCCGCAGAGTTGAGCCCGAGCAAGTGTGCATTTGTTGCCAGGTGCGACCCCGCGGCTGGCAGCGCTAGTGCAGTGTTCGATGCTGTGTGGAACTTAAGAAAACCGATGGATTGGGTTGTCTGGCTAGGCGCAAACCACAGGGATGCTCTTTTGCATCGCGCGGATTTGCAACGACGCCAGGCGACCCAAGACGCGGTTTTATGTTCCACATAGCGTTGAACACTGCACTAGCCCATGCACGTGCGGTTCTTGCCAGTGCGCTTGGCCTCGTACAGCGCCTCGTCGGCACGTTCTAACGCGGCTTCGAGCGCCTCGCCCGGCTGCCAGGCGGTGACGCCGGCAGAGAAGGTGACAAAGACTTCCTTGCCTTCATGCATGAACAGCCCCGCGCTCAGGCTGCGCTGCAGCCGCGTCAGCGCCTGCTGGGCTTCGGCCAGTGCGCTGCCGGGCAGCAGCACGACGAATTCTTCGCCGCCAAAACGCGCCAGGTGGTCGACCGGGCGCAAGCGCTCGACCACAGCCGCAGCCAGTGTCTTCAGGGCCTGGTCACCGGCGGCATGGCCCAGCGTGTCGTTCAGCTTCTTGAAGTTGTCGATGTCCAGCAGGCCAACGGCCAGTACCGGCACCTGGCCCTCGTGCTGGCTACGGGCGCCGCTGCCCACCAGGGCATCG
>JBBQAW010000453.1:0-2635 GCA_038316815.1 Burkholderiales bacterium
GGGGTGGCGCGAATTCGGGTGCGCGCGTTCGCCTTCGACTTCGGTGTTGGGGTCGCTGAAGGCCAGCTGCATGAATTCAATGTTGCCGCCGGGCGTGATGAAGGCGCGGCCCTTGCCGCCAGCCTCCAGGCGCTTCAAGATTTCGTCTTCCACCTGCAGGTTCCAGCCGAAGTCGAATTCGCCCGTTTGCAGTACCGCGCGTGCAGCGCTGACGGCGTCGCCGCCGCCCTTCATTTCGATGGTGTCGAAGAAGGGCCGATTCGGCAGGTGGTAGCTGGCGTTCAACTCACCGCGAATCATGTCGCCGGGCTTGAAGTCGACGAACTTGTACGGCCCGGTGCCCACAGGCTTCAGGTTGGTGGGCGCGTCGCGCGACTTGGCACCGATGAAGGCGCTGAACAGGTGCCTGGGAATGATCTGCCCGGCCGTGCCAACGAAGGCATCGGCCCAGAATGGTGTGGGCTTGGCAAATTCGATGCGGATGGTGTGGCTGTCCACCTTCGTGACCTTGATGTCTTTGTAAGGGCCGATGGTGACCGCGGCCGTGGCGGGGTCGCGGGCGTATTCCCAGTTGAAGACGCAGTCGTCGGCGGTGAAGGGCGCGCCGTCGTGCCAGGTCACGCCCCGCTTCAGCTTCCAGGTCACGGTTCTGCCATCGGCAGACAGGCCGCCGTTTTCCCGGCTGGGTATCTCGGCCGCAAGAATGGGTACCAAGGCGCCGTCACCGTCCCAACCGGCCAGGGGTTCGTAGAAGATGCGTGAACCTTCCTGGTCTTTGGTGCCCGTGGCGAAGTGCGGGTTCAGCAGGGTCGGGCCCTGCCACCACAGCAGCTTCAGCGCGCCGCCGCCGCCACGTTTGGTGGGTTTGTAGGTGCTGGCGGTTTGCGCTTGCGCCACGCCGGCGTGCATCAGCAACTGGGCTGCGATGGGTGCGCTCAGCCCCAGGCCCACCAGTCGTTCGATGAACTGCCGGCGGGGCAGGGTGCCCGATTTCACGTCGGCGATGAGGCGGCGAATGTACTGTTCTTGCATGGTCTGTTACTCCTAGCTGGGGCCGAAGTCGGATGGCCGTGGATGCTATCGGTTGCTTGCGGGGCCACCATACGGGTCGCCCCGGGGCCCGGGTCAACCCAACAAGCAAAGAGCCTGCCACCGAAGGCGGCCGCAGCCCTGAGCCGGCGGCGATACTTGGCGCGATGAACACCCCCGTTCTTGCCGTACACGGCCCGCAGACGCACGCTGGCGAACGCCCGGCCAGCCCCCTGGTGCTGGATTCACCGCACTCCGGCTTCCAGATGCCGGCTGACTTTGGTGCGGCCCTGCCTGAAGCCGCACTGCGCGAAGGGGAAGACAGCTTCATCGACGCGCTGTACATGCCCGCCACGCAGCGCGGCGTGCCGCTGCTGGCGGCGCTGTTTCCGCGCACCTATCTCGACCCGAACCGGCATGCGGACGACATCGACCAAGAACTGCTGTCCGAGCCCTGGCCGGGCCCGCGCGTGGACAGCGGCAAGTCGCGCATCGGCAAGTCGCTGATCTGGCGCACGATGATCGATGAAGTGCCCATCTACACGCGCCGCCTGTCGGTGGCCGAAGTGCAGCAGCGGGTGCTGCGTTATCACGCCCCGTACCACGTCACGCTGCGCCGCCTGCTGGACGCAGCGCACGCGCACTTCGGCACCGTCGTGCACATCAATTGCCATTCGATGGGCCCGCGCACCAGCATGGCCATGGAGGGCGTGGACGGGCAGCCGCGCGCCGACATGGTGCTTGGCGACCGCGACGGCAGCAGCTGCGCACCCCACATCACCGCCTTCGTGCGCGACACCCTGGCCGGCTTTGGCTACAGCGTCAAGGTCAACGACCCCTTCAAGGGCGTTGAGCTGGTGCGCGCCTTCGCCAACCCGGCCCAGGGCCGCCACAGCCTGCAACTGGAAGTGAACAAGCGCATTTACATGCACGACGACTGCATCGAAACCCATGCAGGCTTCGCAGGCCTGCAGGCGCACTTGATGCAACTGCTGCAAGGTCTGGAACAACAAGCCATCGCGAAGACTCACCATGTCTGACACAACAACCCCGCGCGTGAAGGTCGACCTGCAGGCACCGGACATTCGGCCCTGGCTGCCTTCGAATTCAGGCGTGCCTGGCGTTCATGTGTTCGACAGCGGCATACCCGGCCCGCGCGTGCTGGTGCAGGCGCTGACCCATGGCAATGAAATCTGCGGCGCCATCGCACTGAACTGGCTGCTGCTGCAGATCAGCCGCGGCGAATTCAAACCCCTCTGCGGCCACCTGACACTGGCCTTCGCCAACCTGGAAGCCTTCGCCCGTTTCAACCCGGCCGACCCCTACCCTTCGCGCATGGTCGACGAGGACTACAACCGTGTGTGGGCCAACGCCACGCTGGACGGCCCAGGCAACAGCGTCGAACTGCGCCGCGCCCGGCTGCTGCGGCCCTTTGTCGACGAGGCCGAATTCCTGTTCGACATTCACAGCATGAGCGACCCATGCCGGCCTTTGATGGTGTGCGGCAAGATTGAGAAGAATGCTGCCTTCGCACGGGCGCTGGGCCAGCCGGCTGACCTGCTGATCGACACCGGCCACCCCGCAGGCCTGCGCATGATCGACCGCG
>JBBQAW010000454.1:0-2633 GCA_038316815.1 Burkholderiales bacterium
CTGATCTGCCAGCGCAGGCAGGCAGGCCGCCAGTTCTGCCAGACCGGGCGCGACTTCCAGAAGCGGCCGCAGCACGAACGCACGTTGCTGCAGACGCGGGTGCGGCAAGCTCAGTTCCGGCGTTTGCAGCACGATGTCGCCGTGGCGCAGCAGGTCCAGGTCCAGCGTGCGCGGGGCGTTGCGGTAGGGGCGCTCTCGTCCGTGGGCGTCTTCGATGGCCTGCAAGGCATGCAGCAGGGTCAGTGGTGCCATTTCGGTCTGCACCGCAACGACGGCATTCAAATAGTCTGGCCCCAGAGCATCAACCGGCGCGCTGCGCCATAACGACGATGTGGCCAGCAACTCGGTCGCTGGCAACGCTTGCAGGGACCGCCAGGCGCTGACCAGGGTTGCGTGTAGCCCGGCAGGCTTGCCGGCCAGGTTGGCGCCCAGGCCGATGTAGGCCATGGCGGTGGCCTTAGAAGCGTTGGCGATTGAGGCGCTGGCCATTGGGGCATTGGCAAATGGGGCATTGGCCAATGGGGCGTTGACCATTGGCGGCCTCGCCTCCTCAGTCGATGCGCGGCGGCGGCGACATGTCCGGCCCGTCATCAGGCCGCTCGGTACCGTCAGCAAGACCCGCGTCGCCTGCCGGTCGCCGGCGCCGACGTCGGCGCTTGCGGGCCGGGGCAGCGACGTCGCCGTCTTCGCTGTCGCTACCAGTCTTGCCCGCATCGGAATCATCCGCGCTACTGGCGGCAACCGGGGCGCTGGTGTCGATGTCCACAGGGGCCGGCACCCAGGCTGGCGCGGTGGCCGCCTTCAGCCCCGGCACACGCCGCACCTTGGGCTGCTGGGTGGCACGCACATCGGCCAGCAGGGCTTCGCGGTCTTCGTCGCTGCCAAGGTGGAAGTCTTCCCACCACTCGGCCAGTTCAACGGCCACTTCACCGGTGTCGGCCCGCAGACGCAAGAAGTCGTAGCCAGCGCGAAAACGCGGCTGGCTGGCCAGCCCATGGGCGCTGCTGGGTGTGCGACGGTCGAAGCGCGGCTGCATCAGCCAAATTTCCCGCATGTCGCCACCCAGCTTGCCGCGGCCGGAAATGTCGCCGATGCGGGCGTCGAATACGGCATCCACCGCCTGTTGCAGCGCCGGGGTCGGCGGCTCGCCGTCGGCCTGCAGGGCCGTCCAGCGGTCCAGCACTTCGTGCCAAAGCAAGCAGGCCAGCATGAAGCTGGGGGCGACCGGGCGGCCTTCATCGACACGTCGGTCGGTATCCTGCATCGCCAGACGCACGAATTCGTCGCGCGCCGGGTTGGCTTGCGGCGAGAGCACAGCGTCCAGCACCGGAAACACCCCGCGGTCCAGGCCCTGCTTTTTCAGCTGTTCGATGCTGGCCAGCGCGTGCCCGGTCTGCAGCAGCTTGACCATCTCGTCGAACAGGCGCGAAGCCGGCACATTGGCCAGCAGGGCCGACATCTGGCGGATCGGCTTGCGGGTGGCAGTCTCGAGTTCGAAGCCCAGCTTGGCCGCGAAGCGCACGACGCGGACGATGCGCACCGGGTCTTCGCGGTAGCGCGTGTCGGGGTCGCCGATCATGCGCAGCAGCCTGGCACGAATGTCGGCAATGCCGCCGTGGTAGTCGACCACGATCTGCGTCACCGGGTCGTAGTACATCGCGTTGATGCTGAAGTCGCGGCGCGCGGCGTCCTCGATTTGCGGGCCCCAGACGTTGTCGCGCAACACGCGCCCCGCGGCGTCGACGACGTGGGTCTTGTCGGCAATCTCGTTTTTGCTGGTTTTTTCGTTGCCGGCAACCGTGTCCGCAGTAGCGATGTCCAGGTAGGCGCGGAATGTCGAGACCTCGATCGTCTCGTGCTCGCGCCCGCGGCCGAAGACCACGTGCACCAGGCGGAAGCGGCGGCCGATGATGAAGGCGCGACGGAACAGAACTTTCACCTGTTCAGGCGTGGCGTCTGTCGCGACGTCGAAGTCTTTGGGGCGCAGTCCGACCAGCAGATCGCGCACTGCACCGCCGACGATGTAGGCTTCATAGCCGGCGTCCTTCAGCGTCTTGACGACGCGCACGGCGTTGGCGTCCAGCAGGGTGGCGTCGATGCCGTGTTCTGACTGCTGCACCTCGACACGTGCGCCCAGCGGAACAACGGGCAGCATGGGCAAGGCGGGCGCTGCTGCCAGGGCCGGCGCGCCAGCCGGACCCGCGTCGGCCGCGCCCTTGCCCAGCAGGCGGCTGATGAATTTCTTGATCATTCGAAGAGCTTCAGAACAGGCCAGCCGCGTTCACGCGCATGGCGTTCCAGCGCCGGGCTGGGATTGGTGGCCACCGGATGGCTGACATGCGCCAGCAGGGGCAGGTCGTTGGTGGAATCGCTGTAGAAAGTGCAGCGTTCGAAGCTGCTGAGTGTGCGCTGTTGCGCAGCCAGCCAGTCCTGAACGCGGCTGATCTTGCCTTCTCGGAAGGCCGGCGTGCCGTGCACGGCGCCCGTGACTTGGCCTTGCGCGTCGCGCGCCAGTTCCGTGGCGATGAGCGTGTCGATACCGAAGAGCGCGGCAATGGGGCGTGTGACGAAGTCGTTCGTGGCCGTGACGACGGCCATTAGGTCGCCCTGTTCGCGGTGGCTGTCAACCAGCC
>JBBQAW010000455.1:0-2619 GCA_038316815.1 Burkholderiales bacterium
CAAGCACTGCGGCAGCCTGCACGCTCCGGACTCAGCGATGGCCCTGCAAATGGCGCGCGAGGTCTACACCCGCCGCCAGGAAGGCTGCAGCATCTGGGTCGTCAAGAGCAGCGACATCACCGCCAGCCAGCCCGCTGACCAGGCGATGCTGTTCGACCCGATGGCCGACAAGGTCTACCGCCACCCCAGTTTCTTCCCGCTGCCCACAGCCGTGGACCACATGTGATGGTGTCTGCCGAATCGATCACGCTTGCCCTGACGCCCGGCGTGCGCTATGTGCTGCGCATCGCGGACACCGCCCTCATCCATGCCCAGCGCTTGGCTGAATGGTGCGGTCATGGCCCGGTGCTGGAAGAGGACATCGCGCTCACCAACATCGCCCTGGACCTGCTGGGCCAGTCGCGAGCGCTGCTGGCGCATGTGGCCGTGCTGGAAGGCAGTGGCTTCGACGAAGACCAGCTGGCCTTCCTGCGCCAGGAGCGCAACTTCTTCAACCTGACGCTGGTGGAACTGCCTTTGCGCAAACCCAGCGCCCATGCGCCGGGCGGCGACTTTGCGGACACGGTGCTGCGCAACTTCCTACTGGCCAGCTGGTTCAAGCCCTTGTGGGCGGGGCTGGGACACTCGGGCGACGCGACCCTGGCCGGCATTGCTGCCAAGGCCGCGAAAGAAACGCGCTACCACCAGCAACACGCGGCTGACTGGGTGGTGCGGCTGGGCGACGGCACAGAAGAGTCTGCCCAGCGGATGGCGGACGCGCTGCAACGTGCCTGGCCTTACACGCATGAGATGTTCCGCGACGACGCTGTCGACGCCGCGGCCGTTGCCGCCGGCCTGGGCCCGGCACGCAGCGAACTGGCCACTGCCTGGCAACGCGATGTGGCCGAGATCTTCAGCGAAGCGCGGCTGGTGCTGCCTGTGGCCACGCCATTCCTGAGCACCGGCACGCAAGGCCGGCACAGCGAACACATGGGCTACATCCTGGCCGAAATGCAAAGCCTGCAGCGGCAGTTTCCGGGCGGGCGCTGGTGATTTCACTGAACATGGCCGAAAATACGTCCGACACCCCGTCCGACACCCCGTCCGACACCCCGTCCGACACCCTGTCAGATACCCTGTCAGACACCCCGTCAGACACTTTGTCTGGCACCTTCTCTGGTACCGTGTCTTACACCGTGTCTGATACCGTTTGCGCAAGCGGTTTGGAAGCCAAAGCCTGGGCCGTTCTGGCCACCGTGCCCGACCCCGAAGTGCCTGCCTTGTCGATATGCGACCTCGGCATCGTGCGTGAAGTGCACAGCAGCCTGGAAGGTACGCAGGTGGTGTTGACGCCCACCTACAGCGGCTGCCCGGCCACCGAAGTCATTGCCGAAAGTGTGCGCAGCGCTCTGCTGGCCGCAGGCCTTGGCCCCGTGCATTTGAAGCACCGCCTGGCGCCGGCCTGGACGACCGACTGGATCAGCGCTGAAGGCCGCCGCAAGCTGCGCGAATACGGCATCGCCCCGCCCGATGGACTGCGGCCGGTGGGTGACGACACGCGTGTGCGCATTCGCCCGCGCCAGCTGGCCTGCCCGCGCTGCGGAAGCTTCGACACCGAACGCCTGTCGGCCTTCGGCAGCACGGCCTGCAAGGCCATGCACCGCTGCCTGGCCTGCCGCGAGCCGTTCGAGCATTTTAAGCCCATCTGACGCATCTGACCGCGCGAGCAACGCCATGGCCAGCACCGCATTCCACCCACTTACCGTGGCGGCCGTCACGCCGGCTTGCGACGACGCTGTTGCTGTCCGCTTCGACGTGCCTGCGCCGCTTCAGCCGCTTTTCGCCTTCGCACCTGGGCAGCACATCGCATTACGTCATATCGCGCCCGAAGGCGAACTGAGGCGTTCCTACAGCGTGTGCGCCGCACCTGGCGAAGCCTTGCGCGTGGGTGTTCGGCGCGTGCCGGGCGGCGCCATGTCGAACTGGCTGCACGACACGCTGCGCCCCGGCCTGGTGCTGGAAGTCATGCCACCGCAAGGCCGCTTTGGCGCGGCATTGGCGCGGCCGGCGGTGGGCGGCCGACATGTGCTGGGCGTGGCCGGGGGCAGCGGCATCACGCCGATCTTGTCGATCCTGCAAGCTGTGTTGGCCGCCGAGCCGCGCAGCCGTTGCACGCTGCTGTATGGCAACCGGACACTGGCCAGCACCATGTTCTATGAGGAGCTGCAGGCCCTGAAGAACCGCTATCTGGCTCGCCTGGCGCTGCACCCGGTTTTCTCGCGTGAGGCTGTCGACCTGCCGCTGCACAGCGGCCGGCTGGACGGTGCGCGTATCGGCCAGTTGCTGACCCTGGTCGGCGATGTGGACGAGGCCTTCATTTGCGGTCCGCACGACTTCAACGACGCGGCCGAAGCTGCGCTGCTGGCCCGTGGGCTGATAGCGCAGCAAGTGCATGTCGAACGCTTTGGCGTTCCGCCGGCATGGGCGGCACCTGTTGCGCCGGCCATACCAGTTGCCAACGCCAGCCTGGCCCACCTGCTGACGGCACGCAGAGTGCGCCTGGTACGCGATGGCGTGACGCGGGAGATCACGATGCAACCCGAAGACACGAGCGTGCTGGCAGCAGCCCGACGCGCGGGC
>JBBQAW010000456.1:0-2606 GCA_038316815.1 Burkholderiales bacterium
CGCCTTCCACCTGGGGATAGAGCGAGGGGTTCATGCGGATGAAGCGCTCTACGCGCTCAAGGTCGGCAATGAAATCGTGGCCCTTGTCGATTTCGGGCTGCGCGTACCACGCGTAAGCCTCGGCAATCTCCGCCGCTGCAAGCGGCTTGAACACCAGCAAGGCACTCATGCGCCCGTGCTGAGCAGCTTGGCTTTCAGTTCCTGCAGGGTGACGCCTGGGGCGTCCGGGTGCGCGCGGTGGTGCGCCAGCCTGGCGCGCAACTCGGCGCGCTGGCCTTCGCTGATCGGCGGCACGCCGGTATCGGCTTCGGCGCTTGCGATCAAGGCTTCCCCCAGCTCGCGCTTCTCGGCGGGGCTCAAGTGGATCAACTCGTCGGCTATCACGGATCGCATGGGCCAATGGTAGCGCGCCACTGCCGCATGTGGCGCGCCTGATTCCACCGTGGTCGGCACCAGTCAAGGCAGCAGCGGCAGACCTCTACGGGAGGCTTTGCAGGCCAAATTTCGTTCTACAAAAGCGACCCGGCCCGGCGTATTCACCTCTGAAGCCTGGCGGCGGTCGCCGGGCAAGTTGTAGAACGGATGAGCCGTAAGTGCCCGGCATCCGGCAAAGTCTGCAGACATTGAAAATCCGCGTGTCGGTGGTTCGATTCCGCCCCAGGCCACCACACAAATCAACGGGTTAGCGGCGCAAGCGGCTAGCCCGTTTCGCTTTCCGGGTGGCCGCGTAGGCGTTACGTAGGCGGCAGTACCAGGTTTTGCACTGTCGGAACGGGGCGTGACAAATAGGTGATCGCAAGGTTTAAGCGCCACCGTCTTCGTACGTAGTTACAGCCCCTGAAACTTCTTGCCCGACGAATGCTGCCACGGGATACGGTAGCCACCACCTGCGGTCAGCCGAGCATGCTCCAAAACCTGTGGCCACCAGAGCACGAGCCGAGCGGACTTCAGCCAGAACCTGTGCTCAGACCACTGCGGGTCTAGTACGTAGACAGTGTGACCCGCGCGGCGCAAGGCCTCGCGCTCCTGCCCACGGCTTTTGGCAAACTTGTCAATGCTGACGATGTACCAACCCTGTCCCAGGGCTGGTATCCACTCAAGGTCGGGCGTGCTGCGTTTGAACTTGTCCGTGAGGTGAATGACCTCGTCAACGTCGCTATCAGCCCGGCAGAGCTCGCGGATCGCGTGCGCCAGATCAGGGGGAGGTTGGCGTCGAACAGGAATCGCACGCCGCCGAATCACGCTGCCAGTTGATGCTCGAAGGCGACCGCCGCCTTCACCTCTTGCGGCTTCACGCGGTACAGCCGCGCCACTCGCTCGACGTTTTCGCCTTCAGCCTCGTAGGCCGCTGCCAAGGTGTCCGTGGGCACGCAGCCCGCAGCAACGATGGGCTCACCGAACTGCACCTGCGGGTCCAGCACGACCAGGCGCTTCTTCGGCATCGGGAACCAGCGCAACGCGTGGGCATCGCCGCTGTACTCAATGCCGTCCAACAGGCTGGGCCGGATCACTGCATCCATGGCGAACTGCCGCCTGCGCACGTCCAGAAGTTTGGGATCGTCGCCTGAGCGCTCGACAGCTTGCATGAAGATCTTCCGGCCGTCCGTGACGAAGCGGCGCGAATGCAGCGGGTAGTCACCAAGGTACTCGCGGCCTACCTCAATCGTTGTACGAATAACCTGCAGGCTGACACCTTGCTGGACGAACCGGGCCACGGTGCGCAGTTCCAGCAGGTCTTGGAAGCTCAGCACCTGTTCGCCATCGAATTCTTCGTCGTCGGCGTACTGCAACGACCACAAGGGGCCAGCGAGCTTCCGGCCGTCGCCATGCTTCCATGAATAGCCCTTCAACCAGCGGCGAACCGTGCGCAACTCCGCACCCACAAGCCGTGCGGCCCGTGCGAGCGGGTACATGCCCGTGCCGAGAAGTGTGGGTTGCCGATCCATGGTCACTTGCCAGTTTACGCCCGCCACCCTGTCTGAGTAGGAGTGATCAGGAGGATCCCCACGGCCATTCAGCAGGCAAAAAACTGCGCGCCCTGCCGAGACGGCGGTCGATGACCGCACGCACAAAGTGAAATGCAAGCCGCGTCGGCCACGCTGCCGGCCTGCCGAAGTGCCCTATCCTCTGAACCTAACCGCACTGATCCACGCCTTGGGCCAGGCGCCCATCCGCCGGCCTTGCTAGCGCCATCGCCACCCGCGCCAGGCGGTGCAAAACTTCAAACAAAAACCCACCCCAGCCCCATGCTTACAGGCGAACTCCGCAGCCAGGTCGATGCCCTCTGGAACGCCTTCTGGTCCGGCGGCATCGCCAACCCGATCGAGGTGATCGAGCAGATCACCTACCTGCTGTTCCAGCGCCGGCTCGACGACCTGCACACGCTGGAAGAAAACAAGGCGATCCGCCTGGGCAAGCCGATCGAGCGCCGCGTCTACCCGCCCGGCACTGACCCCAAGGGCCGCGACTACCAGGACCTGCGCTGGTCGCGCTTCAAGAACTTTGCCCCGGCCGAGATGTACACGGTGGTCGGTGAGCATGTGTTCCCGTTCATGAGAAGCCTGGGGGGCGACGGCAGCACCTTTGCGCACCACATGAAGGACGCC
>JBBQAW010000457.1:0-2604 GCA_038316815.1 Burkholderiales bacterium
GCCGGGTGGGCATAGCGCGACGCGCCGCGAAAGCCGATCATCGGGTTGGCTTCCAAGGGCTCGAAGTCGCTGCCACACAGCAGGCTGGCGTACTCGTTGGTCTTGAAGTCGGACATGCGCACGACCACCGGCCGCGGGTAAAAGGCGGCGGCGATGGCGCCCACGCCCTCGGCCAGCTGGCGCACGAAGTAGTCGGCGGGCGTGGCGTAGCCCTTCGTCAGTGCTTCGATCTGCCGTCGCACCCCGGCGTCGCTGATCTTCTCGGGGTGCACCAGCGCCATCGGGTGCACGCGGATGTGCTCGGCCACGATGAATTCCATGCGCACCAGGCCCACGCCGTCGCTGGGCAGCAGCGCGGTCTGGAAGGCCAGATCGGGGTTGCCCAGATTCAGCATCAACTCGGTGCGTGGCCGCGCAAGGTCGGCGATGTCGGTCTGCGTCTTGGTGTAAGCCACGACACCGGCGTAGACATGTCCTGTGGCTCCTTCCGCGCAGGACACGGTGACCTCGTCGCCCGTATGCAGCGACTCGGTGGCATGCTCGCAGCCGACCACCGCCGGAATGCCCAGCTCACGCGCGACGATGGCGGCATGGCAGGTGCGCCCGCCCCGGTTGGTGACGATGGCGGCAGCGATCTTCATCACCGTACCCCAGTCGGGCATGGTGGTGTCGGCCACCAGCACTTCGCCGGGCTGGAAGGTACCCAGCTGCGAGATGTCGGTGATGACGCGCACCCGCCCGGTGGCAATGCTGCTGCCCACGGCACGGCCGCTGGCCTTGGCAGTGCCGGGGTCGCTGAGCCGGTACTCGTCCACCAGCGTCAGCCGCTTGAGTGCGGCCACGGTCTCAGGGCGCGCCTGCACGACGTAGAGCTGGCCGTCCAGGCCGTCCTTGGCCCATTCCACGTCCATCGGCGTGGGCTGGCCAGCGGCGGCGCTGTAGTGTTCCTCGATCAGCACGGCCACGTCGGCCAGGGCCAGCACCTCGGTGTCGCTGATGCAGAAGCGTTCCTGGTCCACCTTCGGCGTCGGCACGTTGCGGATGGTGTCGCGCCCTGCCGCCTTGCTGTAGACCATGCGCACTTCCTTGCTGCCCAGGCGACGGCGCAGCACGCTGCGGTGGCCCTGGCGCAGGGTGGGCTTGAAGACATAGAACTCGTCCGGGTCGACGGTGCCCTGAACCACGTTTTCGCCCAGACCCCAGGCGCCGGTGGTGAAGACCACGTCGCGAAAGCCTGATTCGGTGTCGAGCGTGAAGGTGACGCCGCTGGCCGCGAGGTCGGCACGCACCATCTTCATCACGCCCACCGACTGGTAGACCTTGAAGTGGTCGAAACCCTTGTCGACGCGGTAGCTGATGGCGCGGTCCTTGAACAGGCTGGCAAAGCAGTTGCGAACCGCGTCGAGCAGGCTGGCGTCACCCGATACGTTCAAAAAGGTCTCGTGCTGGCCGGCGAAGCTGGCGCCTGGCAGGTCTTCGGCCGTGGCCGAGCTGCGCACGGCCAGTGTCATCTCAGGGCCATATTCCTGGCGCAACTGGGCATAGGCGGCCAGGATTTCGGCCGTCATGTCTGCCGGCAAGGGGGCAGACAGCACGATGTCACGCGCCGCCTCGGCGCGGCGTGCCAGGTCGTCAACATCGCTCACGTCCAGCCCATCCAGCGCCCGGTGCAGCCGCGGCCAGGCATCGGCGCGGTCCATGACCTCGCAGAAGGCCTGCGCGGTGATGGCGAATCCGTTCGGCACGCGCACGCCCAGTGTTGACAGCTGGCTGTACATCTCGCCCAGCGATGCATTCTTGCCACCCACCGTGGCGACGTCGCCCGAGCCCAATTCTTTGAACCAGCGCACGTGGCGCGGCTTGGTTTCCATGGCAAATTCCCCGGCAAGTCCGACAAAACACCATCCTGAGCCGTTCTGCACAGGCGCGAATTGATCTGCAGCAATCTTCCAGCGTCTGGTGCCTCAGGCCCTTCGGCGGCGCTGTGGCATGGCGAAGAAGTGTCGGTACAAGGCCAGGCCTGTCGGGCGGTCAGGCCCAGCGCGTGGCCACCTTCCGTGCGCTCCGCAGCGAGCTCGGCATCGGAACCACGTTCAGCATCTTTCTGCCGCTGGCGAACCGCTGTGACGCAGCCGCTGAAGCCGCTGAAGCCAGTTCCGGCGCGCCGGCAGTCCGCATCGAACCTGTTCAGAAGCAAACCGATGCCGAAATCCTGCTTGTGCAATCTTTCACGCGAGAGCTTCGACCGGCTTGAACAGCCGCCGAGTGGACGGGCCTTCGCTCAAGTGGAATGCCGTCAGGCCGATATGTGGACAGGAACACGGAGCGCTGCAGATCGCATGCGCCGCCACAAAGAGGACCTTTCATGAACACCACTCTGACGCTGGAATTTTCGCAACCCGATCTGCTCGAACCGCTGCTGGCCTTGAGCGCTGTCGAACTCGATGCACTCGAATTCGGAGTCATCGGCATGGATGCCGAGACGAAAGTGTGCGACTACAACACCCTGGAAGCAAAGCTGGCCGGTCTGTCGAAAGAGCGGGTCATGGGCCACCCGCTCTTCACCATGGTTGCCCCCTGCATGAACAATTTCATGGTGGCGCA
>JBBQAW010000458.1:0-2603 GCA_038316815.1 Burkholderiales bacterium
GCCCATTGGTTCAAGCTGGCGCAGGCCAGCGACCCGGCGCTGAAGCTGACGCTGAATGACTACGGCATGCTCAACCGCGCCTCGAGCCCGTTGATGATTGCTGACCTGAAGGCCTTCGCGCGCATGCTGAAGGCGCAGGGCGCACGCGTGGACGTGCTGGGCGTGCAAGGCCATGTGGGGCAGACGCCGCGCCATCCTGCGGCCGTGCTGGCCGACCTGGACCTGCTGGCCAGCGACGGACATGAGGTGCAGGTCACCGAGTTCGACATGAACACGCCTGACGAGCAGCTGCAGGCTGATTACACGCGCGACTTTCTGATTGCCGTCTACAGCCACGGTGCGACCACGGGGCTCTTCAAATGGGGGTTCTGGCAGTCAGCGCACTGGAAGCCTGCAGCTGCGATGTTTCGCAGTGACTGGCGCGAGAAGCCCAATCTGCAGGCCTGGAAAGACCTCGTGCGCGGTGCTTGGCGAACCCAGGCGACAGGCCGCAGCGACAGTGCCGGTGCGTGGGCAGTGCGCGGCCACCATGGCAGCTACCGGGTGAAAGCGCAGCTGGGAGCACGAATGACCGAGGTCGACGTGGAACTGCGACCCGGCGGTACGGGGGTCGAACTGCGGTTGCCGTGAAGCGAGCTGGACGCGGACTGTTCAGATGCGATACCTGATCACCACCTTTTTGTTGTTCTTGCTGGTCGGCGGGTCTGGCGCGTCTGGCGCGTCAGGCTCGGCCGGCGCAGCGCCAGTCATCGAGCTTCGGGTGCCGCCGTTCCCGCAGGAACTCGATCTGCGCTCGATCGAGCGTTTGTACAAGTCGGCCGCCTACAAGGTGGATGTGCGTCAGCACGCGGCCAATGCCAATGCCAATGCCGATGCCAATGCCAATGCCAATGCCAATGCCAACGTCTTCAAGCAGACCTTCGTCTTCGAGACCCGCCACGACTGGGTTATGCACGACTACTTCAACAAGAACCCTGACCGGCGCCGCGATGTATTGTCGCCCGCAGAGCGGGTCGGCCACACGGCGGATTTGCCAGCGTATGTCAACACGATCGGCAAGGAAGGCACGCCGCATTTCATCTATCTCGCAGCCTGGAGCAGCCGGCCCGGCGCATCACCAAGCCGATGCGCAGCATGAGCTTTCGCAACATCGTTTTTGAAGAGCGGCGCCGTCCCGGCAACGGCAACAGCAACAACAACAGCTGCCAGAAGGCGCGGCTGATCGATTTCGACACGGCCACGGTGGCCGGAGCCATCGAGAACCTGGTGTTCGACCAGTTCAGCCAGAGCGTGCGCGGCATCAGCGGCCAGTTCTTCAGCAGCGACGAGTTTGGCAGTCTGCTGGCCGGCACCTTGGATCTGGTCTTGTTCGATCAGGACGGCGGCTTCAATTACAGCCTGACCAGCGGCAGTGCACCGAGCTTCCTGGGCTTCATCTCCAATGGCAACCGCAGCGTAGCGGAAGCTGCCGTCCGTGGGCTGCAGGGCCACCAGACTGAAGCCGCTGAAGCTGGATGACCTGGGCCTGGCGGTGAGGCAAGCCGTGCCCGAGCCGGGTGCCGCGTCACTCAGCTTGCTGGCTCTGGGTCTGATGCTGCTGGTGGGCAAGCGCAGAGGCAGCTGATCGACGACGCGCAACGCGCCGACATGGCGTCGGCGCGTGCGACATCGAAGCGTGTTAGACCAAGCGCAACCCGCTTTGCGCGTCGAAGAGGTGGGCTCTCTCAGGCAGCCATTGCAAGCCCACCGCCTGCCCCACCGACGCCCGCAGCGCGCCGGGCACGCGAACGGTCAACGCGCCCACGGCGGCCTGCAGCATGGCTCAGGTTTCCGGGCCGGTGGGCTCGATGATGGTGAAGCGCCCTGGTATTACAGCTTCGGCCACACCGGTCTCGGCCAGGCTGAGGCCCTCGGGCCGCAAACCGTAGGCCACTGCCGGGTTGCCAGCGGCACACAGGGCGGCATGCTGGGCGTCGGTCAGCGGCAACGCAAGGCCTTCTGCCTCCAGGCCGGCAGCGCTGGGCTGGCGGCGATCATGTTCATCGCCGGTGAGCCGATGAACTCAGCCACAAAGCGTGTAGCAGGGCGGGTATAGATGTCGTCGGGCGTGCCGAACTGCTGGACCGCGCCGTCCTTCATCACCGCGATGCGGTCGCCCAGGGTCATGGCTTCAACCTGATCGTGGGTCACGTAGACCGTGGTGGTCCTGGTGCGTTTGTGCAGGCGGGCGTCACGCAAGCGACCGTTAGCGGGCACGTCGCGATTCATCCGAAACATCGTCTTTTCTCCCCCGATGAGCTGCGTTTCAGTCCCAGCCAGCCGAACAGAGATCGTCTCAAGTGTTGCCGCGAAAGGCTTCAGCAAATGAGCTTGAACTGGCATCCATTCGTAGTGAGCCTGCAGGCCCAGGTCGACACGCGCGTCCCATTGGCCTTCGGTTTCGGGCTGGTGGTTCTGCGCGACGCCTTGCCAGGAGTCGTTGGTCGTCTCGTGGTCGTCCCAGATGGCGATCAGTGGATGCTGTCGGTGCATCTCGATCGAGTCGGCGTCGCGCTTGTACTGGGCGTGGCGCAGACGGTAGTCCGACAGGGTGACCATCTCGT
>JBBQAW010000459.1:0-2591 GCA_038316815.1 Burkholderiales bacterium
GGTTGTGCAGGCCAACGCCATTCAGGGGCCCATCCACCCGCAGTTGGGCATTGCCATGGACATGAGCATTCAGCTGAAGGCCGCCAATGGCGCCATCTGCACGCTGAGCCTGAGCTTCAACAACGACGGCCCGCTGGGCACCTTCTTCCGCTACATCGGCGACACCGGCACCTACATCGCGCGCTATGACGACCTGTTCACCGGCAAGGACGAGAAGATCGACATCAGCCATGGCTACGTGTCGATGAACGGCATCGAACTGCAGGACCGCGAGTTCTTCGCCGCCATCCGCGAAGGCCGCGAACCGAACGCCAGCGTGGCCCAGGTGCTGCCGTGCTACCAGGTGCTGCACGGGCTGGCGCAGCAACTGGCGCAGGCGCCCGCAATTCATGTCGCCGTGAAGGCTTGAGCATCCAGGCCTGATCATCGGGGCTGATCATCGGGCCTGAGCTTCGATAAACAGGTCGCTACGATCAGCACCCATGAGATGGGCCCTTGCGGAGCGGCCGCTTGGCTGTTGCAGCTTTCGAGAGCGCCACCATGCCGAGCTTCCACATGCCCGCTTTCAAGCGCATCGTCTACCAGGGCCGCTTTCGGCTGTTGCGGCTGCTGCCGCTGCTGCCGCGATGCTGAGAAGCGCCATGGTTCGGGTCGGTCTTGCGCTGCTGCTGACAGCCCTGCTGACGGGCGCACTGACGGGCTGCGCCATCGTCGACCACGAGCAGCGCCGCTGGATATTTCAGCCCATCACCAGCAGCTGGGCCCCGGGCGAAGCGGCCGCGAAAGGCATGCAGGACGTCTGGATCGACTACGTTTCGCAGCACCCCGAGCAGCCCGATCAGCCTGTGCGCCTGCACGGCCTGTGGCTGCCGCAACCAGACCCGGCGGCGCCGGTGCTGCTTTTCCTGCATGGCGTGCGCTGGGACGTGCGCGCCAGCGCACCGCGCATGCGCAACCTGCATGCGCTGGGCTTTTCGGTGCTGGGCATCGACTACCGCGGCTTTGGCCGCAGCAGCCCGGCGCTGCCGTCGGAATCTTTGGTGGCCGAAGACGCGCAGCAGGCCTGGCAGTGGCTGGCCCGCACGCACCCGCAGGCACGGCGTTTCGTGTTCGGCCATTCGCTGGGCGGCGCCGTGGCGGTGCGCCTGGCGGCCGAAGTGGACGACGAAACCGGGCTCATCGTCGAGGGCAGCTTCACGTCCATCGCCGATGTGCTGCGCAGCACAAGCTGGGGCTGGCTGCCCGTGACGCGGCTGATCACGCAGCACTTCGATGCTGGCTCGCGCATTGCGCAGGTCGGGTCTCCGGTGCTGCTGGTGCATGCCGAGCAGGACACCATGATCGCGCCTGCGCTGGGCCGCGCGCTGTTCGAGCGTGCGCTGCCGCCCAAGCGCTTCGTGCTGGTGGCCGGCGCTGTGCATGAGAACACCGACGAGATCGGTCGCGCCGCCTACCAACAGGCGTTGTACGAACTGTGGGGCCTGGTCCCGGCGCCGTGATATCCGTGGTGCCCCCTTCGCCATGCAGCTGGCGCGAGCCTTCAGCATATCGGATGCAAAAATTCATTTTTCATGGCATGATCTTTCAGATGAATGCCATCTTTCAGCCCGACGGGGCCTTTGCAGCGTCTTCTCCGAGCCCTGATGCAGTGTTGGCCAAAGCCACGGCCCGGGCCAGTGAGTTGCTGGGTTTGTCTGGCGCGGCGCTGGCACGGGTGGTGGGCTTGAGTGAACCGAGCATCTCGCGCCTGCTGCACGGCCAGCGCGGGCTGAACCCGCGCAGCAAGGAAGGCGAACTTGCCGCGCTGCTGGTGCGCGTCTACCGTTCGCTCGACGCCCTGGTGGGCAACAACGCCGCGCTGCGGCAGGCCTGGATGAACAGCCACCACGACGCCCTGGGCGGTGTGCCGCGTGAACTGGTGCAGACAGCGCAGGGCCTGGTGGCCACCCTGGCTTACCTGGACGGCATGCGCGCGCCCTCGTGACGGCCCCTGGCACGGCAGTCTGGCCGGCGCAGTGGCTGACGGATAGCCAGCAGCCGCGCACCAGCCTGGTCTGGCGCGGTGTCGAGGCCCAGCACATCGTGGCGACCATGCGCCTGGTCGACAGCCTGGCCGAACAGGCGGTGCTGGAAAGTTTGCTGGAAGACAGCAAACCGGCCTTGCCTGTGACGGCTGCCGCAAGCGTTGCGGGCGTTGCAGGGGCCGCAGGCGCTGCAGCCGCTGCAAGCGCTGCAGGCGCCCAGCCGCACTACCTGCTGTCCACCCCGTTTCGCTACCGCAGCCCTTTTCCCAGCCGCTTCCGCCGCGCGCACCGCCCAGGCGTCTGGTATGGCGCCGAAACGCTGCAGGCTGCCGTCGCCGAGGTGGCGTACTGGCGCTGGCGTTTTCTGGTTGACAGCAGCGGCCTGCGCAACACTGAACTGCACACCGAACACAGCTTTTTCCAGGTCCGCGTGGCCGGCCCGGCTATCGACTTGAGCAGCCCGCCCTGGGACAGCCTGGCCGAGCACTGGACCCGCGACCGCGACTACATTGCCACCCATGCCCTGGCCGACGCGGCGCGCGAGGCCGGGCTGCATTGGCTGCGCTA
>JBBQAW010000460.1:0-2575 GCA_038316815.1 Burkholderiales bacterium
CGTGTCTTGCGTTACACCGTCGCGCGCAACCAAGCTTGCGGGCTGCGGCAGTCGGGTGGCCCCCGCAGCGAAGTAAAGGAGGAGCCGTCGGCCGCAGGCCGGCGGCGGGGGACATGAGCGGAGGGGGCCACCCGGCTGACGTAGCCCAGGGACAACGCATGCATGCCGAAGGGTCCGAGAAGAACTTCCGCAACAGGCGAGAAATGAACGTCCGCAATGGGCCGAAAGCCGCCGAATGGATTTGGCCAACGGATGCCTGCCTTGCGCCAGTTCGCTGCGATTCGATTTGGTTGGCCAGAAACTACTTTTGCACCGACGACCGGCAGCCGCGGCCCATCGCTCATCGCAGAGCGCGGCGGGTTTGCCCATCAGCAGTTTGGGTGCCGTCTGGGCCCTTTGCAGCAACCCGTTCCCGCCAGTTGCAGAACAGTGACGCGAGTCGCCATGGTTTGGTGCCCTGCGCCGTGGGCCGCGCCGCCTGCGCCGCCTGCGCAGTAACTGACCCTCCTGGCTTCATGACCTGAACAGGCGCGAGTACTGAACTTCATGCCGGGCACTCAGGATGGCCAGCATCGGCGCGAAGGCTTGGCGCTCGTTTGCTGGCAGTACCAGTGCGCGGTCTGCCGCCATGGGCAAGGCCGTGGCCAGGCGGGCCAAAACGCGCTGGGCCGCGGCCTGGCCCAGGGGCACGGCCTTCATGGCTGCCTGGACCATGTTTTCGGCCCAGCCGAAGCCGAATGCCATCAGCGTTTGACTAATACTGGCCCCGGCCAGCACGGCGGCAAGCGCATAGGCCAGCGGCCAGGTGGGCGCCGGCTGCAGGGCGGCCAGCGCTGCCAGGCGCGGGTCGCCTGCGTTGTCGCTGTTGCGCAGCCAGTCCAGCAGCGATCTGCCCATCTGTTCTGACTGGGCGCGCAACTCATGGCTTTCGCGCGTGGTGCGCACCCAGACGTTGAGCGCCGTTACTGCGTCACTGTCGTGGCGCTGCCAAGCGTCATGTGCCTGGGTCAGCGCGGGCAATTCGCTGCGCGCCAGCGTCAGTTCAAGCTGCTGCAGCAACCAGTCGCCACAAGTGGCTTCGTTCGTTACCGCGCCGACATCGACCGCGGTTTCCAAGCCTTCTGAATAGCTGAAGCCACCCACCGGCAAGGCCGGCGAGGCCAGCCACATCAGCCCCAGCAGCGTGGCCGGGGAAATCTCAGTGCTTGTGGCCATGCTCGTCATGGCCTTGATCGTGGCCGTCGTCGTGCCCGCAGCCAGGGCCGTGCACATGGGCCGCCGGCGCGGCGCGCACCGGTATCGCCAGCGGACGCTGGGTGGACGGCGCATGGGCAGGGGCATGGGCAAGGGCTTGCACTTCGGCTCGATGGCCATCGCCATCGCCATGCCCATGGCCGCTGGCGTAAGCACCGGCTTCGGGTTCGAAAGGCTGAAGTTCTTCGCTGACGATCAGGTGCATGCCGCGCAGCATCTCGGCCAACACATGGTCGGGTTCCAGCTGCAGGCGTTCAGCTTGCAGTTCCAGGGCGACATGGCGGTTGCCCAGGTGATAGGCGGCGCGCAGCAAGTCGAAGGCGCTGCCGTGTTCGCTGCAATGGCGCACCACCAGCACCGGCTGTGGCGCGGCCAGCGCGCGAATCAGGCTGCCGTCTTCGGCCACCAGGCAGTCGCCGCCGCGCACCACGGTGCCGCGGGGCAGAAACACGCCAAGATGGCGGCCCTGGTTGTCGGTGGTGTCGAAGCGGCTTTTCTGGCGCGTGTCCCAGTCGAGTTCGACCTGGGTGGCACGTTTGAGCAATACGGGCGCAAGGCCACGCGCGCCAGGGATGAGTTTGTTCACGGTCAACATGTGCGGGTCCGAAAAGGGGGTCTTGAGGTCTCAGGAGACGGAGGTTAATATAACGCTTGTAATAACGCACCGGAAAGCCCACCATGACCGCGCTCAAGCTCACCCAGATCGGCAATTCAGTGGGCGTCATCCTGCCCAAGGAGATTCTGGCGCGGTTGAAGCTGGGGAAGGGCGATACGGTGTTTGTCACCGACGCAGCGAATGGCGTGACGCTGACGCCATACGACCCTGGCCTGGACGAACAGATTCGCGCCGGGCGTGAGTTCATGCAGGAATACCGCGACACCTTCCATCAACTGGCGAAGTAGCCAGCGCCATGAACTGGCGCTGGATTGATAGGCGCGCCTTGTGCCTGCTGCATGACGAAAGTGTGGCCGAGCATGGCGGTGGGCCGGGGCTTCGCGATGAGGGGTTGCTCGAATCGGCACTGGCGCGCCCGCTCAACCTGGTGGCCTACGGTACACCCGATGTTTTCGAGTTGGCAGCCGCTTATGGCGTCGGCTTGGCGAAGAATCATGCTTTCGTCGATGGCAACAAGCGGGTGGCGTTCTTGGCAGTGGGTCTGTTTCTGGCGCTGAATGGCTACCGGCTGCGGGCATCACAGGCCGACGCCACGCTGACGATGTTTGCAGTCGCCGCTGGAAGCCTGGACGAAGCCGCCTTCGCCATCTGGATGCGCCAGCACGGCGTGCCGCGTTGATGGAACCAGGTTAGAACAGGAAATAC
>JBBQAW010000461.1:0-2566 GCA_038316815.1 Burkholderiales bacterium
GTGCGGTTGTATGCGCCAGTTCGTGCGCCAGTTCGCGCGCCAGGCGCTGCACGGCCTGTTCCAGGTCTTCCATGCTGCTGGCGAACGACAGACGGACGAAACGGTCTGCTGCGCTGGGCCCGAAGTCGCGCCCCGGCGTCAGCGCCACATGGGCGCGGCGCATCATCTCGAAGCTGAATTCCCAGCTCGTGGGCATGGCGCTGCCGGCTTGAAGAAAGCGCGAACAGTCGGCCCAGACGTAGAAGGCGCCGTCGGGCGGCACCGGCACATCGAAGCCGATGGCCTGCAGCGCCGGCACGATGAAGTCGCGGCGGCGGCGGAATTCGGCGCGCCGCATCTCGTATTCAGCGATGGCTTCATCGTCGAAGCAGGCCAGCGCCGCGTGCTGCGCCAGGCTGGAAGGGCAGATGAACAGGTTCTGCGCCAACTTTTCCACCGGCGCCACCAGGGCCGGGGGCAGCACCATCCAGCCCAGGCGCCAGCCTGTCATGCTGAAGTATTTCGAAAAGCTGTTGATCGAGACGATGTCTTCACCCAGGGCCAGGGCGCTGTGGCCGAAGGCTTCTTCGAAGCTCAGGCCGAGGTAAATCTCGTCGACCAGGGTGACGCCGCCGAGGGCGCGCACGACGTCGGCAATGCGCGCCATTTCGCCCGGCGCTATCGACGTGCCGGTGGGGTTGCTGGGCGAAGCCAGCAGCACGCCGCGCGTGGCCGGCCCCCAGGCTGCGGCAACGCTTTCAGCCGTGAGCTGGAATCGCTGCGCCGCGCTGGCCGGCAGCAGCTGCGCGCGGGCACCTGCAGCGGCCACGAAATGCCGGTTGCAGGGGTAGCTGGGGTCGGGCATCAGCACGTCGTCGCCAGGCTCGAACAGCGCCAGGCAGATGAGCTGCAGGGCGGCAGAGGCACCGGCAGTGACGACGATGCGCGCCGGGTCCACGTCCAGGCCGAAACGAGTGCCGTACCAGGCCGCGATCTTCTGCCGCAGCGCCGGCAAGCCGGTGGCTTGGGTGTATTGCGTGTGGCCGCCGGCCAGGCAGGCCTGCGCTGCCCGCAGCACTGGCGCAGCGGCGGTGAAGTCGGGTTCACCGATGTTCAGATAGATCATCGGTTCGCCGCCCTGCGCGGGGTCGCAGGCGGGGCTGCGTGCAATCTCTTGCGCGGCCTTGGCGCATTCCATGACCCAGAACGGGTCGATGTGTTTCAGGCGGCTTGCAGTCCTGAACGCGGGCTGGTTCACAGCCTGGGCTTGCGGGGTGTGCGCGGTTGGCTGGCCTCATCCGGGCGCAGGTCGGCGGCGGCCTTGTCGAGTACGCCGTTGACGTATTTGTGGCCGTCGGTGCCGCCAAAGGCCTTGGCCAGTTCAACGGCTTCGTTGATGGCCACGCGGTACGGAATGTCCAGGCAATGCGTCATTTCATAGGCGCCGATCATCAGCACGGCATGTTCCACCGGCGACAAATGCTTGACCGGCCGGTCGATGTGGCGGGCCAGGGCTGCGTCCAGCGTTTCCGCCTGTTCGATGCTGCCGTTCAGCAGGGCGTCGAAGTGCGCGCGGTCGCACTTGCCGAAGTCGTCAAGTTCGCGCACGTTGGCGACGATATCGTCGACGCTGGCGCGCGATAGCAGCCATTGGTAGAGGCCCTGCAACGCGAATTCGCGCGCGCGGCGGCGGCCCGACTTGGCTTGCGGTTTGCGGGGTGCTGGGGGGGTTGCGTCGGCCAGGGCAGGCGTAGCGGGTGCGGCAGGTGCAGCAGGTGAACCAGGCGCGGTGCCGTTGTCGGCGTCGTCCACGATAGAGGGGGTGTCCGTCACGACAAGTCTTTCAGCAGGTTGGCCATTTCGACCGCCACGCGCGCGGCGTCGCGGCCCTTTTCTTCCGCGCGGGCCCAGGCCTGGGCTTCGTCTTCAACCGTCAAGATGGCATTGGCAATCGGCAGGCCGTGGTCCAGCGACACACGCGAGACGCCAGCGCCGCTTTCATTGGCCACCAGTTCGAAGTGGTAGGTCTCGCCGCGGATGATGCAGCCCAGGGCGACCAGGGCATCGAAGTCGCCACTGGCGGCCATGGCCTTCAGGGCCACCGGCACTTCCAGCGCGCCGGGCACGCTGACCAGCTTGATGTCGTTGGGGTCGACGTCCAGACGTTCCAGTTCTGCCAGGCAGGCGCTGGCCAGCTTGGCGGTAATGGGTTCGTTGAAGCGGGCGCGCACGATGCCGATGCGCAAGCCTTCGCCCTGCAGTTCGCCCTCGGTTCCCTTGTCTGCTTCCAGCATGGCTGTTTTCGCCCTCAATCTGCCAGGCCCGGGGCGGGGCGGAAGCCGGTGATCTCTAAACCGTAGCCGGTCATGCTGGGCATGCGGCGCGGGTTGCCCAGCAGCTGCATGCGGCGAATGCCCAGTTCGCGCAGGATCTGCGCGCCCACGCCGTAGGTGCGCAGGTCCATCGGCGCACGCGGGGCGGGCGCCGGCGCCCGGCTGGGCAGCAGTTGCGGCAGCAGTTGGCTGGCGTCCTGGCCGCAGTTCAGCAGCACCGCCACGCCGTTGCGCGCCTCGCGCAGGGCTTTCAG
>JBBQAW010000462.1:0-2526 GCA_038316815.1 Burkholderiales bacterium
CGCATAGCGCGTAGACAGACGCGTCTGCAATGCTGTAAATGGCGCTGTTGCCGCGGCTTTCGCGCGCTACCAACCCGTGCTGGGTCAGCAGGGCCAGGTGGCGCGAGATGTTGGCCGAGCTGTAACCACAAAGCTGGGCCAGTTCGCCGACGCTGCGCTCTTGCTGGCGCAGCAGGTTGAGGATTTGCAGGCGGGTCGGTTCTGACAACGCCTGGAAGTACGCCGCGACCTGGGTCAGGGCTTCGTCGGGTAGGCCTTCCATGCTGCGACACATTCGATGTTGCGAAGTTGCCATGATGCCCGGGAGAAGGGTTGTTTGCTTGTCCATGTGCACAAATGTACTTGACTATTTAGCTACATGCGCAAATACTAAGTCCACTTCGAATCGTTCTGGCCCCTCCTCAGGTCGGGCCGCCATCAGAAAGCGCCGTCCATGTTCATCCACCGTCTCAGCACTGCCGCCCTGGCCGCTGCCCTTGTGTACGGCACGCCGGTACTTGCCCAGGTACAGCCCCTCAAGGCGGCGCCTGGGCAGGCTTCAGCAAGTGCTGCCGCCACGGCCTTCGATGGCGTGGTCGAGGCCGTGCACCAGACCGTGATCGCAGCCCAGGTGCCAGGCGCCGTGGTGCAGTTGGATGCCAAGGCCGGTGACCGCGTGAAGGCCGGGCAGGTGCTGTTGCGTATCGACGCCCGTGCCGCCGATCAGAACGCCGCCGCCAGCGACGCCCAGGTGCAGGCCGCCCGCGCCGCGCTTGACGTGGCAAGCAAAGATTTCGATCGTCAGAAGCAGCTCTTCTTGAAGAACTACATCAGCCAGGCTGCGCTGGAGCGCGCAGAAGCGCAGTTCAAGTCAACCCAAGCGCAGGCCAATGCCCAGCTGGCGCAATCCGGCGCGGCGCGCACGCAAAGCGGCTTCTATGTCGTGCGTGCGCCGTTTGCCGGCGTCGTCGCCGAAGTGCCCGTGTCCCTGGGCGACATGGCGATGCCCGGGCGAGCGCTGGTGACCGTTTACGACCCGGCCGCGTTGCGCGTCACTGCTTTCGTTCCTCAGTCATTCGCGTCACAGTCTTCTCTCGGGCCATCGCTGCGCATCGAGTTGCCCGGTTTGCCTGGGGCTGCTGCGTGGGTCACGCCGTCGGGGGTGCAGGTGTTGCCCACCGTCGACGCGGCGACCCACACGGTGCAAGTTCGTGCTGATCTGCCTGTGGGCTTGGTGGGCTCGGCGAGCATGTCCGGCATCGTGCCCGGCATGTTCGCGCGGCTTTGGCTGGCGCTGCCCCAAGCCCAGGCCGGGGCGGATATCGCCCCCACCGCCGGGAACCTTTCGGTCCCGCTCAAGGCCATCGTGCGGCGCGCAGAGATGACCGGCCTGTACGTGCTGGACCCCAGCGGCAAGCCCGTTCTGCGCCAGGTGCGCTTGGGTCGTGCAGATGGTGACCGAGTCGAAATCCTGTCGGGCCTGATGGCTGGCGAGCAGGTGGTGTCTGACCCGCAAGCCGCCGCCCGTGCGCGCTGAATCTCACACAGGCGGCCCGGCATGACCCAGCCTTCCATCAAGACCAGCGGCAGCGGTGCCCTTGGCGTCTCTGGCCGCATCGCTGCCTTCTTCCAAAGTGCGCAGATCACGCCGCTGCTGGCCCTGGTGGCGCTGCTGCTGGGCTTCTTTGCGGTTGGCGTCACCCCGCGCGAGGAAGAGCCGCAGATCAACGTGACGATGGCCAACGTGTTGATTCCCTTCCCTGGGGCAGCCGTGCGCGATGTCGAACAGATGGTGGCTGGCCCGGCAGAGCAGGTGCTGGCGCAGATCTCTGGTGTCGAGCACGTGATGTCGGTGTCGCGCCCCGGTTTGGCCATCATTACCGTGCAGTTCAAAGTCGGCGTGCCGCGCACCGAGGCGCTGGTGCGGCTGTACGACACGGTGAACTCGAACGCCGACTGGTTGCCCAAGGGTCTGGGCGTGCTGGACCCCATCATCAAACCCAAGGGCATTGACGATGTGCCCATCGTCACGCTGACGCTGTTCAGCAAGAACACTGCCACCGGACCGTTCGACCTGGAACGTGTGGCGCACAGCGTCGAGGCCGACCTGAAGCGTGTTCCCGGCACGCGCGAGGTCAGCACCATCGGCGGCCCGGGTCGCGCGGTGATGGTCGAGATCGACCCGGCCCGCATGTCCAGCGTCGGCGTCACGGTGCCCGACCTGCGCCAGGCACTGCTGTCGGCCAACCTGGGCCTGCCGGTCGGTGAACTGATCCATGGCAACCGCGCAGTGGCCATCGAATCAGGCCCCTTCCTGCGTCAAGCCAGCGAAGTGGCTGACCTGGTGGTGGGCGTACGTGCCGGCAAGCCCATCTTCTTGCGCGATGTGGCCACCGTGCGCGACGGCCCGCTACCGCCCAGCCGCTATGTCTGGCACGGCGTGGCTGGCTCAGCCAGCGCGCCGGCGACGCAGTATCCGGCAGTCACCATCACGATCACCAAGAAGGCCGGCGAGAACGCCATCGACGTCGCCAACGCCGTGATGAA
>JBBQAW010000463.1:0-2515 GCA_038316815.1 Burkholderiales bacterium
CGGCGCCGACGAAGCCCAGCACCACCGACGAGCGGATGGCACATTCCCAGCGGTACACGGTGTAGCTGCACAACTCGGCCGCATTGGTGGGCAGCAGACCGAAGAAGAAGGCCTGCAGGCGGCCGCTGCCGTTGCGCAGCAACGTCTGCGTGGCATGGGTCTCTCCGCTTTCCAGAATCTCGCCGTACACCTTGCCCAGCATGCCGCCATACGTCAGCGCGATGGCCAGTACTCCGGCCGTCGGCCCCAGGCCGACGACGCGCACGAAGACCAGGGCCCAGACCAGCTCGGGAACGCTGCGCAACAAAATCAGCAGCCAGCGCACCACTTGGCGTAGCCCGGCCGGCAGCCTTGCCATGCGGCCCGACAGCGCCGAGACCGACAACACGCGTGTCGCCAGCAAAGCCATCGGCACTGCCAGCACCAGGGCCAGGGTGACACCGGCGGTGGCAATGGCCACGGTGCGCCAAGTCTCGCGCGCCACCATCGTCATGAATTCGGCGTTCAGCGTAAGCGGGAAGAAGCTGCCGATGAACTTCGCGCTGACCTTCAGGTTGTCGGGCTCCAGCAAGATCCAGGGCCGGAATTCGGTGGCCACGCCCAACGGCCACAACAGCACCCCGGCGGCGCTCATCCAGAACAACCGCGGCAGCCAGGCCGGGTCGCGCTGCGGGGCAGCGGACGTGTTCATGCGTTGTGCTTCAAGGGCAGGGCTTCACTCGGAATGCATCGAAAGCAGTGCATTGGCGGCTATGGATCAACGGCTTTGAATCAACGGCTTTGAATCAACGGCTATGCAGGAACGTCAATGCACGAACGTGCACGCATCTGCGACCCTGCATCAACGGCAATGCATGACCACCGGCTGCTGTGCAGCGGCTTCGGGCTCGAACGTGGCGGGCGCAGGATCGCCTCGCAATTCATGTTCGTGCTGCTCGTACAGCCGCGCCAGCAGCGCCGGCGTAACTTGCGCGCTGGGCAAGTCGAACGCCAATTCGCCGTCGCGCAGACCGACGATGCGCGGGAAGTGGGCCAGGGCCACGTCCACCTGGTGCAGAGTGGCCACCAGCGTGGCGCCACGTTCTGCCGCGCCGCCCAGCAGCGTGGCCACGGCCTGCCGCGAACGCGTGGGGTCCAGCGCTGACAGCGGCTCGTCGACCAGCCACAGCGTGGCCGGTGCCACCAGCGCGCGGGCCAGGCCGACGCGTTGGCGTTCACCACCAGACAGCCGGTCGACACGTTCGAACAGCTTCTCGGCCAGATCGAAGCGGTCCAGCGCGGCGTACGCCGCAGGGATGTCTGCCGGATAGAACAGCGACCGCACGCTGGCCCACAGGCTCATGGCTGGCAACTTGCCAGCCAGCACGGCGGTCACCACCCGCTGACGTGGCGGCAGCGGCGGAACCTGCGGCGCCAGGAAGAGCCGGCCGCGCAGCGCCTGCAATTCACGACGGGGCAAAACCCAGGGGTCTTGCCCGTCCAGACGCACGCCGCCTTTGCCGGGCGGCAAGGCACAGCCCAGCAACTGCAGCAAAGTCGTCTTGCCTGCGCCTGAAGGGCCGATGACGGCCAGCCGTTCGCCCGCTGCCACCTGCAGGCTCAGCGCCTTCAAGGCCGGCGCGGCACCGGGCCGCGCCGCCGGGTGGCGGGCCGATGCAGCCAGCAATTCGAGCTTCAAGGCTGGCAGTGCTTTACAGCAGGCCGGCGCTGCGCGCAGCGGCCTCCAGGGCCTTGTAGTTTTCGGGGCTGGTGGGGATGTAGCGTGTGGCGCGGTTCAGCCTCAGGATCTCGGCCTGTTCGGGCTTGGCCGGGTCCAGGCCCAGCAAGGCTGCCTTCACCTTGTCCTGCATTGCCTTGGGCATGTCGGCATGAACCGACCAGTTGTAGTTGAAGTAGGTCGGCGTCGTGAAAAACACGTCCACCGCCTTGGTGTCGACACGGTTCTCGGCCACGAACTTTTTCCACACCGTGATGTCCAGCGCCGCGGCGTCGACCTTGCCGCTGACCACCGAGGCGATAGTGGCGTCATGCGCGCCGCTGTAGGCGATGCGCTTGAAGTCCTTGTCCGGATCGATCTTGGCCTGCAGCAGGAAGTTGCGCGGCATCAAGTGGCCCGAGGTGCTGCTTTGCGAACCGAACGAGACCTGCTTGCCCTTCATGTCGGCCAGGCTCTTGATGCCTGAATCGGTCTTGGCGATGAACACCGACTGGAAGCGCGTGTCTTCTTCGCGTTGCGCCAGCGGCACGATCTTGCCGCCCGAACGCAGGTTGGCCTGCACATGCGTGAAGCCGCCGAACCAGACCAGGTCGACTTTCTTGTTCACCAGCGCCTCGACGGCGGCCGGGTAGTCGCTGACGGGCGTGAACTCAACCTTCATGCCCAGGGCCTGTTCCAGGTAGGCCGCCAGCGGCGTGAACTTGCGCACCTGTTCGGTCGCCACTTCTTCGGGAATGGTGGTGACGCGAAACACCTGCTGCGCCTGGGCCAGGGTGGCCAGCGACAGGCTGCTGATGA
>JBBQAW010000464.1:0-2512 GCA_038316815.1 Burkholderiales bacterium
GCCTGGAAGCCGTCGGTGGTGGCGAAGTCGTTGTCGTTGGCGATGAAAAGGAAATAGTCGTCCGGGCGGTCCGGGTCCAATGCAGGCAGCAGCACCAGGCCTTCCCACTTTTCCGACAGGTTCTCGAACCCGTCCTGCAGACCATTGGTCAGGCCGAACCGGTTGAGCTGGCTGCGATCGTTGATGTTCAACAGCAGCGCCTTGGCCGCTGGCACGATGGCCGGGTTCAGAACGCCGCCAGGCGCAATCTGGCCTTCGAAGCTGGCACCGAGAATGTTGGTCGCGCTGCCGATGTCGATGACTTCGACCTGGCGCAGCAGCGATGTCTGTGTACCTACCAGCAAGCCGTTGCTGTCGCGCGGCAGCATCATGAACTGGGTCGATGACAGAGCCAGGATCTCGCTCTGCGCTGCCACCAGCGTCGCGCCGTTTTGTTGGAACTTCGGCAATTGCACGACGTATTCGCCGTTCAGACGGATGTCGTCCGGACTGTTGATGTCGTAAGTGAAGACGCGGGTCGTGTCGCGCGTGGCTGCTGCGGCGGCGGTGTTCAGGTCCTGGCGCGCGGCGCTCTGCAGGCCGACGAACAGAGTGCGCCCATCGGGCGAAATGCTCAGGCCTTCGAAGCCCTGGTTGTTCGCGCGTCCAGCGCTGGGGTTGGACGGGGCCGGTGCGGGCTGGCCGGTGAAGGGGTTGTTGCTGCTGTAGTCGGTGACGCCGTTGCGCACGGGCCGCACCGAAGCCGCCACTTCCAGCGCGCCCAGGAACTGGCCATCGGCGGCGAAGCGATAGATGGAAGGACCGTACTCGTCGCTGACCAGGCGCGAGCCGTCGGCCAGCACGACCACGCCCTCGGCGTCCAGCGACAACTTGCCGTTGAAGGCTTGTGGCAGTTCCGGCAACAGCGCCGTGGCCGGGCGAGCACCACCAGCGGCCACGCCGCCGGGTACCGGGTCCAGACCAGTCAGCAGCTGTTGGCCGATGCCAGGCAGGATTTCGTACATCCGCGTGGATTGCGTCAGCGCCAGGCCGATCTGGTTCTGCGCCAAGCCACTGGCGCCGGCCGCCGCCGGGGTGAAGCTCATCTGCAGTGTGTTCAGCCGCGGCGCGTAGTCGATGGTGCCGGCGATGTTGTAGCCGCGGTCGGGCGCGGCCAGGAAAGTGCCGGTGTAGCTGTCGCCTACCCGTGCCCAGCTGGCCGCGTCGCCCCACAGGCCACTGATCGACCCGAAGGTCTCGCCGTGCTCGTCGCGCAGGTTGGCCGGCAGGCGACCGACCCCTACCAGTTCCTGCACCGTGAAGATAGTGCCGCCCAGCACGGTCTGGGCCTGGGACACGGTCGGCAGGCCGCAGCTGATCAGCGCGGCAAGGGCCAAGGTAGAGCGCAGCATGGGAAACCCCTGATTGTTGTGACAGTCATGGATGCTGGGCAAATCCCGTGACAATTGCGTGTCGGCTCACAGGGTTGCGAACAGAGCGCAGGCGCTGCGCCAGTTCCGAGGCGGTCACGCCCTCTACGGGCACCGGGGCGCCATCAGCGGCACGCAGACAGTGAAGACGCTGGCGCGCCTGAAGAATTTCAAGCGCATGGACTGCGTGGGCCCAACAGCGGGTCACGAGGCGGCGGCTGGGCGATGGCTGCGACGTCCTGGCGGACGGAACCTGGCCCGGCATCGCCTGCAGGCTGTTCGGCTGCAGTGCGCTGTCGCAAGCCTGTCAAACATGGTTTCGATACTCAGTGCACCCCAACATCAACGAAGTGGAACCGCCATGGGCCGCCCCCTGAAGATCAAAGCTCTGCCCACCGGCACCAGCCGGCGAGGCTTCTTCCAGCGCTCCGGCAGCGCCGCGCTGGCCCTGGCTGCCATTCCGGCCCTGGCCACCATCGGCACCCGTGGCGCCGCAGTGTTCCAGCATGGTGTGGCCAGTGGCGACCCGCTGGCCGACCGCGTGATGCTGTGGACACGCGTCACGCCCAACACCCGGGGCGCTGTCGTCGTCGACTACATCGTCGCCACCGACCCGGGCTTGACTCAGATCGTGCGGCGCGGCCGCACCAAGACGAATCCTGACCGCGACTACACGGTGAAGGTCGACGTCACCCAGCTGGCGCCGGCCACCACCTACTACTACCGATTCAGCACGCTGGGTCAGGACTCGCTCGTGGGCCGCACGCGCACCCTGCCCAGCGGCCCCACCACACGCCTGCGTCTGGCCGTGGCGAGCTGCTCGAACCACGCTTTCGGCTACTTCAACGCCTACCGGCGCATCGCCGAACGCGCCGACCTCGACGCCGTCATCCACCTGGGCGACTACCTCTACGAATACGGCCCCAACCAGTACGGCAGCCTGCGCACGCCCGAGCCGCCGAACGAGATGGTCACCCTGTCGGACTACCGTCTGCGCCACGCCCAGTACAAGCGCGACGCCGACTCGATCGAGATGCACCGACAGCATCCACTGATCGCCATCTGGGACGACCACGAGACGACCAACGACTCCTGGCAAGGCG
>JBBQAW010000465.1:0-2508 GCA_038316815.1 Burkholderiales bacterium
ATCAGCAACCCGACAAATGCGGTGCTGGAAGAACGCATCTCAGCACTCGAAGGCGGCGTGGGCGCGATCGCCACGGCCAGCGGGCAGGCCGCACTGCACCTGGCCATCTGCACCATTGCCGGCGCCGGCAGCCACATCGTGGCGAGCAGTGCGCTGTACGGTGGCAGCCACAACCTGCTGCACTACACGCTGCCGCGCTTTGGCATCAGCACCAGCTTCGTCAAGCCGGGCGACATCGACGGCTGGCGTGCGGCCATCCGGCCCGAGACGCGGCTGTTGTTCGGCGAAACCTTGGGCAACCCTGGCCTGGACGTGCTGGACATTCCGCGCGTGGCCGCAGTGGCACATGACGCCGGGCTGCCGTTGCTGGTGGACAGCACCTTTACCACGCCCTGGCTGATGAAACCGTTCGAGCATGGTGCCGATCTGGTGTTCCATTCGGCCACCAAGTTCTTGTCCGGCCACGGCACCGTGGTGGCCGGCCTGCTGGTGGACGGCGGACGTTTCGACTGGGACCGCGCCCATGCAAAGACCGGCCACTTCCCGGAACTGACCGAACCCTACGCCGGCTTCCACGGCATGGTGTTCAGCGAAGAAAGCACCGACGGCGCCTTCCTGCTGCGCGCGCGGCGCGAAGGTCTGCGCGACTTCGGCGCCTGCCTGAGCCCGCACACCGCCTGGCTGGTGCTGCAGGGCATCGAAACCCTGCCGCTGCGCATGGCCCGGCATGTCGAGAACACGCGCAAGGTGGTGGCGTTCCTGGTCAGCCACAGCATGGTGGCGCGCGTTGGCTACCCGGAACTGGAAGGGCACCCCAGCTTCGCCCTGTGCAAGCAATTGCTGCCGCGTGGCGCCGGGGCGGTGTTCAGCTTCGACCTGAAGGGTTCACGCGCGCAGGGCCGGGCCTTCATCGAAGGGCTGAAGCTGTTCTCGCACCTGGCCAATGTCGGCGACTGCCGCAGCCTGGTCATTCACCCGGCCAGCACAACGCACTTCCGCATGGACGATGCGGCGCTGGCGGCGGCCGGCATCACGCCGGGCACGATCCGGCTGAGCATCGGGCTGGAAGATGCCGACGACTTGATCGACGACCTGAAGCGGGCTTTCAAAGTCGCAGAAAAGACTGCGTCATGAAGCTCACTGTCCGAGGCCGCGAAGCCTTTGCCTATACGGGCGGCAAACTCTTTGATTCCTCCTTGCCCTGCATCGTCTTCGTGCATGGCGCCCTGAACGACCACAGCGTCTGGACCTTGCTGGCGCGCTGGTTCGCACATCACGGCCACGCCGTGCTGGCGGTAGACCTGCCGGGCCACCGGCGCAGCGGCGGCCCGGCATTGCCAAGCGTCGAAGCCATGGCCGAATGGCTGCTGGCGCTGCTCGACACCGCCGGCGTGCAGCGCGCGGCACTGGTGGGGCACAGCATGGGTTCGCTCGTGGCGCTGGAAGCCGCTGGTCGCGCGCCAGAACGCACCACGCACTTGTGCATGCTGGGCACGGCTTACCCGATGAAGGTCGCGCCGGCCTTGCTGCAGGCGGCGCTGGAACAGCCGCTGGACGCCATCGACATGGTCGTCAACTGGTCTTCATCGACGCTGGCGGCCAAGCCTTCTTACCCGGGCCCGGGCGTCTGGCTGCGCGGCAGCGGGCGCGCCCTGATGCGCCTGGTGTTGCAAGGCAATGGGCGCGAGGCGGCCGACCCGCGCCTGTTCCACACCGATTTCGCTGCCTGCAACGCCTATGCCGGCGCCGAAGCCGCGGCCGCGCGCGTGTCCTGCCCCGTGCATCTGGTGCTGGGCAGCGCCGACCAGATGACCCCGCCACGCGCCACCGCCAGCCTGGCGCAGATGCTGCGCGCCACCGTGCATACCGTGCCCGCTGGCCACGCGCTGATGGCCGAGGCGCCAGACGCAGTGTTGGCCGCGCTGCGACGCGCGCTGGGCCGCTGATTCAGGACAGCGCCTGGCCGAGCGTGATGCAGTCGAATTGCGCCGCCCCATCGATGCACATCAATGCACCGAAGCCGGGTTCGCAGCCCCGAACCGCTGAGCTCAGATCCGCCCAGCCTTTGAATGCCACAAAGCGCCTGGCAAGCCCTTGAAGTGCTGGTCGCAGGTCAGCAACTTTGCGCCATGCTTCCGGGCTGTCGCATAGACAATCGCATCGGCCGTGGCCAGCTTGTATTCACGGTGCAGATCAGCAGCCAAGAGGGCAATCGGGGTGTCGAGTGGCACGACCAGGCACTTCTGCGTGTAGGCAATGACCTGATCAGCCTGCTCTTCGCCGAGTTCTCGCATCAGCCACTGCGACAGCTCGAGCTGCACGATGGTCGGCACGGTGCAGTGCGATTTGTCCGGGAACTCCTTGCCCAGCTTCTTTCCGAGCGGGCTGCCGGCCAACCACTCGATCCAGACCGAGGTGTCGACCACCCGCATCGTCGCTGCATCCTTGACTGCCATCAGTAGCGGTCCTTGCGATCGCGATAGCCCTCCTTGCGAGCCCCTTTGGCGA
>JBBQAW010000466.1:0-2493 GCA_038316815.1 Burkholderiales bacterium
ACGGCTTCCAGGCAGTGCGCCAGTTCGGTGGCATCGGTCTTCAGAAACTTGCGCCGGGCGGGCGTGCTGAAGAACAGTTCCTGCACGTCCACCGTCGTGCCGACGGCGCGCGCGGCGGCCGTGATCTCGCCACTGCGCGCATGCAGCTTCCAGGCATGGGCCGCGTCGGGCGAACGGCTGGTAACCGCCATTTCCGACACCGCACTGATGGCGGCCAGCGCCTCGCCGCGAAAACCCATCGTGGCGACAGACTCCAGATCGGCCAGGCTGCTAATTTTGCTGGTGGCGTGGCGCTTCAGGGCCAGTGGCAGGTCGTCGATGCCGATGCCCGCACCGTCGTCTTCGACCACGATGCTGCGCACGCCGCCAGCGGCCAGCCGCACCGTCACTTGCGTCGCGCCGGCGTCCAGTGCGTTGTCGACCAGTTCGCGCACGGCGGCGGCGGGGCGGTCGACCACTTCGCCAGCGGCGATCTGGCTGATCAGTTCATCGGGCAGTTCGCGAATGCGGCGTGCCGGGGCGGCGGCCGCAGAGGCCTGGGCCGGCGCTGCAGGCCCAAGCGAGAGCGATTCCATGGGCCGGGATTGTAGGGAACCGCCCAGTGCAGATCAGAAATGGAAGCCACAACTGCTGGCCGACGGAACTGGCCGATAACGCTGGCCGATAGCGCTGGCCGACAACGGCAGGCTGGCGCTTACGGCTCAGCCAGACTTTGCACCAACCGCGCTGGCAGCGCCCCGCAGTCGCTTTGAATGTGCTGGGCAAAGTACTGGCTGCGGGTGGTGCCCGCCGGGCCGCTGGCGTCGTACGTGCCCTCGAACGCCTGCCCGGACAGGCGGCGGAAACTGAATTCTGTGGACAACCGACCGCCGTCCAACTGCTCTTCGGCCAGCCCGGCATAGCCCTGGGCGTCGTAGATCAGTTCGCTGCCGCGCGGCAAATTAGCTGGCAGCATCGGCGCGCGCGCACGTTCAAGTCCGATACAGATGCGGTAGCTTCGCGACGGCGTGGAGGTCTGGGACACCGGCTGTGCGCCGCTGCTGGGCCGGCGTTCGATACGGGTCAGCATCTGCACTTCCCAGATGCCGGTTTCTACCGCGGTCGACCCGGCGGCGGCGCTGGTGGCCATCAGGGGCCCTGAGATCACCCAAGCCACACCGCATGCCGTCATGCGAGCCGTCCTGCGGGCGGTGTCCCATGCCAATCTTCGCATTCGCTTCTTGTTGTCGCCCATTTGCCAAGCTTCCTGTCCTGCCAGAGGCAGCCTTGCTGCCCGACCCGAGATCTTGGTCGGTCAGCAGCCATCGGCGGCCAGACCAAAGGTCGGTGCAAGATGAGGAAACTGGCCTCAAGGGGCCTTTCCAAGGGCCGTCATCGGGATGTGGCCCATGAGCTGCTGGATGACCACAGATCTTCATGCTTGGTGCACCTGGCGGGTGCCCGCCCGGCCCTCAGGCGGTTCAAGCACATGGCGCACGCGGGTCTTGATGCTGGCTACGGCCGGCGGAAATTCGTGTTCACCAACGTACAAATCACATGCTGCGCCGGTACTGCCCGCCCACCTCGAACAGCGCATTCGTGATCTGCCCCAGGCTGCACACGCGCACGGCGTCCATCAGCACTTCGAACACATTGCCGTTGTCGATCACGGTCTGCTGCAGGCGTTGCAGCATGGCCGTCGCCTGGCCGGCATGGCGGGTCTGGAAGTCGTGCAAGCGCTGCAACTGACCCTGTTTTTCCTCTTCGGTGCTGCGCGCCAGCTCGATGGTCTGGGTCACCTCGCCATGCGGGCTGCGGAAGGTGTTGACGCCGATGATGGGGTACTCGCCGGTGTGCTTGAGCATCTCGTAATGCATGCTCTCTTCCTGAATCTTGCCGCGCTGGTAGCCAGTCTCCATCGCGCCCAAAACCCCGCCCCGTTCGGCGATCTTTTCGAACTCGGCCAGCACGGCTTCTTCGACCAGTTCGGTCAGGTCGTCGATGACGAAGGCGCCCTGGTTCGGGTTCTCGTTCTTGGCCAGGCCCCACTCGCGGTTGATGATCATCTGGATGGCCATCGCCCGGCGCACGCTGTCCTCGGTCGGCGTGGTGATCGCTTCATCGAAAGCATTCGTGTGCAGGCTGTTGCAGTTGTCGTAGACCGCAATCAGCGCCTGCAGCGTGGTGCGGATGTCGTTGAACTGGATCTCTTGCGCATGCAGGCTGCGCCCGCTGGTCTGCACGTGGTACTTCAGCTTCTGGCTGCGTTCGCTGGCGCCATAGCGGTCGCGCATGGCCACCGCCCAGATGCGCCGCGCCACGCGGCCGAGCACGGTGTATTCCGGGTCCATGCCGTTGCTGAAGAAGAAGCTAAGGTTGGGCGCGAAGTCGTCGATGTGCATGCCGCGCGCCAGGTACGCTTCGACGAAGGTGAAGCCGTTGCTCAGCGTGAAGGCCAGCTGGCTGATGGGGTTGGCGCCGGCTTCGGCAATGTGGTAACCGCTGATCGACACA
>JBBQAW010000467.1:0-2487 GCA_038316815.1 Burkholderiales bacterium
ATGATGACCGAGCTGCGCAGCATGCGCGGGCTGATCGAGCAGCGCTTTGGCGCCCTGGCCTTCATGGAAAAGCTGCAGCGCCAGCCGCGCCAGGCCCATCTGTCGCAGCGCCTGCTGGACGGCGGCTTCTCGCCGGCGCTCATCCGCAAGCTGGCCGAGAGCTTGCCCGCCGACGTTGACGAAACCACCTGGGCCGCCGGCATCCTGGAGCGCAACCTGGCCACCGGTGAACGTGAACTGCCGCTGGAAGACGTGGGCGGTGTCTATGCGCTCATCGGCAGCACAGGAGTTGGCAAAACGACCAGCACGGCCAAGCTGGCCGCCGCCTTTGCCACCCGGCATGGCGCGGCCAACCTGGGGCTGATCACGCTGGACGCCTACCGCGTGGCCGCGCATGAACAGCTGCGCGCCTACGGCCGCATCCTGGGTGTGCCCGTGCACACCGCCCACGACCGCGCCAGCCTGGAAGACCTGCTGGAGCTGCTGTCGGGCAAGAAGATGGTGCTCATCGACACCGCCGGCATGGCCCAGCGCGACACCCGCACCCGCGACCTGCTGGACATGCTGTCGCACCGCAGCATCCAGCGCCTGCTGGTCGTCAACGCCAGCGCACAGGGCGAGACCATCGAGGACCAGCTGGCCGCCTACAACGCCAATGGCTGCCGCGGCGTGGTGCTGAGCAAGATCGACGAGGCCGTGAAGCTGGGTCCGGCGCTGGACGCGATGATCCGCCACAAGCTGCGTGTGCTGGCCGTGGCCAATGGCCAGCGCGTGCCTGAAGACTGGCACCGCCTGAGCGCCAACGCCCTGGTGCAGCGCGCGCTGAAGAGCGTGGCCGCCCCGGCCTGGCGCCTGGACGACAGCGACGTCAACATCATCTTCGCCGGCCAGCCTGCTGCCCAGGGCGGCGCTGCGCTGCACGTCTGAGCGTGAACAGCACCGACCCCAGCCCGTCGATGAGCGACTTCTACACCGCATCCCAGCCGGTGCCGCTGGACCAGGCCGACGGCCTGCGGCGCCTGTTTGCCGGCCGCACCCACGCCAGCCAGCGCGTGCTGCCCCTGGTGGCCAACCCGCACGTGGCCTTCAGCGGCCTGGTGCTCGATCGCGTGGCCGCACTGCTGGCCCTGCACGGCAAGCGTGTGCTGGTGGTGGACGCGGGTTCGCGTTCACCCGCTCCTGACGAGCGTGCGCTGCTCGATCTGGCCTCGGTCATCGAGCCCCTGTCGCCGCAGGTGGCCTATCTGCCCGCGCGCGGCCTGCCGCTGGCGCATGTGGACACCCGCGGCTCTGCCGCCGGTTTCCTGGACGCGCTGGCGCAGGCGGCGCCGCAGGCCGACGTGGTGCTGCTGCATGCCGACCCGGCCGACCTGGCGCGCATCTTCACGCACCGTGGCGCCCGCCCGCTGCTCATCGCTGCTGACAACCCCGACAGCATCAAGCACGCCTACGCTGCGGCCAAGCTGCTGGTTCACCGCTGCGGGCTGATGACCTGTGACCTGCTGCTGGCAGCACCTCCGCAGAGCACGCGTCTGGAAAGCATCGTCACCAGTCTGGCCGCCTGCCTGGACAATTTCCTGGGCGCCTTGCTGCACGACTGGGCCCTCGTCGACCCGGCCGGTGACCCGGTGCAGCCCCAGGGTGCCGCCTCCGGCAGCGCCGACGAGGGCCTGGGTCGCGTGCTGGCCGCGCAGTTGCTGCTGGACGACTGCGACGCAGTGCAGCCGCACCGCCCGGCAGCGGCGCATGCCGGCCAGCAACGTGTCCGCCTGAACGAGACCCGGCACGCGATGCATTTCGCGACCCCGAACACGACCCCGACCACGAACCGACCGGCGCCTGCGCGCCAAGGGTGAATTCCATGTACACCGCCAAGGGACAACTCGACGCCGGCCAACTGCTCAAGCAGTACCAGCCGCTGGTACGGCGTCTTGCACACCAGATGATCGCCAAGCTGCCGGCCAACGTGGAGCTGGACGACCTGATCCAGGTCGGCATGATCGGCCTGAGCGACGCGCTCAGCCGCTTCGACGCCGCCCAGGGCGTGCAGTTCGAGACCTTCGCCACCCAGCGCATCCGCGGCGCCATGCTCGACGAGTTGCGCGGTAACGACTGGATGAGCCGCGGCGACCGTCGCCACCAGCGCAGCATCGAGACCGCCGTGCGCGCGCTGGAACAGCGCTTTGGCCGCGCGCCCAGCGAAAGCGAGATTGCGCGCGAAATGGGTCTGAGCCTGACCGACTACCAGCAACTGCTGGGCAAGGTGCGCGGCACGCAGCTGCTGTATCTGGAAGACATGAGCGGCGACGACGGTGACGAAGACTTCCTCGACCGCCATGTGGCCGACGCCGACGCCAACCCGGTGGCCCGCCTGCAGGACCAGCGCATGCGCCAGGCCCTGGTCGACGCCATCAAGAACCTGCCCGAGCGCGAGCAGTTCGTGATGAGCATGTACTACGAGCACGACATGAACCTGAAGGAAATCGC
>JBBQAW010000468.1:0-2483 GCA_038316815.1 Burkholderiales bacterium
CTTCAACAGCTATGACGAGTTCTTCGGTGGCGGCGCTACCAGCGGCGCGCTGGGCTGGGTAGGCGGCAAGCTGGATTTGACCGGTTCGCCCAACGAAGCAGCCGACGCCGCCAGCACGCGCACCGCCGGGGCCTTCGACAAGTTGCGCTACAGCGCCACGCGTCAGCAGCAGCTCGGCGAGGACCTGTCGCTGTACGCCAGCCTGTCGGGCCAGCTGGCAAGGAAGAACCTCGACTCGTCAGAGAAGTTCTATCTGGGCGGGGTGTCTGGCGTTCGCGCCTACCCCACCAGTGAAGCCGGTGGCTCCAGCGGTCACCTCTTGAACATCGAATTGAGGGCGCGGCTGCCCTATGGGGTGACCGGTGCGCTCTTCTACGACCGCGGCAGTGTCAAGGTCAACCAGGACAACGACATCCCCACGGCGCTGCCGCAGAACAGCTGGTCGCTGGCAGGCGCTGGCGCATCGCTGGCCTGGACGGCGCCCTTCGGCTTGAGCACGCGCCTGACCGTGGCCCGACGTATCGGCAGCAACCCCAACGCCACCAGCAGCGGCCTGGACCAGGACGGCACGTTGAAGAAGACGCGGGTCTGGCTGCAGGCCACCCTGCCTTTCTGAGCAGCCCGCCAGAACAGGTACGACTGAGCCAGTACGACTGAGCAAGCCCGTTCCGACACCGCCCGTCGCGTCTCGTCCGCACCGCACATCACGCACATCAGCTTCCTGACAGGCCGCCACGCCAGCCCTTGCGGCTGCGCGACCTGCATCTAGACCCTCTTCGAATTCGCACCTCTTCACGCCAACCCGCCATGAGCAAACACGCCAGCATCAACCGCATCTTCCGTCTTGTCTTCAATGAGGCGCACGGCGTCTGGGAGGCCGTGGCAGAGAACGCACGCGGGCGCGGCAAGCGCAGCAGTTCGGGCAGGCTGGCCGCGCTGCTCGCCGCCACGGGCCTGGTGATGATGGGCGCCGGCCATGCCGCAGCCCCGCCACCCGTGCCGCAGCAACTGCCCACGGGCGGACAGGTAGTGGCTGGACAGGCCGTTGTCACTTCCGCCACCACCGCCACCGGCGCGGTGATGGACGTCAACCAGAGCACGCAGCGCGCGATCGTCGACTGGAAGAGCTTCGACGTGGGCAGTGCGGCGCTGGTGCGCTTCAACCAGCCAGGGGTCGATTCGGCCACCTTGAACCGCGTGCTCGATGGCAACCCGAGCCAGATCGCCGGGCGCATCACCGCGCCAGGGCAGGTTTTCCTCACCAACCCGGCAGGCGTGATCTTCGGCAAGACGGCCAGCGTGGACGTGGGCGGGCTCGTGGCCAGCACCCATTCGGCCAGCGAAGCCGACTTCATGCAGGGCAAGGTGCAGCTGACGCGCCAGGGCGCCACCGGCATGGTCGTCAACGAAGGGCAACTGCGCGCTTCATTGGGCGGCTACGTCGCGCTGCTGGCGCCCGAAGTGCGCAACAGCGGCGTCATCATCGCGCAGCTGGGCACCGTGGCATTGGCGGCCGGCGAAGCCTTCACGCTGAACTTCGACGCGCGCCGCGGCTTGACCGGTCTGGTGGTGCAGCCCGGCACGCTGAAGGCCGTGGTCGACAACCAGGGCGCGGTGCTTGCGCCCGGTGGGCTGGTCATTCTGTCGGCGCAGGCGCTGGATCGCCTGCAGAGCGCCGTGGTCAACAACAGCGGCCGCATCGAGGCCACCGGCCTGCAGCGCCAGGGTGGTCGCATCCGCCTGAGCAGCAGCGGCGCGGTCGCCAACGAAGGCCGTGTCGACGTATCGGCCGGTACCGACGGTTCGCCCGCCGGCCAGGTGGAAGTGCAGGCTGCGCAGGTTCACAACGCCGGCGCGCTGCTGGGCCAGGCCGCAGGCATGGCCGCGGCTGGCGGCAGCGTGCGCATCGACGCCGATGTCTTCACCCAAGCTGCTACCGGGTCGATCGACGTCAGTGCGCTGGCCTCTTTCGGCGCAGACCGCAACCTGGCTGCAACTGCAACTGCTGCGACCGGCGGCAGCGTGGCCGTGCAGGCGCACAGCGGGCTGCAGGTGGCCGGGCGCATGTCCGCCACTGCCGATGTGGCTGCCGGCAGTGCCGGCAATGCGGGCGGAGGACAGATTTCGTTGCGGTCCGACGCTGGCAGCGTGACGCTGCAGAGCGCGGTGCTCGACGCCTCGGGCGCGACGCAAGGCGGTCGCATTGCCGTGGCATCGGCGGTTGCCATGCCGGTTGCCATGCCGGTTGCAGGAAGCACTGGCGCGGCCGCTGGGTCCACTGAGCCTCGGCCTGCGCCCTTGCCCACACCCAAGCCCGTTCCAACCACTGCGCTGCTGGGCGCGACCGAAGTGCGCAGCGGCAGCCGCCGCGGCGCTGGCGGCAGCGTCACGCTGACCGGTGAACGCGTGGGTGTGTTCGACCGCAGCGTGGTCGAGGCCAATGGCGCCACCGCAGGCGGCCACGTCCGCATCGGCGGCGGTTT
>JBBQAW010000469.1:0-2475 GCA_038316815.1 Burkholderiales bacterium
GTGGGCCAGTGTTCAGGCTGAAAACCGCCGCCAGGAAGAGCACATCGAGCTCATTGCCAGCGAAAATTACACCTCGCCGGCCGTCATGCAGGCCCAGGGCAGCCAACTGACGAACAAGTACGCCGAGGGCTACCCCGGCAAGCGCTACTACGGCGGCTGCGAAAACGTCGACGTGGTCGAAAACTTGGCCATCGAGCGCCTGAAGACGCTGTTCGGCGCCAAATTCGCGAACGTGCAGGCCAACAGCGGCAGCCAGGCCAACCAGGCCGTGTTTTTCGCCCTGCTGAACCCTGGCGACACCATCATGGGCATGAGCCTGGCCGAAGGCGGCCACCTGACGCACGGCATGCCGCTGAACATGAGCGGCAAGTGGTTCAAGGTCGTCAGCTATGGCCTGGACGCAGCAGAAGCCATCGACTACGACGCGATGGAGCGCCTGGCGCACGAGCACAAGCCCAAGATCATCATTGCTGGCGCCAGCGCCTACAGCCTGCGCATCGACTTCGAACGCTTCTCGAAGGTCGCCAAAGCTGTGGGGGCCTATTTCATGGTCGACATGGCGCACTACGCCGGCTTGATAGCCGCCGGCGTCTACCCGAACCCCATCCCCTTTGCCGACGTCGTCACCAGCACCACGCACAAGAGCCTGCGCGGCCCGCGCGGCGGCATCGTGCTGACGCAGGACGAAGCCCTTGCCAAGAAGGTCAACAGCGCCATCTTCCCGGGCATCCAGGGCGGGCCGCTGATGCACGTCATCGCCGGCAAAGCCGTGGCTTTCAAAGAAGCTTTGGCGCCTGAGTTCAAGATTTACCAGCAGCAAGTGGTGACTAACGCCGTGGTGCTGGCCGAAACCCTGATCGAGCGCGGCCTGCGCATCGTCAGCGGCCGAACCGAAAGCCATGTGATGCTGGTTGATCTGCGCCCGAAGAACCTGACCGGCAAGGAAGCTGAGGCCATCCTGGGGCAGGCCCACATGACGTGCAACAAGAACGGCATCCCGAACGACCCGCAAAAGCCCATGGTCACCAGCGGCATCCGCCTGGGTACCCCGGCCATGACGACCCGAGGCTTCAAGGAAGACCAGGCCCGGCAGACGGCGCACCTGATCGCCGACGTGCTGGACAAGCCGCATGACGAAGCCAACATCGCCGCCGTTCGCACCAAGGTGTCTGCCCTGACGCGCGACTTCCCGGTGTACAGGTGAGCCCCCAGTTTTGCGGCTGCGCCTCAGTGCCACCCCCGGAGGAGCTGCGGAAGCCTTCGGGCGGCCCGGTGGCGGCCGCGGCTCAGGTTTGAACTGAAGCAGGGCGAGGGCATTCGATGCGCTGCCCCTACTGCAGCCACGACGACACCCAAGTTGTCGAGACGCGCGAATCGGAAGAAGGCGATGCGATCAGACGCCGCCGCCGGTGCCTGGGCTGCGAAAAGCGCTTCACGACCTATGAACGCAGCGAAATCAGTTTGCCGGCCGTCGTCAAGAAGGACGGTTCGCGCGTCGAATTTGACCCCGCGAAGCTGCGCGCCAGCATGGTGCTGGCGCTGCGCAAGCGGCCGGTCAGCACCGAACAGGTGGACGCGGCGATCGAACGCATCCAGGACAAGCTGTTGACCAGCGGCGCACGCGAAGTGCCCAGCGCACGCGTGGGTGAACTGGTGATGCGCGAACTCAAGCGCATCGACAAGGTGGCCTACGTGCGCTTCGCGTCGGTCTACCGCCAGTTCGAAGACGTGGACGCCTTCCGGCAGCTGATTCGGGACATCTGAACACCCCCGGCTGGGGGCACCCCGTGCCCACGGCCGGGGGGTAGCCGAGTGGGGGCCCACACCCGGGCCCCAGCGACACCACGCTGCAGGGGGAAGCGCTGTGCGGCGCGGTTTCCTACAGTGGCGGCACGCACAACCCACCGGAGCCGCCCGCCATGTCTCACCCACCCAGCCCCTTGCACCCGCCCCGCTCTTCCCGCGGCCTGACGTTGGTAGAACTATTAATTGTCTTGGCCATCGTCGCCGTGCTGTTGGGCGCGGCCCTGCCGCAATTCGGCAAGGCCACGGAGAGACGTCACATTGAAGGTACCGTGGCCCAGCTGTCCACCGACATCAAGCTGACCCGCAGCCTGGCCGTGGCCCACAACCGTGGGCTGCGCATGGTGTTCCAGACCGCGCCCGGTGGCAGCTGCTACGTGGTGCACAGCGGCGCGGCCAGCGACTGCCAGTGCACGACGGTCGGGCCGGCGGTCTGCAGCAACGGCGCCGTCGCGCAACGCAGCGTGTTTTTCGCCGCTGGCGGGCCGGTGCAGTTGCAGGCCAATGTCGGCGCCATCCTGTTCCACCCGGTACACGGCACCAGCACCCCCACGGGCACCCTGCGGGTGGTGGCGCGCAGTGGCGCTACGGTGCACCAGGTCGTCAACATCATGGGGCGGGTGCGCGCCTGCAGCCCCAGCGGCTTGCCGGGCTATCCGGCCTGCTGAAATG
>JBBQAW010000470.1:0-2450 GCA_038316815.1 Burkholderiales bacterium
GCCGCCGTTGCGCGTGATCACGCGTTGCGAGGCCAGGTTGTCGGGCTCGGTAGTCAATTCGATATGGTCCAGGCCCTGGGCCCGGGCCAGCGGCAGCATGGCCGCCAGGGCTGCGCTGGCATGGCCATGTCCGGCATGCCAGGGCACGATGGCATAGCCCACGTGGCCCAGCACGTAAGGCGGCAGCGGCGCGTTGCCTGTCATCCAGCGCAGGCTGATGACACCAATGAAGCGCCGCCACCCGGGCGTGGCCGGGTGCGCGCCTGCGTGCTGCAGATCTGCGTCATCTGCCCATAGCCAGCGCCGCAAAGTGGGCAGGCGGGACATCTGCTGGCCATCGGCCAGGGTGATGGGCGGGCCCTGGCCTTCGGGGTCGTCCATCCAGCGCAGGTAGTCGCTGGCATCGGCCTTGATGGCCAAAAGTTCTTCCTGCGCCGCCTGTGGCCGCGTGCTGATGGGCGACCAGCCCAGCCGCAGGGCTGCCGTGTAGTCCAGCAGGTGAACAGCCGAGGGCCGGACCAGCTGCATCGCCTTGGCGTCGTTCAGCCCGCCCTCAGGGCGCGCTTGCGGCCAGCGCCAAACCGCTGGCGAAGGCAGCCAGCGTGCGATTGATCTTCACGCCAGCACCTGCAGCAGCCACTGGTTCAGGGCTTTCACTTCTTCGGTGCATACCGAATGCTCCATCGGGTAGTCGTGCCAATCGACCGGGTGCCCCAGGGACAACAAGCTGTCACGCGCAGCCACGCCGCGCGCCAGCGGCACGATGCCGTCGTTGCGGCCATGACCCAGGAAAATCGGCAAGGCCTTCTGGCCGGCGTGTTCCGCGGTCATGCGATCCACCAGCGGCATGTACCCCGACAAGCCCGCCAGTCCCGCCAGGCGCTGCGGGTAGCGCAGACCGGCCCCCAGCGTGATGGCGCAGCCTTGCGAGAAACCCGCCAGTACGATGCGCTGGGCCGGCATGCCCCGCGCCACTTCGTCGTCCAGCAAGGCGTGCACCTGGGTGATCGATTCACGTAGCCCGGCTTCGTCTTCGCGCCGCACCAGGTCGGCGGTGAGGATGTCGTACCAGGCGCGCATGGCGTGGCCGCCGTTGATGGTGACCGGGCGTACCGGCGCACGCGGAAACACGAAGCGCACCGGCCCGACAGCGCCCAGGCGCAATTCGTCGGCCATGGACAGGAAGTCGGTGCCGTCGGCCCCCAGGCCGTGCAGCACGATGATGGTGCTGCGCGGTGCCGCACCCGGGTTCAGTTCGATGGTTTGCAGCTTGTCCATGTCAGTAGTTCAGTCCCATGGCTTGACGCACGTCTTTCATGGTTTGCTTGGCCACCGTGCGTGCCCGTTCAGTGCCCATCTCGACGATCCAGTGCACCTGCTTCGGGTTGGCGGTGAAGGCCGCAGCGCGTTCGCGCCAGGGCCGCTGTTCCTGCACGATGGCGTCGATCACCGGCTGCTTGCAGTCCAGGCAGCCGATGCCGGCCGTGGTGCAGCCTTTACGCACCCAGGCGTGGGTTTGCTCGTTGGTGTAGACCTGATGCAGGTCCCAGACGGGGCACTTGTCGGGGTTGCCGGGGTCGGTGCGGCGCACGCGCGCGGGGTCGGTCGTCATGCCGCGAATCTTCTTGTCCACGGCTTCGGGCGTGTCGCGCATCATGACGGCGTTGCCGTAGCTCTTGCTCATCTTCGCGCCGTCCAGGCCCGGCAGCTTCGGCGTTGCGGTCAGCAAGGCCTGAGGTTCGCTCAGGATGGCCTGACCGCTGCCCTTCAGCAGGCCGTGCAGCAATTCGCCGTCGTCGGCCGTCCAGCCGGCCACGTTGGCAGCGGCCTTGGCGATGATGCCCTCGCCCTTGGCGATGGCCTCGGCCGCGCCGGTCTCGCCAAAGGCCTTGCGCTGCTTCTCGAAGTAGCGCGCGTCGTCTTTGGCCATCTTGCCCAACGCGCCAGCAGCGCGGGCGGCAAAGTCGCCAGCGCGGCCGTACAGGTGGTTGAAGCGGCGTGCCACCTCGCGCGTCAGTTCAACGTGCGAAGCCTGGTCGGCGCCCACCGGCACGAAAGCGGCCTTGTAAATCAGGATGTCGGCCGCCTGCAGCAGCGGGTAGCCCAGGAAGCCGTAAGTCGCCAGGTCGCGGTCCTTCAGCTTTTCCATCTGGTCTTTGTAGGTCGGCACCCGTTCCAGCCAGCCCAGCGGCGTACCCATGGCCAGCAGGGTGAAGAGTTCGGCGTGCTCGGGGATGCGGCTCTGGATGAAGATGGTGCTCTGGTCCGGGTCCAGGCCCGCGGCCAGCCAGTCGATGACCATCTCGTAAACGTAGCGCTCCATGATGTCGCGCTCTTCATAGTGCGTGGTCAGGGCGTGCCAGTCGGCGACGAAGAAGTAGCAGTCGTAGTCCTGCTGCAGGCGCACCCAGTTCTTCAGGGCGCCGTGGTAATGGCCGAGGTGCAGGGCG
>JBBQAW010000471.1:0-2449 GCA_038316815.1 Burkholderiales bacterium
TTCATAGGCCAGGCTCAGCGACTTCAGCCCGTCCACTGCGGTCTGCACCTCGGCTTCAGTGGCCTCGATCACGGGCCAGCGCGCCGTCTTCTGGTTGCAGCCGGCCACCAGGGCGTTCAGCGACAGCGGGTAGGTGTCCGGTACGGTGGCCTGTTTTTCAATCAGGACGCCCAAGACGCGGGCCTCCAGCGGGGTCAGTGCACGCATGGTCTGGCGTGGAAGCTAAACGCCGAAGCCGTCGTCGGCGGCAATGATGGCGCCGTTGACGAAATGGCTCTCCTTGGCGCACAGCATCATCAGCACCGCGTCCAGGTCTTCGGGCTTGCCCAGGCGCTTGCGCGGCAGCATCTGCACCAGCTTCTGGCCAGCGTCGGTCTGCCAGTGGTGGTGGTTGATTTCGGTATCGATGTAGCCCGGGCACAGCGCGTTCACGTTGATGCCGTAGCGGCCCCATTCCAGCGCCATGGCTCGCGTCATGTGCACGACCGCGGCCTTGCTCATGCTGTAGACGCCAATCTGCGACAGCACCTTCAACCCGGCCATCGAAGCCACGTTGACGATGCGCCCGCCGGCATAGGTGCCGGGCAGTTCGCCCTTGCTGCGCGCAATCATGCGCCGGGCCACGGCCTGGGCCACGAAGAAGGCGCCGCGCGTGTTGGTGTCCATCACGAAGTCGTAATCGTCGGGCGTCACTTCGGTCAGCTTCTGCGTCGTGCTGACGCCCGAGTTGTTGACCAGGATGTCGATGGCCCCCATCTCGGTCTCGGCATGCGCCACGGCGGCCTGGATGCTTTCTGGGCTCGTGACGTCCAGCCCGACGACATGCGCGTCACCGCCGGCGGCTTCAATCTCGGCGCGCAGCGTCTTGAGCCTTTCGATGCGGCGCGCTGCCAGCACCACGCCGGCACCAGCGCGGGCCAGCACTTTGGCGAATTGCTCACCCAGGCCGCTGGAAGCACCGGTGACCAGGGCCACGCGGCCGGAAAGGTCGATCTGATAGGTCATGGTCTTGTCTCGCAAACAGCGGGGCCGTAGACCCCGGGTACGTGATCGATGCAGTTCGATCGATGCTATTCAATCGATGCCTATCAATCGATCCATTTCACGATAGCACGCAGCCCCGGGCCGGCCGCCTGTGCCTGATGACCCGCGTAATGACCTGCCTGATGTCCCGCCTGATACCCCGCCCGTTGCCTCACCCGTTACCTCACCCGTTACCCCGCCAACGATGTGCAGCCAGGCGCTGCGGCATCATCGGCCGCACATGCTGCACATTGACAACCTGGGCAAGTCATTCGCCGGCACGCCGGTATTCGCAGGCGTCAGCCTGCAGTTGCGGGCGGGCGAATTCGTGGCCCTGCTGGGCGAATCGGGCGTGGGCAAGAGCACGTTGCTGAACTGTATTGCGGGGCTCGAGCGGCCCGACCAGGGCAGCGTCACCATCGCCGGCACCGATCTGGCCACGCTGGACGACGACGGCTGCGCGCGCCTGCGCCGCAGCCAGCTGGGTTTCGTTTTCCAGGCTTTCCACGTGCTGCCGCACCTGACGGTGGCGGAAAACGTCGGCCTGCCACTGCGGCTGCTGGGCCGGCACGACGACGCGCGGGTGCAGACGCTGCTGGACAGCGTGGGCCTGGCCGGGCTGGGTGGGCGGCTGCCGGCACAACTGTCGGGCGGGCAACTGCAGCGCGTGGCGATTGCACGTGCTGTCGTGCATGCCCCGGGCCTGCTGCTGGCGGATGAACCGACCGGCAACCTGGACCCGGCCACCGCTGAAAAGGTGCTGTCCGTGCTGCTGGCCCAGGTGCGCAACGCCGGCGCGGCCTGCCTGCTGGTGACGCATTCGGCCGCCGCCGCCGCGCGTGCCGACCGCGTGCTGCGGCTGACCAGCGACGGCGTGTACGCGGCCGTGCCAGCGGCATGACAGCCCTGCCCTTGCCGCAACCGGTGGCTGGCGCAGCGCCCACCCCAGGCTGGCGCATGGCCACCGCGCTGCTGCTGCCGCTGATCTGGCGCGAATGGCGCCATCACCCGTGGCGCCACGGCGTGGCTCTGCTGGCAGTGGCTCTGGGCGTGGCGCTGGCGTATTCGGTGCACCTGATCAACACCTCGGCCCTGGCGGAGTTTTCGGCCGCGGTGCGCACCGCCAACGGCGAACCCGACCTCAGCCTGCGCGCACCACAGGCCGCGCTGAACGGCCGTGCCGGCTTCGACGACGCGCTGTTCGAGCGCGTGGCCACCGACCCCGGCGTCGAGATTGCCAGCCCGGTGCTCGAAGTCGACACCTACGCCCAGGCCGCCGACGGCCAGCGCGTGGCGGTGCGCGTGCTGGGCCTGGACGCCCTGCGCGTGCCGGCCGTCGCCCCGGCCCTGCTGCCCCGCGCCGCAGAAGGCGAAGGGAACCTGGCCTTCCTGGACCCGGACGCCGCCTTCGCCAACCCCGCCGCGC
>JBBQAW010000472.1:0-2437 GCA_038316815.1 Burkholderiales bacterium
CACGCCGAACACTTCGGCCGCGGTCGCCTTGTGCACGTCGATGCCTTCGGCAAACGCGTGCAGCAGGGCCGGGTCTTCGCTGATGTGGGCCATGATGCGCAGTTCGATCTGCGAGTAGTCCGCGCTCATCAGCACATGCCCCGGCGGGGCGATGAAGGCCTCGCGCACGCGTCGGCCTTCAGGCGTGCGGATGGGAATGTTCTGCAGGTTCGGGTCGTTGCTGGAAAGCCGGCCCGTCACCGCCACCGCTTGCGCGTAGTTCGTGTGCACGCGGCCGGTGGCCGGGTTCACCATCAGCGGCAGCTTGTCGGTGTAGGTGCCCTTCAGTTTGGACAAGCTGCGGTGTTCAAGAATGCGCGCCGGCAACGGGTAGTCGGCCGCCAGTTCGGCCAGCACCTCTTCGTCGGTGCTGGGTGCGCCCGTGGCCGTTTTCTTCTTCACCGGCAGGCCGAGCTTGGTGAACAGGATGTCGCCAATCTGCTTTGGCGACCCCATGTTGAAGGGCTGGCCGGCGATGCTGTAGGCCTCTTGTTCCAGCGCCATCATGCGTTCAGCCAGCTGGTGGCTCTGGCGCGAAAGCACGGCAGCGTCGATCAGCACGCCATGCCGTTCGATGCGCTGCAGCACGACGCTGGTCGGCATCTCGATCTTTTCGTAGACGAAGCGCAACCCATCGTCGGCCATTACCTGGGGCCAGAGATGACCGTGGACCTGCACGGCCATTTCGCTGTCTTCGCCGCTGTATTCAGAAGCGCGGGCCACTTCCACCTGGGCGAACGGGATCTGGTTCACGCCCTTGCCGCACAGGTCTTCGTAGCTCAGCCCGTGGCGGCCCAGGTGGCGGTCGGCCAGGCTGGCCAGGCCGTGCGGCTTGTGCGCTTCGAGCACGTAGCTCTGCAGCATCGTGTCATGCACATAACCCTGCACCGTGATGCCGTGGTTGGCAAACACATGCAGGTCGTACTTGATGTTCTGCCCCAGCTTGGCCCGGCTGGCGTCTTCCAGCCAGGGCTGCAGGCGCGCCAGCACCTCAGTGAGGGGCAGTTGTTCGGGCGCGTCGGGGTAGCAGTGCGTCAGCGGCACATAGGCCGCGCGGCCGGGTTCGACGGCAAAGCTGATACCCACGATGCGGGCACGCATGCCGTCCAGCGAATCGGTCTCGGTGTCGATGGCCACCAGTTCAGCCGCTTGCAGGCGCTGCATCCAGGCGTCGAAGCGTTCCCAGGTGAACAGGGTTTCGTACTCGCGCGCCAGCAGTACGGCCGGGGCCGGGGCCGGTGCCCCGGCAGCAGCACCAACGGCATCGGCCGCCCGCGCCGGGGCGTCGCCACTGGCTGCCCCGCCCAAGGCAGTTTCCAGTTCACGCATCCAGGTCTTGAAACCGTAGCGCTCGAAGAAGACCAGCAGGCCGCCCTGGTCGACCGGGCGCAAGGCCAGCGCGTCCAGGCCAGGCCATTGCGGCAGCTGGGGCGACAGGTCGCAGTCGGTTACCACGGTCACCAGCTTGCGGCCGGTGGGCAACCAGTCCAGCGCCTGGCGCAGGTTCTCGCCAACGGCGCCCTTCATGGCGGGCGCAGCAGCCATCACGCCGTCCAGCGAACCAAATTCGGCCAGCCACTTGGCGGCAGTCTTCGGGCCCACCTTGTCGACACCGGGCACGTTGTCGACCGTGTCCCCCACCAGGCTAAGGAAGTCGATGATGCGGTTCGGCGGCACGCCGAACTTGGCCATCACGCCCGCCACATCCAGCTTCTCGTTGGACATGGTGTTGATCAGCGTCACCTGGGGCGTTACCAGCTGAGCCAAGTCTTTGTCACCGGTGCTGATGACGACCTGGTGCCCGCTGGCTGCCGCCACGCGGGCCAGTGTGCCGATGGCGTCGTCGGCCTCGATGCCGGGCACTTCCAGCACCGGCCAGCCCAGCAGGCGCACGACTTCGTGAATGGGCGCAATCTGCTTGACCAAGTCATCGGGCATGGGTGCGCGCTGGGCCTTGTACGCGGGGTACCAATCGTCGCGAAAGGTCGGGCCCTTGGCGTCGAACACGCACACCGCGTGTTCTGCCGGAATCTGTTCGCGCAGGCGCTTCATCATCGCCACCATGCCGTGCACGGCGCCAGTGGGCACGCCTGCGGGCCCCCGCAGGTCGGGCATGGCGTGATAGGCGCGGTACAGATAGCTGGAACCGTCAACCAGCAGCATGATCTTTTCGCTCATGCGTGCCATTGTGGCGCGGGCGATGGCCGGGCTTTGCCGCCGCAAGCCACGAGATCAATGACCCTGGCGCTGAAGCGGCGCCAACGACTCGGAGATGACTGCACCACCGGACATCACGACCGGTGCGCGTGTCGATGCAACCAGCCAGCTGATGAGCCATGAACTGTTGCTTCGGAAGAGCCCATTCGCAGCCAATGGTCGCATTGCTGCCGACCAAGTG
>JBBQAW010000473.1:0-2437 GCA_038316815.1 Burkholderiales bacterium
CTGACAAGTTGGCGCGTGGTGCTGGCATCACCCGTGCCGTTGGCACTGTGGGCGGGGCTGCTGATGGCCATCACCGCTTTGGGCATGCTCACCGGGCTGCTGGGCCTGATCGTCGTCGTACCCTGGCTGGCTCATGCCAGCTGGCATGCCTACCGTGACCTGGTGGCCTGATGTTCGGTTTCAGCGAAGAGCAGATCGCGAACTTCGGCCTGACGTTCGGCGTCGGCGCCTTCATGGTCTACATGGCTTTCATCATTTGGCGGCTGGCGCGGGACTCGAAAGCCGGGCGCTTCGGCACCTTCGTGCTTTTCCTGGCCCTGGGCTTCGGCCTGCTGGGCTTCGTGGCCAAGGGCATCATCAAGCTGGTGCTAGGCGACGTCTGAATGGCTTCGATGGGCGGGTGTCAGTCGGTGCGCGGCAGCGCCTGGCCCGTACACCCAGTCCGCAGGGCATGGGCCCAATCGGGAAAACCGGCCTCTTGCGCCTTGGCTGCCGCCGCCTCATGGTCGTAAGCGACAGCGCGCAAGTCGACCGTCCAACCGCCCTGGTCTTGCGTCAACACGGCATAACGGGCCTTCGGCGAGTGATTTTCCACCGTGTGCGGGTGTGGCCAGTCGTGATCGAAGGCTTGCAGCCCCACGCTGCCGGGGTTCACCACCTGCAGCGCTTCCACCCGTACTTCGCGCGGCATGTGCGAATGCCCGCACAGCAACATCTGCGTACCGGCCGGTGGTTCGATCAGGCGCTGCCGAATCTCGGCCGCGGTGGCGGCGTGCCGGCCTGCGGGTGTCACACTTTCCAGCAGGTAGACCAGGTCGCTGGCAGGCGTGCCGTGCACGCACCACAGGCCGCGGGCGGGCGTCATCTGTCCGGGCAGGCCGGCCATCCAGGCCCGCTGTGCGGGTGACAGGCGCTCCAGGGCATAGCGGTCGGTCGCGCCCATGTGCGCTGGCGCGTCGGTCAGCACCTGGCGTTCGTGGTTGCCGGCAATCGTCGGCCCACCTTGCTGCATCAACCAGGCTGCCGTTTCTGCCGGCCACCACGGGCCGCTGACGATGTCGCCCAGGTTCATCCAGCCGGCTACCCCACCGGCGTCGGCCACGACTGCAAGCAACGCGGGCAAGTTGCCGTGGATGTCGGACACAACACCGAACTTCATCGCTGGATGCCTCTGGTGCACATGTGTTTTCAGGCCGCGATGCCCGGTGCAGCTTCGCTGATGGCCACCACGGCCGGGTGCTTCAGGCGCCTTTCGCCAGAAATGGCGTAGGTTCTGTACACCACCTCGTCGGTCTGGCCCACCACTTCCACCTTGAACTGCTCGGCGGTTTCCGCAGCCACGCTGGTGGGCATGGCAAAGACGCCGGCACCACCGCTGCCGAAGGCTTTCATCACGGCGGTGTCGTCGAAGTCGCCGACGATGCGCGGGCGCAGGCCTTGCTGGTCCAGCCAGCGCAAAAGCCGTGGCCTGATCGCAGAGTCGTCACCGGGCAGCAGCATCGGCGCATCGTCCAGGCTCTGCGGAAAGCCGCGCCGAAGCTTGCGCGCCTGCGCCGCTACGGCCAGAAAGGTGACGCCACACTCTTGCAGCAGGTGGTTGTAGCCGCGCACATTCATCGACGTGTGCATCGGCTGGTCTGACAGCACCAGGTCCAGCTTGTGCACCGCCAGCAGCGCCAGCAGTTCACTGAAGCGGCCCTCACGGCACACCAGGCGGCCTGCACGATCGGCCCGCAACGCCGGCTCGATCAGCTTGTAGGCCACGACCTTGACCACAGCACCGGCCACGCCGACACGGAACTGCGCGCTGGTCAAACCCGGGCGGTCGCGCAGGGCGTCTTTCAGTTCTTCGCCCACCGAGAACAAGCGGTCGGCGTAGTCGAACACCATTTGCCCGGTTTCCGTCAGTTCCAGCTTGCGCCCGGCGCGCCGCCACAAAGCGTCGCCAATGGCGTCTTCCAGCAGCTTGATCTGGCCGCTGATCGACTGCGGCGTCACGTGCAGTTGTTCGCCGGCCTTGGCCACGCCCCCTGACTTGGTGACGACCCAGAAGTAGTGCAGGTGTTTGTAGTTCAGGTTCTGCATGTCAACGGTGTTTTTACTAAAGCTCGACGGCTGATCGAGAAAAACGATTCGAGACAAGTGCTAAAGCGACTTTTCCTGATTCTCAGTCCCCCCTACCTTACGTACTGTCGTTGATCCCCTGCGACAACGTGTTTGTGCTGTCCGTGCGGAAAAGCATTCTTTCAAGCTCTTTGGCCTTTCCGGTTGTCAGTCACGACACAACGCAGACCGAGATTCGACCCTTTTCCCAAAACCCGGAGACATTTGTGCAACGTCGTTCATTCATCAATAAAGCCACGGTCGGCGCCGCAGTCGGCACCGTCGCACTCGCCGCCCCCGCCATCGTCAAAGCCCAGCCCGCTGTGCGCTGGCG
>JBBQAW010000474.1:0-2417 GCA_038316815.1 Burkholderiales bacterium
GTCCAGGTGCTCGGCGCCCTGGCGGTCGAGCGTGACTTCCAGCAGGGCTGTCAGCCCTTCACCCAGGGCAAAGGGGTTCAGAAGTGCCACCTGGCGTTCGATGACACCGGTGTCGACCAGCCGGCGCACGCGGCGCAGGGCCGTGGCCGGCGAAACACCGGCCAGTTCGGCCAAAGCCAGGTTCGACAGCGAGGCGTCGGTCTGCAGCAGGTCGAGTAGGCGAAGGTCTACAGAGTCCAAAGTCATGCGGTGAACTGCATCATAAAGTTCTAGTGCATGCAATATTATTGCTAAATGGAAAAATAGAGCAATAACATTTCAATTTAAACCAAAATATTCATCACAAAGTTCATAGCGCCCCACCTAGCATCAGCGCACTCCAACCCGAGAAAAAGATATCTTATGTGTGGCATCGTCGGCGCCGTCAGCGCGCGCAACATCGTTCCCATCCTGCTGGAAGGCTTGAAGCGGCTTGAATACCGTGGCTACGACAGCTGCGGCGTGGCTGTGCAACAGAACGGTCAATTGCGGCGCGCGCGCAGCACGGCGCGCGTGTCTGAACTGGCCGCCAGCGTTGAACAAGACGGCATTGCCGCCGGCACTGGCATTGCGCACACGCGCTGGGCCACGCATGGCGCACCGGCGGTGCACAACGCGCACCCGCACTTCAGCAGCGGCCCGAAAATGGCAGTTCGCGCGGGCGCCAGCACAGCATCCAGCACGGCATCCAGCACGGCGTCGAGCACAGCATCGAGCACGGCGTCGAGCACAGACGGCCGCGTGGCCCTGGTCCACAACGGCATCATCGAAAACCACGACGAACTGCGTGCCGAACTGCAGGGCCGCGGTTATGAATTCACCAGCCAGACCGACACCGAAGTCATCGCCCACCTGGTGCACTTTTTGTACGACGGTGACTTGCTCGACGCCGTGCAGCGCGCGCTGCCACGGCTGCGCGGGGCTTACGCCATCGCCGTGTTTTGCCGCGACGAACCGCAGCGCGTGGTCGGGGCCCGGCAGGGTTCGCCGCTGATCCTGGGCGTAGGCATGGACGGGGGAAGCGAAAACTTCCTGGCCAGCGACGCCATGGCCTTGGCCGGTGTCACCGACCAGATCGTTTATCTTGAAGAAGGGGACGTCGTCGACCTGCAGCTGGGCAAGACCTGGATCACATCCGCCGACCCTGCACGCGCCGGCCGCTACAGGCCCGTGCAGCGCCCGGTGCGCACCGTGAACGCGCACAGCGGCGCTGCCGAACTGGGCCCCTACCGGCACTACATGCAAAAGGAAATCTTCGAGCAGCCGCGTGCCCTGGCCGACACGCTGGAAGGCGTGGCCGGCATCAGCCCCGAACTGTTTGGCGACGGTGCCCACAGCGTGTTCAAGGGCGTGGACCGCGTGCTCATTCTGGCCTGCGGCACCAGCTACTACAGCGGCAGCGTGGCGCGCTATTGGCTGGAAAGCATGGCTGCCATTCCCACCACGGTGGAAATTGCCAGCGAATACCGCTACCGCGACAGCGTGCCCGACCCGCGCACCCTGGTCGTGACCATCACCCAAAGCGGCGAAACCGCCGACACCCTGGCCGCGCTGAAGCACGCGCGCAGCCTGGGCATGGAACACACGTTGACCATTTGCAACGTCAGCACGAGTGCCATGGTGCGTGAATGCAAGCTGGCCTACATCACCCGCGCCGGGGTCGAGATTGGCGTGGCCAGCACCAAGGCCTTCACCACCCAGCTGGCCGGGCTGTACTTGCTGACGCTGGCGCTGGCGCAAGTGCGCGGGCGCTTGTCTGACGCCCAGGAAGCCGCCGAGCTGAAGGCCCTGCGCCACTTGCCGCTGGCGCTGCAGGCGGTGCTGGCGCTAGAGCCGCAGGTCATCGCCTGGAGCGAAGATTTCGCGCGCAAGGAAAACGCCCTCTTCCTGGGTCGCGGCCTGCACTACCCGATTGCGCTGGAAGGCGCGCTGAAGCTAAAGGAAATCAGCTACATCCACGCCGAGGCCTACCCCGCGGGTGAGTTGAAGCACGGCCCTCTGGCCCTGGTCACTGACGAGATGCCGGTGGTCACCATCGCGCCGAACGACGCCCTGCTGGAAAAGTTGAAAAGCAACATGCAGGAAGTGCGTGCCCGTGGCGGCGAGCTTTATGTTTTCGCCGACGCCGACACCCACATCGACAGCGGCCCGGGCGTGCACGTCATCCGCATGCCCGAACACTACGGCCGCCTGTCACCACTGTTGCACGTGGTGCCGCTACAGCTGCTGGCCTATCACACGGCTTGTGCACGCGGCACCGATGTCGACAAGCCGCGCAACCTGGCCAAGAGTGTGACGGTGGAGTGACTGACTGCGGCGTCGAGCCCAGATGTTCCGACCAAAAATAGTCGTAAACAGGTCATTAAAGTCGTAAACAG
>JBBQAW010000475.1:0-2413 GCA_038316815.1 Burkholderiales bacterium
GGACCACTGCCCATGCGTCAGCGCCAGATGCACCCCGCCGCCCTTGTCGTGGAAGACGATGCAGTTGAAGTTGCCCTGAGGCGTTTGCAACTGGCGGCTGCCGGCGCGTTCGATCAGCGTTTCGTTGCGGCTGCGGTAGCCAATGAGGTCGGCAATCGTGCCGATCTTCAGGCCGTGTTCGCGCGCAAAAACCTGCAAGTCGGGCAAACGGGCCATCGTGCCGTCGTCCTTCATCACTTCGCAGATCACGGCCGCGGGCATCAGGCCGGCCATGCCAGCCAGGTCGCAGCCGGCTTCGGTGTGGCCAGCACGCATCAGCACGCCGCCGTCTTGCGCCTGCAGCGGGAAGATGTGGCCGGGCTGCACCAGGTCGGAAGCCTTGCCGTCGCGCGCCACGGCGGCCTGCACGGTGCGGGCGCGGTCGGCGGCCGAAATGCCGGTGGTGACGCCAGTGGCCGCTTCGATCGACACCGTGAAAGCCGTGCCGTGCTTGGTGCCGTTGCGGCTGGTCATGGGCGGCAACTGCAGGAATTCGCAGCGTTCGCGCGTCAGGGTCAGGCAGATCAGCCCACGGGCATGGCGGGCCATGAAGTTGATGGCCTCGGGCGTGACGTGTTCGGCCGCGATGACCAGGTCGCCCTCGTTTTCGCGGTCTTCTTCATCCACCAGGATGACCATGCGGCCAGCGGCCAGTTCGGTCACCAGCTCTGGAACGGGGGAAATTGACATCCGAGGATTGTAGGTGGGGGCCTTGCCGGGGGCGGCGTCAGGGGTGTCGCCGGCGCTGTGCCTAGTGCAGTGTTCGATGCTGTGTGGAACTTAAGAAAACCGATGGGTTGGGTTGTCTGGCTAGGCGCAAACCACAGCGGTGCTCTTTTGCATCGCGCGGATTTGCAACGACGCCAGGCGACCCAAGACGCGGTTTTATGTTCCACATAGCGTCGAACACTGCACTAGCGATGAGGGCGTGCCAGCAGCCGAATGTCCGCGCCCAGCGGTTGCACCGAAGTGAAGTGCCACCGCTGCGCGTCGGCCAACCCGGCCAGCGGCAACATCTCGGCCAACGGCCGGCCTTCGCCCAGCAGTACGGGTGCCATGTAGATCAGCAGTTCATCGACCAGGCCCTGGCGCAGCAGCGCGCCATTGAGCCTGGCACCGGCCTCGACGTGCAGTTCGTTCACCTGGCGGCGGCCCAGTTCGGCCAGCAGGGACTGCAGGTCGACGTGCCCGTCTGCAGCAGGCAGGGCCAGGTGTTCGACATGCGCGCCCTGAGCGCTATAAGTGCCGTGCGCTGGCATGTTGGGGTTGGCGGATGTGGCGTCAGCGGTCCCGACAAGCAGCACCTGCCCGGGCGGCTGCAGCACGCTGGCGCCGGCTGGCACGCGGCCACGCGAGTCCAGCACCACGCGCAGCGGCTGGCGTTGGGTGGGCACCAGGCGCACGTCGAGCCTGGGGTTGTCGGCCAGCACGGTGCCAATGCCCGTCAGCACGGCCCCGGCGCGGCGGCGCCAGGCGTGGCCGTCCTGCCGGGCTTCGGGGCCGGTGATCCACTGGCTGCGGCCGTCGGGCAGGGCCGTACGCCCGTCCAGCGACACAGCCACTTTCATGCGCACCCAAGGTCGGCCGTGTTCGACGCGATGGAAGAAGCCGATGTTGATCTCGCGTGCGGCTTCGGCCAAGGCACCGCCGGCCATGTCGACCTGGATGCCAGCCGCGCGCAGCCGGGCCGCACCGGCGCCGTTGACGGATGCAAAAGGGTCGATGGCAGCGATGACGACGCGTGCCAGTCCCGCTTCGATCAGCGCGTCGCAGCATGGCGGCGTGCGGCCGTGGTGCGCACACGGTTCCAGCGTGACCCAGGCGGTAGCACCGCGCAGGTCATGGCCTTGCCGATGGGCGTCGCGTAAGGCCATGACTTCGGCATGCGCTTGGCCTGCAGCCTGCGTGGCGCCGCGGCCCAGGGTGCTGCCATCTGTGCTGCCATCTGTGCGGCCGATGATGCAGCCCACGCGCGGGTTGGGGTCGCTCAAGCCAATGGCTGTGGCAGCCAGGGCCAGGGCTTCTTGGAGGCGGGCCTCGTCGGCGGAGTTAAGTTTCATGCGGTGTGAATTTGCCCCGGATCATCGGGCAAATCCACCCACAGGCCGGGTGTCACAGGCCCAGCGGGTGCGCGCGCGTGGTGGTGTTCAGCAGCGTGTTCAGGTCGTCGGCCGGGCAGCCGAAGGCAACGCTGCCGTTGCCGGCGCGGGTGACCAGATAGTTCTGGTTGGCCACCGGGCCGCCCACGTTGGCGTAATCGAGCGGGTGATCCTGATTCGTCATGGGTGGGGTGCCTGTGCCGACGGCGCGGTCGCTGTCGTAGCGGGTGTAGCGGCAGACGCGAAAGCCGGTGGCGGAAGCCTCGGTCGCGTTG
>JBBQAW010000476.1:0-2392 GCA_038316815.1 Burkholderiales bacterium
CCTCATTGTGTTCGGGTCTTTCACCCGCCTGTCCGATTCCGGCCTGGGCTGCCCGGACTGGCCGGGCTGCTATGGCGAAGCCAGCCCCTTCGGCGCGCGCGCCGACATCCATGCCGCCGAAAGTGCGCTGCCCGGCGGCCCTGTGACCTGGTCCAAGGCCTGGATCGAGATGATCCACCGCTACCTGGCCATGACCGTGGGCGTGTTGATCCTGGTGATGGCCGCCACCGCCTGGCGTGAACGCAAGCGCCTGCCGTTTTCGCCCTGGTGGCCGACCTTTACCCTGGTGTGGGTGATCGTGCAGGGGCTGTTCGGCAAGTACACGGTCACCCTCAAGCTCTACCCGGCCATCGTCACCTTGCACCTGCTGGGTGGCCTGGCGCTGCTGGCCCTGTTGGCAGTGCAGCACACGCGCTTCCGCCAGCAAGACCTGACCGCGCCGATGCTGCCCCTGCCAGCGGGCCTGCGCCGCCTGGCGGGCGTGGCGATGGCTGTGCTGGTGCTGCAAATCGCCACCGGCGGCTGGGTCAGCACCAACTATGCGGTGCTGGCATGCCAGGGCTTCCCGCTGTGCAACGGCCAGTGGTGGCCGCAAATGAACTTCAGCGAGGGGTTCACCCTGCTGCGCCAACTGGGGCGCACGCAGGACGGCGGCTTGCTCAGTTTCGATGCCCTGGTGGCCATCCAGATGGCCCACCGCCTGTGCGCGGTGCTCGCCACGCTGGTGCTGGGCTGGTTGGCATGGCGGCTGTGGCAGACGCCGCCGGCACGGCGCTTCGGCGCTGGGCTTGCAGGCTTGCTGCTGTTGCAACTGGCCAGCGGGTTATCGAACGTCGTGCTGGGCTGGCCGCTGCTGGCGGCGCTGGGGCATTCAGCCGGGGCCGCGGCGCTGGTGCTGTTGCTCACGCTGGTGCTGGCGCGCAGCGCTCATCTGCAGGGGGCGGCGCTGGCGCCGGCCCGGGGCAGGGCAGCCGCGGCCTAAAATCAATCACGATGTCCCAAGTTCTCGCGGCCGCCCGTGGCACGCCATCCCGAACCGCCCAGTTCTACGCGCTGACCAAGCCGCGAGTGGTCCAGTTGATCGTCTTCTGCGCCTTGATTGGCGTTTTGCTGGCGCAGCCGGGCCTGCCCAACCTGGCCTTGGCCGGGGCTGCGGTGGTGGGCATCTGGCTGGTCGCGGGTGCAGCGGCGGCTTTCAATTGCCTCGTTGAACAGCAGATCGACCGCCGCATGGCCCGTACTTCCTGGCGGCCGACGGCGCGCGGCGACCTTAGCACCCGGCAGGCGCTGGTGTTCTCGGCTGTGCTGTGCGCGGCGGGCAGCGCGGTGCTGTATTTCTGGGTCAATCCGCTGACGATGTGGCTGACCTTTGCCACCTTCGTGGGCTATGCAGTCGTCTACACCGTGGTGCTGAAGCCGCTGACGCCGCAGAACATCGTCATCGGTGGCGCGTCTGGGGCCATGCCCCCCGTGCTGGGCTGGGCAGCGATGACGGGCCAGGTGGGGGCAGAGTCGCTGATGCTGTGCCTGATCATCTTCCTGTGGACGCCGCCGCACTTCTGGGCCCTGGCCTTGTACCGGGCCGAAGACTACCGCCGGGCCGGCCTGCCAATGCTGCCTATCACCCACGGGTTCGAGTTCACGCGCCTGCAAATACTGCTCTACACCGTGGTGCTGTTCGCGGCCACCTTGCTGCCCTTCACCTACCGCATGAGCGGCTGGTTCTACCTGGTTTCGGCCGTCGTGCTGGGTGGCTGGTTCATCGCCCTGGCCTGGAAACTGTGGCGCAACTACAGCGACGCCTTGGCGCGGCGCACCTTCAAGTTCTCGATCTGGCACCTGTCGCTGCTGTTTGCGGCCCTGCTGATCGACCACTACCTGAATCCATGGCTGCCTGCGTTCCTCGCCGTCTAGCCCTGCAGGTGGTGGCTGCTGCGGCCGCTGTTGCCGCTCTGGGTGCTTGTGACGGTGCTGGCGGCCCTTCGGCCACGGTCGCCTCGTTCAAGGGCGTCGACATCACCGGTGCCGACTACGCCCGCGAACTGAAACTGTTTGACACCGACGGCCGCATGCGCAGCCTGTCCGAATTCAAGGGCCGTGTCGTGGTGGTTTTCTTCGGCTTCACCCAGTGCCCCGACGTCTGCCCTACCACCTTGCTGGAGCTGAGCGAAGTCAAGAAAGCCCTGGGGCCTGACGGCGACAAGGTGCAGGGCATCTTCGTCACCGTCGACCCCGAACGCGACACGCCCGAAGTGTTGAAGAGTTATGTCGACAACTTCGGCGCCGGTTTCGTCGCCCTGCGCGGCACCCTTGACGAAACGAAGGCCACGGCCAAGCACTTCAAGGTTTTCTACAGCAAAGTACCCGGCAGAACCGAAGGCAGCTATTCGAT
>JBBQAW010000477.1:0-2389 GCA_038316815.1 Burkholderiales bacterium
GCTATAGCCCTGGCTCCACCACACCTCGCCGCTGGCAATGCCGGGCAGGAAGCGCTTTTGCTGTTCGGCATTGCCGAAGGCCATGATGACCGGGGCCACCATCACCGGGCCGAAAGGCACCACGCGCGGCGCGCCGGCCAAAGCGCATTCCTCTTCGAACAGGTGCTTCTGGATGGCGTTCCAGCCTGGCCCACCGAATTCCTTCGGCCAGCCCCAGCCGAGCCAGCCCTTCTTGCCCAGGATGCGGGCCCAGCGCTGCATGTCTTCGCGGCTCAGACGCAGCGCGTTGTGCACCTTCTGGCTGATGTCGGCGGGCAGGTTGTCGGCCACCCATTGGCGGATGTCGCGGCGAAAGGCCAGTTCGTCTTCGGTGAATTTCAGGTCCATGGTGTCTCCGGCAAGCAGGGCTTCGCGGGTTTTAGCACGATCGTTCTTTTCCACGCTGTCCCTGCAGGGACAAGCCGGCGTGACGAACGCTGGCGTTGGTGTCGTGCGTCCTTGTTTTACTTTCGTGTCGTGGTTTAGTGTCGGGCTTGCGTGGCGGGCTTGCGTGGCGGGCTTGCGTGGCGCTACCGAAGTTGCAAGCGCATGACGTCGTTCTCGCGCAGCATCTGGAAGCGCGACAAGAAGCTGTTGCCGAGTAACACATAGGGCATCGCCGCTGGCAGCACGACGGCGTCGACGTTGTTGATCTCGACCTCGCCCACGCGCACGCGCGAAAGGTTCAGAAGCTGTACCGGCACGTCGCCGTTGGCCGTCTGGCCGATGCCACGGCGGGCGTTGCGCAAGTCCAGGCCCAGGCGCTGCGCGTCGCCTTGGGACAGCGCCACGCGCGTGGCGCCGGTATCGACCATGAACTGCACGGCACGCCCGTTGATGGCGCCGCTGCTGAAGAAGTGCCCGCCCGGCCCGGCAGGCATCACGATCTCGCGCGCTGCTGCTGGCAGTGCCCCGCCCGGGTTCAGCTGCGCCGGGCTGCCGCCCACACGCAGCAGGCTGCTGCGGCCATTCAGTTCGACCAGGGCCTGTTCGTCCTGCCATCGCAGCAGCTTCACGCCAGCGGCGGCCTGGCCCACAGCCAGCATCTGCGGCTGGCCGTCGATCATCAGCAGTGCCCGGTCGCCCATGCGGCCGGCCAGCACAACCCGCGGTTCAGCTTGCGCCTGCAGGCGGCCAGAAGCCAGCACCAGAACAGACGCCAGACCGGATGCCAGCCCGAATTGAAGCCCGAACTGCAGCCCGAACCCCAGCCAGGCCCGACGGGGCCGGTGTTTCATGCGCGCAGGTTGTCGAACGACAGTGGCAGATCGGGCAATTCTTTCTTAAGCAGCGCCATCGCGGCCTGCAGTTCGTCGCGCTTGGCGCCGGTGACCCGCAGCGCGTCGCCCTGGAAGGCGCCTTGCACCTTCAGCTTCGAAGCTTTCAGCGCCCCCTGCATCTTCTTCGCGCTCTCGGCGTCAACGCCGCTTTTCACCGGCACCAGCAGCTTCAGGCGGTCGCCGCCCATCTTCTGTGGCTTGCCCGACAGGTCAAGGAAGCGGATGTCCACCCCGCGCTTGCTCAGCCTGCCCAGCATCAGGTCGCGCACTTGTTCGACCTGGAATTCGCTGTCGGCGTAGAGCACCAGTTCGCGCTCTTTGCTGCTTTTCTCGGACACCTCGACCTGGGCGCTGGAGCCTTTGAAGTCGAAGCGGGTGCCAATCTCCTTGTTCGCCTGTTCAACCGCATTGCGCAGTTCAACCAGGTTGGGTTCGATTACGGCGTCGAAACTGGGCATGTTGTGCAGGGAAAGCAGTGAGAAATTTCCACGAGAATTCTGTCATGCCCCCACTGTCAACGGCGCTTCAGATTCAAACCCGCGCTTCGCTGCGCGAGTTCAACACCTTCGGGCTGCCAGCGGTAGCCGCCACCCTGGTGCGCATCACCTGCGAAGCCGACGTTCGTCGCGTCGTCGACCACCCCGAACTGGGCCGTGCGCCGAAGTTCGTGCTGGGCGGGGGCAGCAATGTCGTGCTGACACGCGATGTCGCGGCCACGGTCCTGAAGGTCGAGATCGCCGGCCGGCGCCTGGTTCGCGAAGACGCCAGCGCCTGGGTGGTGGAAGCCGGGGCCGGGGAATCGTGGGCCGACTTCGTGGCCTGGACGCTAGACCAAGGCTTGCCCGGGCTGGAAAACCTGGCCCTGATCCCCGGTTCGGTGGGCGCCTCGCCGGTGCAGAACATCGGCGCCTATGGCGTCGAACTGAAAGACCGTTTCGAGTCGCTCGACGCCGTCGACCTGGTTACCGGCCGCAGCGTCACGCTGACGGCCGCTGAATGCCACTTCGGCTACCGCGACAGCGTGTTCAAGGGGCTGCTGGCGGGCAAGTCGCTGATCACGCGGGTGCGAT
>JBBQAW010000478.1:0-2385 GCA_038316815.1 Burkholderiales bacterium
GTGCCCAGCGGGCCGTCGTTGTTGAAGCTCAGGCTCAGCGTGCAGATGGCGCCATTGGCGGCCTTCAGCTGAATGCTCATGTCCATGGCAATGCCCAACTGCGGGTGGATGGGCCCCTGAATGGCGTTGGCCTGCACAACCGGGCTTTGCGCCTGGTAGGCGAACAGGTCCACCGTGTGCGCGGCGTGGTGCCACAGCAAGTGGTCGGTCCAGCTGCGCGGCTGGCCCAGGGCGTTGATGTTGCTGCGGCGGAAGAAGTAGGTCTGCACGTCCATCTGCTGGATGTGGAACGCGCCGCTGGTGATGCGCTGGCGCACCCACTGGTGGCTGGGGTTGAAGCGGCGCGTGTGGCCGCACATGGCCAGCTTGCCACTGGCCCGCGCCGCGTCGACCACGGCCTGGCCTTCTGCCAGCACATCACACAGCGGAATCTCCACCTGCACGTGCTTGCCCGCGGCCAGGCAGGCCAGGGTCTGGCTGGCGTGCAGCTGCGTGGGCGTGACCAGGACGACGGCGTCCACTTCGGCCATCGCCAGGCTGTCTTCCAGCTTCGTACTCACATGCCGGATGCCGTAGCGATTGGCCACTTCCTGCGTCTTGGCCAAGTCGCGGCTGACCAGCGACACCACTTCGACGTCGGCGATGTTCTTGATCGCTTCCAGGTGCTTGATGCCGAATGCGCCAGCGCCGGCCAGGGCGACTTTGATCGTCATGTGTTCTCCAGGATCAGATGGCCGACTGCCGTGTTGCTGGCGGGCACGTGATAAAAGCGATGCTTGACGACGGGCGTGCTCTCGCTCATCGCGCCACGCGCAATCAGCCACATCACCAGTTCGATGCCCTCGCTGCCGGCTTCGCGAAAGTAATCGATGTGCGGCACCTGCGCCAGGGCTTCGGGTTCGCTGATCAGGCGGTCCAGAAATTGCTGGTCCCATTCGCGGTTGATGAGGCCGGCGCGCGGGCCCTGCAGCTGGTGGCTCATGCCGCCAGTGCCCCAAATCTGCACGTTCAGCGGCTCGTCATAGCTCTCGACGGCACGGCGGATGGCGCGGCCCAGCTTGAAGCAGCGGCGGCCGCTGGGTACCGGGTACTGCACGACGTTGACGGCAAAGGGAATGACCTTGAACGGCCAGGCGAACTTGTCGCTGGGGGGCTGGCCGCACATCAGCGACAGCGGCACCGTCAGGCCATGGTCGACGTCCATCTTGTTCACGATGGTGAGGTCGAAGTCGTCCTGGATCACGCTGTGCGCGATGTGCGCGGCCAGTTCAGGGTGGCCCTGCACCACGGGCACAGGGCGCGGGCCCCAGCCTTCGTCGGCCGGCGCGTAGCTGGCCGCGGTGCCGATGGCGAAGGTGGGGATGAAGTCCAGGCTGAAGGCCGTGGCGTGGTCGTTGTAGACCAGGAAGACGACATCGGGCGTGTTCTCGCGCAGCCATTGCTTCGAGAAGTCGTAGCCCGCGAACAACGGCTGCCAGTACGGGTCGGCGGTATTGCCCTGGTCCAGCGCGGCGCCGATGGCCGGCACGTGGCTGGTGTAGACGCTGGCGGTGATGTGGGCGGAAGTACCAATGCAAGTACGGGCGGTAGTACGGGCGGAAGTACCGGTGGAAGTACGGGCGGACGGGTGAGCCATCAGCTGCGCCCCCACATCGGGTCGCGCCCGCCGCTGAGCATCATCTGCCGGTACGCGTCTTCGCTCATCCCGGTCATGCTGCCAGCCATCTGCTGGAAGCTCTTGCCATCGGTGGCGCCAATCTTGGCCAGGAAGTAGATGTTGCCGCCCAGCGCAATGCAGCGGTTCAGGTCGCGCGCCAGCACGGCTTGTTTCTGTTCTTTGTTCATCGCCCATTCGTCCAGGTAGGCGCGTTCGCCGGCTTTGAAGCGGGCGCGGTTGTCGGCCTTCATCAGGCTCATGCAGAACTGGTTCAGCCAGTAGCCCTTGCGGCTTTGCTCGGCGTCGAAGACGGTCGTACCGGGAATATCGAGATAGGGTTTGTCCAGCGCCATCATGCTTCCTCTGGCCAATACAGACGCATCGGGTTGTCGACGAGCAGCTTGCGCTGTAAATCCGCCGTCAGCGCGATGTGCGGGATGAAATCGACCAGCAGGCCGTCGTCAGGCATGTGGACCTTCAGGTTGGGGTGCGGCCAGTCGGTGCCCCACAGCACGCGGTCGGGGAACTGTTCGACGATGCGGCGGGCAAAGGGCACCACATCCCGGTAAGCCGCTTGTTCACCCTGTAGCGCTTTCGGGCCCGTCAGGCTCAATCGTTCCGGGCAACTGACCTTGCTCCAGACCTTCGGGTGCTCTCGCATGAAGCGTTCGAACAGCGCGAACTGCGGGCCGTCCACGGGCAGGCTGACATCAGGCCGGCCCATGTGG
>JBBQAW010000479.1:0-2384 GCA_038316815.1 Burkholderiales bacterium
CGATAGCGACAGCGCCCAAGACAGCGCCAAAGACAGCAGCTATCCCCGAGACCTGCGCGGCCACGGCCGCCAGCCGCCGCACGCGCGCTGGCCCGGCGGTGCCCGCATTGCCGTGCAGTTCGTGCTGAATTACGAAGAAGGCGGTGAGAACAACCCGCTGCATGGCGACGCCACGAGCGAGACCTTTCTGTCGGAACTGGTCACCGCCCAGGCCTATGAAAACCGCCACATGACGATGGAGTCGATGTACGAATACGGTTCGCGCGCGGGCCTCTGGCGCGTGCTGCGCGAGTTCGACGCCCGCGGCTGGCCGCTGACGGTTTTCGCCATCGCCACGGCACTGCAGCGCTACCCTGAACTGGTGCAGACCTTCATGGCGCGTGGCGACGAGATCGGCAACCACGGCCTGCGCTGGATTCACCACCAGCACATGCCCGAAGCCACCGAGCGCAAGCACATCGGCGTCGCCACGCGCATTCTCAAAGAGCTGACCGGCGGCGCCTGGCCGCAGGGCTGGTACACCGGCCGCGACAGCCCCAACACGCGCCGGTTGGTGGCCGAAGCGGGCGGCTATGCCTACGACAGCGACTACTACGGCGACGACCTGCCGTTCTGGCTGCAGGTGCAGACCACGGCTGATTCCAGGCCTGCGGATCTGGTGCCTCACCTGGTCGTGCCGTATTCGCTCGACACCAACGACATGCGCTTCGTCCAGGCCCAGGGCTTCAACACCGGCGACCACTTCTATACCTACTTGCGCGACAGCTTCGACGCGCTCTATGCCGAAGGCGACCCCGACGGCCTGGACCGCCCGAAGATGATGAGCATCGGCATGCACTGCCGCTTGCTGGGCAAGCCCGGACGCATTGGCGCGCTGCAGCGCTTCATGGACCACGTGGCGCGGCACGAAGGGGTCTGGGTTTGCCGCCGCATCGACATCGCGCAGCATTGGCGCGAAGTGCATCCTTTCGACCCGGCAACGGCCTTTACCTGGCGCTGAGGCGCCTGAATTTTTCAATTATCTGGGGCTGAGGCGCCTGGCTGTTCAATTACCTGGCGCTGAGGCGCCTGGATTCCCAATTACCTGGCTCTGAGGCGCCTGGCTTCTATTTGCCTCGCGATGACGCACCTGGCTTCGAAATTGCACCTGACCCCACCATGCTGACGCTTGCCGACCTGAACGCTGCCCCGCTGGCCGACTTCACAGCCGCGCTGGATGGGGTCTATGAACATTCGCCCTGGATTGCCGAGCGCGCCCACGCGGCCCGGCCACCTGCCGGCTTTGCCACCCTGCCGGCGTTGAAGCGCGCCCTGGTCGAAGTGGTGCGAAGCGCCAGCCGCAGCGAACAGCTGGCCCTTGTGCGCGCCCACCCCGAACTGGCCGGCAAGGCCATGGTGCGCCAGACGCTGACGCTCGAAAGCACCGGCGAACAAGGCCGCGCCGGGCTGACCGACTGTTCGCCCGAGGAATTCGCCACCCTGCAGCAACTGAACGCCGACTACAACGCCAGGTTCGGTTTCCCCTTCCTGCTGGCCGTGCGCGGCCCGCGCGGCATGGGGCTGACCCGGCAGCAGATCATCGGCACCTGCCAGCGCCGGCTGGACAACCACCCCGACTTCGAATTCGCTGAAGCACTGCGCCACATTCACCGCATTGCGGAAATTCGCCTGAACGACAAGTTCGGCGTCACGCCCACGCGCGGCCAGCAGGTCTGGGACCAGGCCGAAGCCCTGGCCGCGCACAGCGACCCCGGCTTCGCAGAACAGGGCCAGCTCACCGTCACCTACCTCACGCCAGCGCACCTGGCCACGGCCGCGCAGTTGCAGCGCTGGATGCACGAAGCGGGGTTTGACGAGGTCGGTGTGGATGCGGTGGGCAACGTCGTCGGCGTGTATTTCGGTGAAGACGCCAGCGGCCCACGCCTGCTGACCGGCAGCCATTTCGACACCGTGCGCAACGGCGGCAAGTACGACGGCCGGCTGGGCATTCTGGTGCCCATCAGCGTGGTGGCGGGGCTGAAGCAGGCCGGCCGGCGGCTGACGCACGGCATCGAAGTGGTGGGTTTCTCTGAAGAAGAAGGCCAGCGTTACCAGGCCACCTTCCTGGGCTCGGGCGCGTTGACAGGCCACTTCGACCCCGCCTGGCTGGACCAGCAAGACGTCGACGGGGTCCCAATGCGCCAGGCCATGCAGGCCGCCGGCCTGCCCGGTACCCTGGCCAGCGTCGAAGCCTTGCGGCGTGACCCGTCGAAGTACCTCGGCTTCGTCGAAGTGCACATCGAACAGGGCCCGGTGCTGGACGCGCTGGACCTGCCTCTGGGCATCGTCACCAGCATCAACGGCAGCGTGCGCTACCTGGGGGAAGTGCAGGGCCAGGCCAGCCA
>JBBQAW010000480.1:0-2377 GCA_038316815.1 Burkholderiales bacterium
CAGGCGAAGGAACCGGTACTGCGTGCCCGCCTCGGCATGGGTGGCGACGAAGGTGCCTTTGCCTTGGCGGCGCACCAGCAGGTTGTCGGTGGCCATCTCGTCGATGGCCTTGCGCACCGTGCCCTGGCTGACCTTGTAGCGGGCCGCCAACTCTGTTTCGCTGGGGATGGCCTGGCCGGGCTGCCATTCACCCGCCTGCAGGCTGGCCACCAGCAAAGCCTTGATTTGCTGATAAAGCGGGCTGAAGGCCGGCGCGGCTTCGGCCAGGGCAGCTGGTGCAGCCGGGGTAGCCGGGGTAAGCAGGTCAGGCGGGTTAGCCGCAGGCGCTGGCTCGGTTGGCGTCATCAAGGGAATCGGGCGAGGGGCGTTCAAGGCAGCAGACACTTCGGGCATTTGCGTATTGTCCACGATTGAGTCTTGCATAAGACATAAGAGTAGCGTCAGCGTCCAAGCTTTAGAATTACGCAGCTTTTTCCTGCACACCCCAAGGAGTTCTCATGAGCAAAACGCCCGTTCGCGTGGCCGTCACTGGCGCAGCTGGCCAGATCGGCTATGCCCTGCTGTTCCGCATCGCGTCGGGCGAAATGCTCGGCCCCGACCAGCCCGTCATCCTGCAACTGCTGGAAGTGCCAGTCGACAAGGCCCAGGAAGCGCTGAAGGGCGTGATGATGGAACTCGACGACTGCGCCTTCCCGCTTTTGGCCGGCATGGAAGCGCACAGCGACCCCGTCACCGCCTTCAAGGACACCGACTACGCCTTGCTCGTGGGCGCACGCCCGCGCGGCCCTGGCATGGAACGTGCCGACCTGCTGGCCGCCAACGCCCAGATCTTCACGGCGCAGGGCAAGGCCTTGAACGCCAGCGCCAGCCGCAACGTCAAGGTGTTGGTGGTCGGCAACCCCGCCAACACCAATGCCTACATCGCCATGAAGAGCGCGCCCGACCTGCCGCGCGAGAACTTCACCGCCATGCTGCGCCTGGACCACAACCGCGCGCTCAGCCAGATCGCGGCCAAGACCGGCAAGCCAGTGGCGGCCATCAAAACGCTGGCCGTGTGGGGCAACCACAGCCCGACGATGTACGCCGATTACCGCTTCGCCACCATCGACGGCGCCAGCGTGAAGGACATGATCAACGACCCCGTCTGGAACGCGGAGACCTTCCTGCCCACGGTGGGCAAGCGCGGTGCGGCCATCATTGCCGCGCGCGGCGTGTCTTCGGCTGCCAGCGCTGCCAATGCCGCCATCGACCACATGCGCGACTGGGCCCTGGGCACGGGCGGCGACTGGGTGACGATGGGCGTGCCGAGCAACGGCGAGTACGGCATCCCGAAGGACGTGATGTTCGGCTACCCCGTCACTTGCGAAGCTGGCCAATACAAAATCGTCGAAGGCCTGCCCATCGACGCCTTCAGCCAGGGCTGCATCGACAAGACCCTGGCCGAATTGACGGGCGAGCAAGACGGCGTCAAACACTTGCTCTGAAGCACTCAACGCCGCGTGGCGCAACAGGGCCGGCCTACACTGGGCCGGCCCTTTTTTCATGGGCTGAACAACCCACCCCTGCCCATGTCAACAATGTCGCCCCGCGAAGCCCTTTTCGACCCCAAAGAACCCGTCGCGCCAGCCCTGCCCGTTTGTGACCACTACGCCGGCGTCGAGGCGCGCATGCGCAAGAGCCTGCAATTGCAGGTTGAACTGGGCCCGGTCTTCGACCTCACGCTGGACAACGAAGACGGCGCACCTGCGGGCGGCGAAGTCGAGCAGGCCCATCTGATCCGCGAACTGCTGGACAGCCCGGACAACCGCCACGGCCGGGTGGGTGTGCGCCTGGTGCATGTGAATCACCGCCACTTTGCCGATGTCGCCAGTGTCGTGCTGCGCGCCACCCGCGCCCCGGCTTACCTGATGGTGCCCAAGGCCAACGGTCTGGCCGACTTCGATCGTGCTGCACAGACGCTCGACACGCTGGGCGCAGAGCGCATTCCTCTGCACGCCCTGATCGAAACCCACGGCGCGCTGCACGAGGTGTTCGCGATAGCCGCGCACCCGCGCGTCCAGTCTTTGTCTTTCGGGCTGATGGACTTCGTCTCGGCGCACCGCGGCGCCATCCCGGCCAGTGCGATGGCAGGCGCCGGGCAATTCGACCATCCGCTGGTGGTGCGCGCCAAGCTCGAGATCGCCGCTGCCTGCCATGCTGCGGGCAAGACGCCGTCGCACAGCGTGTTCACCGAATTCAAGGACACGCGCGCGCTGCAGGCCGCCGCCGAAATGGCCAGCCGATTGCTGGGCTTCACGCGCATGTGGAGCATTCACCCGGCGCAGATTCGTACCATCGTCGAAGCCTTCGCGCCCACCGTGGACGAAGTCGACGACGC
>JBBQAW010000481.1:0-2369 GCA_038316815.1 Burkholderiales bacterium
CGGCATCGAAGCCGACGCCTTCGCAGTGCGGGCCCTGGCTGACAGCGGTTTGAGCTTCTTCGTCGCGAATTCCTTTTCCAAGAGCATGAGCGTCTATGGCGAACGGGCCGGCGCGCTGAGCGTGGTGTGCAGCGACGCGGCAGAGGCCGATCTTGTGTTGGGCCAGATGAAGGCGACCGTGCGGCGCAATTATTCCAGCCCTGGTCTGCATGCTGCTGGCATTGTCAGCCGCGTGCTGACCGACCCGTTGCTGCGCCCGCAGTGGGAAGCTGAGGTGGCTTCGATGCGCGAGCGCATCCTGTCCATGCGTCACAGCCTGCACGGCGTGCTGTCGGCCAAACTGCCGGGGCGCGATTTCGGCTATTTCCTCAGCCAACGCGGCATGTTCAGCTATACCGGTTTGAGCATTGCGCAGGTCGACAGGCTGCGCGAAGAGTTCGGCGTGTACCTGGTCCGCAGTGGCCGCATGTGCGTTGCCGGGCTGAACAGAGGCAACATCGAACGCACGGCCACCTCGATGGCGGCCGTGCTGCGCTGAAATGCTGCCCGCAGGCAGTGCTTCAGCGGGTACCACTCTGTCAATCGCTTCAGTTGTAATTCACTCGCGCTTCAGTCGCTTTTCGGTCGCTTTTCAGTCACGCGATCGGCTGAGGAGCGAAGCCAGGCCGACCAGCAAGGCACCTGCTGCGACTGCCAGAAGCACCGACTTCAAGGGCTCTTCGCGGATATAGCCGCGCGTTTGACGACCCATGCGATGGGCTCTGTCACTTGCCACGTCGCGTGCATGGCGGGCGCTGTCCATTGCTCGGTGCGACAGCGCGCTGGCTTCGTCTGCGGCGCGGTGCAGGGCTGAAGGCACTGCTTGGCGGAGCTCATCAACACTGTCTGACAACGAGCCCAGTGCGCTGTTGGCTTTGCGCTGCGCGGTATGCAGGGCGTCGTCTGCGTCCTGCGCCAGCCGGTTGCTGGCACGCTCGGCTGCAGCCAAGCCGCGGTCCATCGTGTCGGTGACTTTGTTGACGTACGGTTGCGTGCTGTTCATGGCGGCTCCTCGGGGCGGTTACGGAATAACTTCACTCTAGGCAACCGCGCCTTGCGGCGCTGCCGGCCTGCACCTCAGCGGGGTGTAGGACAAACGGCAAGAACCGTCACAAAGCGGGTCGCGTTAGCCGCTCCGTGCCGCTGAAACTTGCCTGTGGGAAGTGTCCGACAGGCAATCACGGCCCTGGCCGATGCGTGGCGGCGTTGCGGCGGATCAATCTTCATTTCAAGCGCCAAAGCTTGGCGTACACATGAAAGTACCCCATGAACTCCCCCCGACTTGCGCTCCGCAGCACAGGCCTGCTGGCCTTGGTTGCTTCTGTAGCCTTCCTGGCGGCTTGCGACAAATCAGAGCCAACCGCTGGTCAGCAGGTTGACCGTGCCATCACCGCCACCGAGAACGCCGCTGCAGAAATGAAGGCCGACACGAAGGCCGCGACCGAAAAAGCCACCCAGGCAATCACCGCCACAGCGGCAGACATCAGCATCACAGCCAAGGTGAAGGCCGAACTGGCTGCCGATCCGGGACTGAGCGCGCTGCGCATCGACGTCGACACGCGTGACGGCCGCGTGGCTTTGAGCGGCACGGCGCCGACCGACACCGCCCGTGAACGTGCCACCAGCCTGGCACAGTCGGTCCAAGGCGTGGTGACGGTAGACAACCGTTTGCTGGTTGAGCCCAAGAGCTGAGGGCAGTTCACGGGGCCTGCGTCTTACGCGCGGCCAGCTGGGCGGGCGATCGCGCAAATAACTGCGCGGGCAGACGTCAAGCCACCGTCGCCAGCGCGGCCGCTTCCGCCACGCGTTCGCGCAGCCAGCGGTGCGCGGGGTCGGCGTCTTGCCGCAGGTGCCAAAGCATCTCGACGTTGACCGGACCCAGCTCGAAAGGCAGCTCGCAGGTCTGCAGTTCATGTTGGCAACCCGTGGCTTCAACGAAGCCGGCCGGCAGCACGGTGACCAGGTCGCTTTGCGCCACCACGCGGCCAGCCGTGAAAAACTGGTTGACCGTCAGCATGACTCGGCGCTGCCGCCCCAGGGCCGCCAGCGCCTGATCCACAAAACCATGCGGCCGCCCTGAGAAGCTGACCAGCAGGTGATGCGCGGCGCAGTAGACGTCCAGTGTCAGCGGCGCGCCGGCCAAGGGGTGGCCGTGGCGCATCACGCCAACGTAGTGCGTGCTGTGCAAACGCTGGTGGCGCAGATGGCTGTCAGCGCCGTGTGCGGCGATGCCGGTCACGGCCTCGGGGAAGAAACCCAGGGCCAGGTCGGCAACGCCTGCTTCCAGCATGCCGCGCGGGTCGCGGGTGGTCAGCGGCAGCACCCGCAGG
>JBBQAW010000482.1:0-2368 GCA_038316815.1 Burkholderiales bacterium
CGCTTGCGTTCCTGGCAGCGGCGGACCCAGTCGGACCGGTCTTTCAGCGCGGCTCTGGCCTGGCGTTCACGTGCCACCTGCACGAACAGTTCCAGCGCCACCTTGGCGTCGCTGACGATGCCCAGGTCGGGCGTGAAGACGCGGCCGATCTGCGTCGGTTCGATGTCCACATGCACGAACTTGCGGCCTGCGGTGTAGGTCTCAATGCCGCCGGTGTGGCGGTTGGCCCAGCGGTTGCCGATGCCCAGCACGAAGTCCGAAGCCAGCATCGTGGCATTGCCGTAGCGGTGGCTGGTTTGCAGGCCGCACATGCCGGCCATCAGCGGGTGATCATCAGGAATCGTGCCCCAGCCCATCAGCGTGGGGATGACGGGCACGTTCATCAGTTCAGCAAACTCGACCAGCAGGGCGGCTGCGTCGGCATTGATGATGCCGCCGCCCGCCACGATCAGCGGCTTCTCGGCCGCCTGCAGCATGTCCAGCGCTTTCTCGATCTGCTTGCGCGTGGCCTGCGGCTTGTAGACGGGCAGGGGTTCGTAGGTTTCGATGTCGAATTCGATCTCGGCCATCTGCACGTCGAACGGCAGGTCGATCAGCACGGGGCCCGGGCGGCCGCTGCGCATTTCGTGAAAGGCCTGCTGGAAGACACGTGGCACCAGGCCGGGTTCACGCACGGTGACGCTCATCTTCGTCACCGGCTTGGCGATCGATTCGATGTCGACGGCCTGGAAGTCTTCTTTGTACAACCGCGCGCGCGGCGCCTGGCCGGTGATGCACAGGATGGGAATGCTGTCGGCCTGGGCCGAATACAGGCCGGTGATCATGTCGGTGCCGGCCGGGCCGCTGGTGCCGATGCACACGCCGATGTTGCCGGCGCGCGCCCGGGTGTAGCCCTCGGCCATGTGGCTGGCGGCTTCGACGTGGCGGGCGAGGATGTGGCCGATGCTCTGGCGTTCACGCAGGGCGGCATACAGCGGGTTGATGGCGGCACCGGGTACGCCAAAGGCTTGTGAGACGCCCTCTTTTTCCATCACCAGCACGGCCGCCATGGCGGCTTTCATCTTTGCCATCGTTGTTTCCTTCAGTTTGTCCTTGAACTGAAGCGATGTTGCGGCGACGGGCCGGGGTGCGATAGACGGCTGCAGCGCATTTGGGTCATTCCTCTGTGGAATGACCCGGGTTTTCCCAGCCGGGGTGCGCCGCGCGCACCTGCTGGGCGAATCTGCCGGGCGAATCTGCGAGTTAGGTTCGGCAGGCAGGTTCGGCGGGCAGGTTCGTCAGGCGGGCTCGACAGGCGAGTCCGGCAGGCGGATTTGACAGGCGCCTTCGCCCGTTTGACGGGTCAGCGCGCGGCTTCCAGCCGGAACACTGACACGGCGTCTTGCAGCCTTGCCGCCTGGTCTTTCAGGCTCTGGGCGGCGGCTGCGCTCTGTTCGACCAGGGCCGCGTTCTGCTGCGTCATCTGGTCAAGCTGGGCCACAGCGCCGTTGACATGCCCGATGCCGCTGCTTTGTTCGCTGGCGGCGCTGCTGATCTCGCCAATGATCTGTGCCACGCGCTGCACGCTGGCAACGATCTCCTGCATGGCCTCACCCGCGCTTTGCACCTGGCGCGAACCGGCCTCGACCCGTTCAACGCTGCTGCCGATCAGTGACTTGATCTCGCGCGATGCCGCTGCGCTGCGTTGCGCCAGCGAGCGCACCTCACCCGCCACGACGGCAAAGCCGCGGCCTTGTTCACCCGCCCGCGCAGCTTCGACGGCAGCGTTCAGCGCCAGGATGTTGGTCTGGAAGGCAATGCCGTCGATGGTGCCGATGATGTCGGCAATCTGCCGGCTGCTGGCCTGGATGGCGCCCATGGTGCTGACGACGTCGCCCACCACCGCCCCGCCGCGCTGGGCGGCCACAGCGGCGCTGTCGGCCAGGGTGCGCGCCTGCTGCGCCGACGCGGCGGACTGCTGCACCGTGCCGGTGATCTGTTCCATCGAACTGGCGGTTTGCTGCAGGTTGCTGGCGGTGTGTTCGGTACGGCTGCTCAGGTCGGCATTGCCGCGCGCAATCTCTTCGCTGGCCGTGCCGACGGATTCGATACCCTGGCGCACTTCACGCACCAGCCCGACCAGGGAAATGCGGGCCCTTTCCAGGGCGCTCATCAGCTGGCCGATCTCGTCTTGCTGGCCCACGCGCACGGGCGTGCCCAGTTCGCCATTGCCGATGCGCTGCGCGGCCGCGCTGGCGCTGGCCAGGGCCAGACCCAGCCCGCGCCCGAAGCGCCAGGACACCGCCGCTGCGCAGGCCACGCCCGCCAGGGCCAGCAGGGCCACCAGGCGGTACAGGCTGCCGAAGGCCTGGTCCACGGCCGACTGAAG
>JBBQAW010000483.1:0-2362 GCA_038316815.1 Burkholderiales bacterium
TGCGGGCCCGAACGACCCGAACGCGATTGCGGTCAACCCGGCGGAGTTCGGTGCGCCAACAGCCCCGCGCCCGATCACCAACGCACCGCCCAGCACCATCGGTCAGCCGACACCGGCCCGGTCCGGCACCGCAGCGAACGAGCGCGCGCGCCCAGATCGCGCACCTGGCGACCGCACACCAGACGACCGCGCGCCCACTGACGGCGCGGAGCAGGAAGCGGCACCCAAACAGCGCGCGCCCAACCCGCCCAACGAGTTTCAGCGCTTCGTCGCCGGCGCCACGGGCGAGATGCTGCCGGTTTTCGGTGAGAGCTACTTCGCAGCCACCGCGCAGACCTTCGCGCCGCTTGACCGTGTGCCGGTGCCGGCCGACTACATCCTCGGCCCCGGCGACGAGTTGTTCATTCGCACCTCAGGCAACATCGACATCGACTACCGGGCCACGATCGACCGCAACGGCCAGATCAGCATCCCTCGCGTCGGCACGTTCACACTGGCCGGGACACGTGCTTCCGAGATGGAAGGCCGCCTGCGCAGCCAGATCGGCCGCGTTTTCAAGGGCTTCGAGCTCAACGTCACGCTGGGGCAGCTGCGCAGCATCCAGGTCTTCGTGGTGGGGCAGGCACGGCAGCCGGGCACCTACACGGTGGGCAGTTTGTCGACCCTGGTCAACGCGGTCTTTGCCAGCGGCGGCCCGGGCCCCAACGGCAGCATGCGGCGCGTGCAGCTGCGCCGCGGTAACAACATCGTCACCGAGCTCGACCTCTACGACTTCATCGTGCTGGGCGCCAAGGCCAAGGACGCGCAGCTGATGGCCGGCGACGTCATCGTCTACATGCCGGCCGGGCCGCGCGTGGCGTTGCGCGGCGCGGTCGACACGCCCGCCATTTTCGAGCTGAAGCCCGACGGCAGCTCACTGGCGGAAATCGTGGCCATTGGCGGTGGCGGCCGTGTGCATGCCAACCTGACCGCTGCGCAGCTCGAACGCATCGACCCGACCCGGCCCAAGTCGCCGCGGCAAGTGATGAAGGTGGAATTGAGCGAGGCCTCGCGCACGCCGATGCGCGACGGCGACATCCTCACCGTGTTCCCAGTGGCGGCGCAATTCGCCAACGCCGTGACGCTGCGTGGCAACGTCGCGCAGGCGCTGCGCTATCCCTACACGCCGGGCATGCGCATCAGCGACCTCATCCCCGAACGAGAAGCGCTGATCACGCCCGACTACTACATCCGCAAGAACCGTCTGGTGCAGTTCACCGCGCCGCGCAGGGTCGGCTCGGCAGAGGCCGAACAGACGGTGCGCAACCTGGTCGACGAACCCAACTGGGAATACGCGACTGTCGAGCGGCTGGACGCGAACCGCATCACCACGCGCTTGCTGTCGTTTCATCTGGGTAAGGCCGTGATCGACCAAGACCCGGCCAACGACCTCGTGCTGGAGGCGGGCGACGTCGTCACCATCTTCGGCAGCAAGGACATCCGCGGCCCGCAGGCGCGCGCCAACCGGCTGGTGCGAATAGAGGGCGAAGTTGACCGGCCCGGCGTCTACCAGCTGCAGGCAGGCGAGACGCTGCGCGGGCTTATCACCCGGGCCGGTGGCTTCACGCCGCAAGCCTACGTCTATGGCCTGGAGTTCAGCCGCGAGGAGACTCGCAAGCAACAGGTTGAGAATCTGGCGGCCGCCACGGCGCGGCTGCAGGCGCTCTCGGCAACGCAGTCTGCGCGCGCTGCCGCTAACCGGCGCGACGACAGCACTGCTGCGGCAGATGCCGCGGTCAGCACGGCCGCTACGCAGGCGCAGCTGGCGCGGCTGGCGCGCATCGAGCCCAATGGCCGCATCGCTCTGGAACTGGAGCCCTCGGCCGCATCGCTGGACGCCCTGCCGGATGTGCCGCTGGAAGACGCCGACAGAATCAGAGTGCCGGCGCGGCCGGCGTTCGTCACCGTGGCCGGCGCGGTGGTGAACAACAACGCTTTCTTGTGGAAGACCGGACGAACAGCCGGCGACTACGTGCGGCTGGCAGGGCTGGACGAAGGCGCCGAGGTTTCGAACATGTTCATCCTGAGGGCTGATGGCACCGTGATGCACGCCTCGAGCGAGCGCGGTCTGTTTGGTATTGGCGGGCTGCAATCGCAACCGCTCTATCCGGGCGACGCGGTGGTGGTTCCGAACCAGCTGGACTACGAGACCTGGGGACGGGCGTTGGTGCGCAACTTGAAGGACTGGTCGCAGATCTTCTCGCAGTTCGGGCTTGGGGCGGCGGCCATCAAGACCCTCAGGAATTGACATGACAGCACCCGCACCCCCGGACGGTGAGGCCGCGGAAGACGACGGTCTGGATTTGCTCGACCTGCTGATGCC
>JBBQAW010000484.1:0-2319 GCA_038316815.1 Burkholderiales bacterium
CAATCTGCTTTGGCGCCTGCAGAACGACCAAGCCCCGATCTCGCGCATCGCCCCCAAGCGCGAAGAACCCGAAACGCCTACCTTCACCGAGATCACGATCGAATCTCACGCTGAAGAGGTGCGCCCGGCGAACGAAACGCCCTGGAGCATGCGCAAGTGAAGACAGTCGCGCGTGGCACGCCAGCTTCCATCTGGCTGACGAATGGGTCGAGGTGGCCACGCTGGAACCGCTGATCCGCGTTGCCCCGGACACGCTGGGACGACGCTTGGCATGAACACGGTCATCGAATTGGTCGATGCCATGGCCGCCAGGCTGGACGCTGCCGGCGTCGCCTTCGGACACGGCACAGTGAACGCCTTCGACGAAGCCGCCTGGCTGGTGTTGTGGCGCCTGAACCTGCCGCTCGACACGCTGGACGAGGTTGCCAGCCAACCCGTGGATGACGCTCAGACCGCTGCCGCACAGGCCCTGGTCGACGAACGCATCCGCACGCGCCGCCCCGCCGCATACCTGACCGGCGAAGCCTGGCTGCAAGGCGTGCCCTTTTTCGTCGACGAACGCGTGATCGTGCCCCGTTCACTGATTGCCGAACCACTGGCCGATGGCACGCTCGACACCTGGCTGAGCGAACACACCCGCCGCGTGCTCGACCTGTGCACCGGCAATGGCAGCCTGGCGGTGCTGGCCGCGCTGGCCTGGCCCGACGTGAAGGTAGACGCCACCGACATCAGCGCCGACGCACTGGCCGTGGCGGCGAAGAACGTCGAACGCCATGGCCTGCAGCAACGCATCGCGCTGCGCCGGGGCGCAGGCCTGTCTGCCGCGCGTGGCACTTACGATCTGATCCTTTGCAACCCACCCTATGTCAACCGCGCCTCGATGAGCACCCTGCCCCCTGAATACCAGGCCGAACCCGCCATCGCGCTGGACGGCAACACCGAAGGCGGCCAGGACGGCATGGACTTCATCCGCCACCTGATGCGCGGCGCCGCGCGCCACCTGAACGACGACGCGGTGTTGGTGCTGGAAGTCGGTAACGAGCGGGGCCACTTCGAAGCCGCGTTCAAGCGCCTGTCCGCCATCTGGTTGCCCACCAGCGCCGGTGACGACCAGGTGCTGCTGCTGACGAAAGACCAGCTCCAGTGATCACCCTCCGCGACATCACCTTGCGCCGCGGCGTCAAGGTTGTTCTGCAAAAAGCCAGCGTGGTGATGCAGCCGGGCGAAAAAGTCGGGCTGATCGGCCGCAACGGTGCTGGCAAGTCCAGCCTCTTCAGCCTGCTGACGCACCGGCTGCAAGCGGACGCCGGCGACGTCGAGATTCCGCAGCGCTGGCGCGTGGGCGAAGTGGCCCAGGACATGCCGGAAACCGAAGACGGTGCGACGGCATTCGTGCTGCAAGGCGACACCCCGCTGATGGAAGCGCAAGCCGAACTGGCAGCCGCCGAAGCCGCAGACGACGGCGAGGCCATGGCCCACGCCCACGTGGCGCTGGACGAAGCCGGCGCCTTCGACGCCCGTGCCCGTGCCCAGGCGCTGCTGCTGGGCCTGGGATTCAAGAGCGAAGAACTGGACCAGCCCGTCAACAGCTTTTCGGGCGGCTGGCGCATGCGGCTGCAACTGGCGCGGGCGCTGATGTGCCCAGCCGACCTGTTGCTGCTGGACGAGCCCACCAACCACCTGGACCTCGACGCCCTGGTGTGGCTGGAAGCGTGGCTGAAGCGCTTCGAAGGCTTGATGGTCGTCATCAGCCACGACCGCGAATTCCTGGATGCCATCACGCGTGTGATCGTGCACCTGGACGAATGCACCTTGACCCGCTACACCGGCAACTACAGCGCGTTCGAAGAGATGCGCGCCGAGCGCCTGTCGCAAGCCTCGGCAGCCTTTGGCAAGCAGCAAGAACGCATTGCGCATCTGCAGAAATTCATCGACCGCTTCAAGGCCAAGGCCAGCAAGGCCAAGCAGGCACAAAGCCGCGTCAAGGCCCTGGCGCGCATGGAAAGGCTGGCGCCGGTTTTGACGGCTGCCGACTTCAACTTCGAGTTCCGCGAACCGTTGAGTCTGCCCAACCCCATGCTGTCTTTCGACCGGCTCATCTGCGGGTATATGGTGCCCCCGGTCGCCGAGTACGGCGACACGCCCCCCGAGGGGGCCAGGCCCGCCTTGGGGCGGCCCGGCGCCGGGCCTGCCCGCCGCGTCGAAAACGGCGGCCCCCACCCCCCGGGGGGCAGGGCCCCGCCCCGCCGCGGCCACCGCGGCCCCACAGGCCACCGCCCCAACACCCTCGGGCCCACCATCGCCAAGGGGCAGGCCCCG
>JBBQAW010000485.1:0-2304 GCA_038316815.1 Burkholderiales bacterium
GGACCTGACCCGTGAACTGCGCAGCCAGCCGCGCACGCGGCGCCTGCCGCTGCTGATGCTGACGGCGCGCGGCGAACCGACCGACCGCATCGTCGGCCTGGAAATAGGCGCCGACGACTATCTTCCCAAACCCTTCGAACCGCGTGAACTGCTGGCGCGCGTGAAGGCCCTGCTGCGCCGCGCTGCGCCTGAACAGCAGTCCGACGATGTCCTGCGCTTCGGCCGGCTCGAGGTCGACCTGGGGGCGCGCCAGGCGCGGCTGGACGGGGCCCCTTGCGACCTGACCAGCCATCAGTTCGAACTGCTGACCGTGTTGTCACAAAGCCCGGGCCGGGTGCTGTCTCGCGACCAGATCATGGACGCGCTGAAAGGTCACCCGCTCGAAGCCTTCGACCGCAGCATCGACGTGCACATCTCGCGTATTCGCGCCGTCATCGAAGACGACCCCAAGGCCCCACGGCGCGTGCTGACCGTGCGCGGCGCAGGCTACGTTTTTGCACGCAAGCAAGACGGCCTGGACAGCGGTGACGGTGGGGTCTAGCGGCGTGGCCGACATCAGCGCAGGTGCGGGCGCAGGTAAAGACGCAGGCAAAGGCCCAGGCAAGGACGCAGGCAAAGACGCAAGCAAGAACGCAGGCAAAGGCGCACGCAGAGGCGCAGGCAAGGGCGCCAAACCGCGATGAAGTCGCTTTACCTGCGCATCTACCTCACGGTGGTGCTGGCCTTGGCCTTGTTTGCCGCCGTCTCGGGCTGGCTGGTGCAGCGCCATCTGGACGAACAGCGCGTGCGCGCAGAAAGCGTGGTGCGCGAGCGCATGGGTGCCTGGGCCGACCTGCTGCAGCGTTCGCTGCCGCCGCCGCTGGCCCAAGCGGATGAACAGCGGCAGGCACTGAACGACTGGTCGCAGCGCCTGCGTCTGCCCTTGGCGCTGGACGACGCCGAAGGCCGGCGCGTGGCGGCCAGCGATTCGTTCATGCGCCGCGAACTCCACGCCCCCGCAGCCAGCGGCCGGCTGCTGGCCATCAAGCTGGACGACGGCCGCACGCTGTGGGTCACGCGCCCTGGCGCCATGCGCGCCGCGCGCGGCCTGGCGGGTGATGCCGGGCGCCCGGGGGCTGGGGCTGGCGCGCTGGGCGGCGGGCTGCCAGACATGCGCGTGCCCTGGTTCGGCATCCGTGGTCTGCCCGACGGCGTGGGCCTGGCGGCACTGCTGGTGGTGCTGTTCCTGGCCGTGGCGGCCGGGGCCTTTCCGGTCGTGCGCCGGCTCACGCGCCGGCTGGAAGCGCTGAAGCAGGGTGTCGAGGCCTTTGGCGCCGGCGCCCTGCACCAGCGCGTGGCCGAAGACGGTGGCGACGAAGTGGCTGCCTTGGGCGCCAGCTTCAACCGCGCCGCCGGCCGCGTTGAAGCGCTGCTGCGTTCGCACCAAAGCCTGCTGGCCAACGCCAGCCACGAACTGCGCAGCCCGCTGGCACGGCTGAAGATGGCGGTGTCGATGATCGAAGACGCGACGCCACCGCGGCGCTTGGCGCTCAAGCGCGAGATCGACACCAACGTCGCCGAACTCGACGCCCTGGTCGAAGAAGTGCTGTTGGCCAGCCGGCTGGACGGTGCCGTGCACTTGGACCGCCAGGACCCGGTGGCCTTGCTGGCTGTCGTGGCCGAAGAAGCGGCGCGGGTGGGCGCGGTGGTTCAGGCCGACGAAGCCGGCGCAGGCCGCGTGGTGCTGGGCGACGAACGCCTGCTGCGCCGTGCTGTGCGCAACTTGCTTGAGAACGCGCGCCGCTACGGTGGCGACGAAATCGAAGTGACCCTGGCCAGCCAGCCCCGCACGGGTGGCAGCGACGTCGTCGTGCAGGTGTGCGACCGCGGGCCGGGTGTGCCCCAGACCTATCGCGAACGCATCTTCGAGGCCTTTTTTCGCCTGCCCGGCCAGTCTGAACGCGAAGGCGGTGTCGGCCTGGGCCTGGCCCTGGTGCGGCAGATTGCCAGCCGCCATGGCGGCAGCGTGCGCTGCCTGCCGCGTGCAGGTGGCGGCAGCTGCTTCGAACTGCAACTGCCGCAGGTTGCGGCCGACGCGGCTAACGTTCGAACTAAACCGTAGACAAAAACGATATGTCAAGGCCCGGACTGAGAAACCCTGCCGCGTACCTCAGGCCGGGCCCTGGTGGCCTGCCGTTGGGCAACAGCTTGAACTAGCGCTTAGGCTTCGCCGCGCGCAGCAGCGCGTACTGATGGCTTGCGCGCGGCCTTGCCCAGGGCACCTTCAGCCCATTTGTTGAGGCTCGTGCCGCTTCTCGCCGCTGC
>JBBQAW010000486.1:0-2302 GCA_038316815.1 Burkholderiales bacterium
CCGCGCACGTCGATGAAGTCTGAAGGCGGCGGCGCCCAGCGCGCCACCAGCCCTTCGGCCGGTACCTCGGGCGCACGCGAAACCGCCAGCACCAGGGCCGTCAGGATCAGCAGCAGGCCCAGCAGGCGCGGCAACCAGGTCATGGGACGGGGGCCGGGCGAAGGTCGGCGGCCACGGCACCGCGGTCGTCGAAAACCACGCATTCGCCCTGCCAGTGCGGAGCCTGGCCGCCGCGGGCCTGGGTTTCGAAGTAGCGCAGCACGCCGCCGTCGAGTTGCAGCACATGCGGCAAGCCTTGCTCGGCCATCCACAGCGCGGCTTTTTCGCAGCGGATGCCGCCCGTGCAATAGCTGACCACGGTCTTGCCTTGCAGTGCCTGGCGGTGGGCCGCCAGCGCAGCCGGAAATTCGCTGAAGCGGGAAAGCCGCCAGTCGATGGCGCCAACGAAGGCGCCGGCATCGACCTCGAAGGCGTTGCGCGTGTCGAGCATCACTACTGGCCGGCCCTCGTCGCATTGGCCCGCAGCCAGCCAGCGCGCCACCGTGCCCGGGCTGACGGCGGGCGCCCGGCCAACTTGCGGCTGCACGGTGGGCTGGTTCATGCGGATGATTTCGTGCTTGAGCTTCACGCGCAGGTGGCGGAACGGCAGGGCAGCGGCGTGGCTGCGCTTGATGTCGAGCGCAGCGAAGCGTTCGTCCTGCTGCAGGCTTTGCAGCCAGCCCTGCAGCGCTGCTGGCGCGCCGGCCAGGGTGAAGTTGAGGCCCTCTTCGGCCAGCAGCAGGGTGCCTTTCAGCCCCGCCTTGCTGGCGCTGACAAGCAGGCGCCCGCGCAGGGCTGGGCCATCGTGAATGGGCACGAAGCGGTAGGCCGCAGCAATGTCAACAGATGAATCCACAGGCACGCGGCGAATTGTAGGCAGCGGCTGCCGATAATCTGTTCCAGCCCGCCCACCTTCCCCCGAACCCACCCGAAAAGGGCGACCCCGATGTCTGCTTCCTTCGTGCACCTGCGCACGCATACCGAATTCTCAGTTGTCGACGGCACGCTGCGCATCGACGCTGCTGCCGCTGCCGCCCACGCCGACGACCAGGGCGCCTTGGCCATCACCGACCTGAACAACCTGTTCGGCACGGTCAAGCACTACAGCGCCTGCCGCAAGAAGGGCGTGAAGCCGCTGATCGGGGTTGACGTGTGGATGGAATCGCCTGCGCAGGCGCCTGCCGCCATGCAGGCGGTGTTGGGTGGCGCCAGCGACAAGAACCCCAGCCGGCTGCTGCTGCTGGCGCAGAACACGCGCGGCTACCTGAATTTGTGTGAACTGCTGGCCCGTGCGTGGGTGGGCAACACCCAGCGCGGCCAGGCCTGGGTGCAATGGGCCTGGCTGAAAGAGCTGGGTGAAGGGCTGATTTGCCTGTCGGGGGCCGACGGTGGTGCCGTCGGCATGGGGCTGCTGGCCGGCGACGCGGGCCGGGCCCGGTCTGTCGCGCAGCACTTGGCGACGCTGTTTCCGCAGCGTTTCTACATCGAGGTGCAGCGCGCCGGCCTGGCCACGAATGAAGCCCATGTGCGTGCTGCCGTGCCCCTGGCGGCCGAATTGCAGCTGCCCGTGGTGGCCGCGCACCCGGTGCAATTTCTGGAACCCGACGACTTCGAAGCCCACGAGGCGCGGGTGTGCGTGGCCGAAGGCGAGACGTTGGCCAACCCCAAGCGCACCAAGCGCTTCAGCCGCGACCAGTATTTCAAGACCCAGGCCGAGATGGCCGCGCTGTTCGCCGATCTGCCCTCGGCGCTGGCCAACACGGTGGAGATTGCCCGCCGCTGCAGCCTGCAACTGGTGCTGGGCAAACCGCAGCTGCCCGACTTCCCCACGCCCATGGTCGATGGCCAGCGCCAGCCAATTGCCGACTATTTCCGCCAGGCCTCGTTTGAAGGGCTCGAGAAGCGCCTGGCTGCGCTGTACCCCGACCCGGCGCGGCGCGACGCCGAGCGCGCGCGCTATGTGGAACGCCTGGAATTCGAGATTCAGACGATCCTGAACATGGGCTTTCCGGGCTACTTTCTGATCGTCAGCGACTTCATCGTCTGGGCGCGCGAAAACGGCTGCCCGGTGGGACCGGGGCGGGGTTCGGGCGCGGGTTCGCTGGTGGCCTATGCGCTGCTCATCACCGACCTGGACCCGCTGCAATACAAGCTGCTGTTCGAACGTTTTCTAAATCCTGAGCGCGTGTCGATGCCCGACTTCGACATCGACTTCTGCCAGGCCAACCGCGACCGCGTCATCGATTACGTGAAGGCCAAGTAC
>JBBQAW010000487.1:0-2286 GCA_038316815.1 Burkholderiales bacterium
CGCGCAATTGCGAAGCGCACTTGACGAGGCGTTCGGGGGCTAGCTTTCCTGAACGGGGCAACGCCTCATGTCACGAAGCACTTTCATGCACAGTGCTTGGGGGTTCGAAGCTGCTGCAGGGCATGTTCAGGTCCAGACCCGACCAGCTTCAGACGGTCGCGTCGCCGGGTCTGTGCAAGGTGGCCGCGTTCTCGATCGCCAGCGCCGGCACCCGCTCGGCCAGGGTGTACCCGAACACCCGATCCAGAAAGACGAGTTCAGCCTGCAGCCCCTTGATGATGTGGCTGGCCTGCCGAAGGCCATGGCCCTTGCCTTCGAATGCCAGATAGACCGCCGGGCAACCGGCTGCGCGTGCCGCAGCCACCACGTCGCGGCTTGGCTGTGGGGGCACGGCGCGGTCTTCGCTGCCCTGCAAGGTCAGCAGCGCCGAGCGACAGCGGTCCATGGGGTGCAAGGGGCTGCGCTGGCGGTAGACGTCGCGCCGCTCGGGCAAAGGTGCGACCAGGCTATCGACATAGCGGGCATCGAACTTGTGCGTGTCGGCCGCCAGGGTTTCCAGGTCTGCCACGCCGTAATGGTTGATGCCTGCCGCGAAGCGCCTGGTGAAGGCCAGGGCGGACAGCAAAGTGAAGCCGCCGGCACCGCCGCCGCGCAAGGCCACGCGCTGTCCGTCGACCCCAACCGCTGGCTACCAGATGGTCTACTGCAGCGACGGCGTCCTGCAGGTCGACGACGCCCCGCTGGCCGCGCAAGCGTTCGCAGTAGGCTCGGTCGTAGCCTGAGGACCCGCCATGGTTCGCGTCCACCACAGCATAGCCACGCGTGGTCCGGAACTGCACCTTCGTGTTGTAGGCCGGCCCGGCTTGCGATGTGCGATGGGCGATGTGGGTCCGCCATGCAACAGCACCATCAGCGGCCGCTGCTCGCCCGCGCGCGGCACCAGGCCGGGCAGGCCGGGCGGATCGAACCAGGCTTGGGCTTGGCGCGCATGGCCGTCGGCGCCGGGCACGGTGGGGAAGTGCAGCGCCTGGGCGCGCGCTACGGCGCCTGAAACGACTGCGGGTTGGCCGCCGGCGCGCACCACGCGGTCGCTTGCAAAGTTAGCTTCGACATCGGCCGGCAAGTCCAGGCGCAGCAGCACCGGCGGCCGATCCAGCGCTGCGGCCAGCATCGCAACACCTTGCGCGTTCAGCCGGCACAACCCGCTGTAGGCAACGAAGGGCAGCGACAACGGCTGCAGCCGTCAGCTTTCCAGATGCCGCAGCCACAGCTCGTCCACGTTTTCGAGGCTGACGCGCAGCGTTGCACGCTGCTCATTCAGCAGGCCATAGCCGCCCGAGCCCAGCACCTACAAGCGGTGCGCCGATCGCGGCCTGCAGTTGCGTCATGGCCTGCACCGGCTGACCCTCGCGCCAGCGACACAGATTCCACCAGTCACTGCGGTCACACAAGAAGTACAGGCTGCCATCAGCCGCCCAGTGCGGCTCAAGCACCGACCCGCCTGGTCCGCCCGTTCCGCCAGCCACGCATTGCATAGCCTGCAACAGCCCCTTGCCCAGGCCTGCGACAAACAAACTCACCCTGGCTCATCAGCACACTGCGGCCACGCTCGGCGGGTCGGCTTTCGTCCAGTACCGCCGACCCGCATGCGCAGCCGGGAAGGCCAGCGCTGGCGGCAGCTGCGGCCAGCGCTGGCGACAGAAGTGAAGGCCAGCCACCGCAGGGCAGTTGTTGCGGCGCGTACTGCAGTGGCGGCGGCGGGGCGGTAGGCACGGCGGTCGATATGGCGCTCGAAATGGCGCTCGATATCGCGGTCGATATGGCGGTCAATCTGGGCGGTCGCGCGCGGCCTCAGAACTCGATCTTGTCGGCTATTGCCTTGATGCCCGCTTTGGCACAGGCATCGTCGGCCTCGCCACCGGGGGCGCCCGACACGCCAATGGCCCCGAAGCTGGAACCGCCACCCTCAATCATCAAACCACCGCCGACCGCCAGCATACGTGGCGTGCTGCGGATGCCGCTCATGGGCTTGCCCGCTTGCGATTCGGCGGCCAGTTCCAGCGTGGAAGTGCGAAAGCTCGCCGCTGTCCACGCCTTGTTCGTGGCCACGTCCACGGTGTGGGCACCAGCGAAGCGGTCGCGCAGAAACACCTGGGTCAGACCAGCGCGGTCGACCACAGCCACGCCCACCTGAAAGCCTTGCGCGCGGCAAGCTGCCATGGCCGCCTGCGCTGCTATCAGCGCCGTTTCAGGCGTGAGGGTCTTGGTCTGGAACGTGGCCGCCGG
>JBBQAW010000488.1:0-2268 GCA_038316815.1 Burkholderiales bacterium
AAGGCCGTGCAGCCCTTGCTCGACCGCATCGGCAGCCTGCAACGTGAACAGCTGCCCGCCCTGCTGGCCGACCTGGCTCGGCTGCAGGTGGCAGCCCCCCTGGCCATGAGCGTGGGCATCGACGCCAAGGACGCCACGCGCCACGTGCTGGCCCTGAACCAGTCTGGCCTGGGCCTGCCCGACCGCGACGACTACAGCCGCAGCGACGCCAACACCCAGCGCGTGAAGGCCGCTTACCGCCGCCATGCCGCCACCCTGCTGCAGGCCGCCGGCGCGGCCACCGAGGCCACGTCTGAAGCCGCCGTCGACCGCCTGATGGCCTTCGAAGGCGAGATTGCAGCCGCCACCACCGACCGCATCCAACGCCGCGACCCGAACGCGAACTACAACCCCGTCACCGTTGCCAGCCTGCAGGCCCAGGCACCCGGGCTGGACTGGCGCGCCCTGCTGGCGGGCTACACCGGTAACGCCGACTTCGGCAATGAAAGTACCGACGGCAAGACGCCCATCATCCTGGGCCAACCCAACTTCGCCCAGGCCATGGCGCGCCTGGCGCAGACAGCGCCGACGGCAACCTGGCGCGACTACCTGCGCGTGCGCCTGCTCGACGCCGTGGCCCCGCACGGCCCGCAGCGGCTGGCGCAGTCGCACTTCGACTACACCCAGCGCGCGCAGCGCGGCCTGAAGACGCCGCCGCCACGCGTGGAAGAAGTCATCCAGCACATCGGCGGGCGCACCGGCGGCCTGCCGCTGGGCCAGACGCTGGGCGAACTGTTCACGGCCCGGGCCTTTTCGCCCCAGGCCCAGACACGGGCGCTGCAGATGGTCGACGACATCCGCGCCGGCATGCGCCAGCGCATCCAGGCTTCGCCGTGGATGAGCCCGGAAACGCAGAAAGTAGCCCTGGTCAAGCTGGACGCGATGGCGACCAAGATCGGCGCGCCCGAACGCTGGCGCAGCTACGACGGCCTGGTGCTGGCGCCCGACGACTACCTGGGCAACCTGCTGAAGGTGAACGCCTGGGCCACGGCCGACCGCCTATCCGACCTGCAACGCCCGGTCGACCGCAGCCGCTGGAACACCAGCCCGCACATCGTCAATGCGTTTGCAGCCAGCGGCAACCAGATCGTCTTTCCGGCCGGCATCCTGCAGCCGCCCTTCTTCGACGAGGGTGCCGACGACGCCAGCAATTACGGCGCCATCGGCATGGTCATCGGGCACGAAATCAGCCACCACTTCGACGACCGCGGCCGGCAGTTCGACGCCCAGGGCAACCTGCGCGACTGGTGGCTGCCGGCCGACGTGGCGGCCTACCAGCTGCGCGCTGACAAGGTGGCCGCGCTCTACAGCGGCTTCGAAGCCCTGCCCGGCGAACGCATCGACGGCCGCCAGACTTTGGGTGAGAACCTGTCAGACGTGGGCGGCATGCAGATCGCGTATGCCGGGCTGCAAATTGCGCTGGAACGGCAGAAGAAGGCCGGCAAGCCCGCGCCCCTGGTCGACGGGCACACGCCCGAACAGCGCTTCTTCATGGCCAACGCCGTGGTCTGGCGCGTGAAGTGGCGAAATGAAGCCCTGGTCAGCCAGATCCGCACCGGCCAGCATTCGCCCGGGCGTTGGCGCATCCTGGGGCCGATGAGCCAGATGACCAGCTTCGCCCAGGCCTTCAACTGCCGCGCTGGCGACGCGATGGTCGCCAGCGAGCCCATCATCGTCTGGTGATCAGGCCCGCCAGGTCGACGCCGCGTGCTTCGGCCTGAATGCGCGAGTTGCTGCGGTGATCCGCATCGACTCGCTGGGCCTCGCCCTCAAGCCCATGGACATGCGCGCTGGCGCCAGGCAGTTGCTTTCCAGCGTCGTGCAGGTCTTCGGCAGCGCGCAGGCATGCCAACGTTGGTGCAGCGTTCGATGCTGCGTGGAACTTGAGAAAACCGATGGATTGGGTTGTCTGGCCAGGCGCAAACCACAGCGATACTCTTTTGCATCGCATGGATTTGCAACGACGCCAGGCGACCCAAGACGCGGTTTCATGTTCCGCATGGCGTCGAACCCTGCTCTAAGGCAGCGCCTGGCCGACCAGGCTTTCGCCGGCGAACAGGCTGGCAACTTCTTCCCGCTGGCGAATGACATGCGGCTGGCCGTCCACCAGCATCACTTCGGCCGCTCGCGGCCGGGTGTTGTAGTTGCTGGCCATCGTCATGCCGTAGGCCCCGGCCGAAAGCAGCGCCAGCACGTCGCCGGGCTGCACAGCCAGGGCGCGTTCGCGGC
>JBBQAW010000489.1:0-2253 GCA_038316815.1 Burkholderiales bacterium
GGCGCAGGCCGCTCCGTTTACCCCGGCTTTCTGCAGCACACCGGCTTCGTGGCGATGAATCCGAACCGCCATATGAGCAGCCATTACGACTACTTTCAAGATCTGATCAAGGGCGACGACGGCAGCGCCGATTCGCACCGGCAGTTCTACGATGAATACAACGCTGTGCTGGACATGCCGGCAGAGTACTACCTCGACACGATCAAAACCGTTTTCCAGGACTTCGCGCTCGTCAATGGCACCTGGCACGTGAAAGGTGAACTCGTACGCCCGCAAGACATCACCAGCACTGCGCTGCTGACGATCGAAGGCGAACTTGACGACATCTCAGGCGCCGGCCAGACCAAAGCGGCGCACGCACTTTGCCAAGGCATCGACCCCGAACGCAGCCTGCACTACGACGCGGAGGGCGCAGGCCACTACGGTATCTTCAGCGGGCGCCGCTGGCGCGACAACGTCTACCCCGAGGTGCGCCAGTTCATCGCGCGCTTCAACGGCGCGCAAAACGAAGTGGTTGTTGCCCCGCCCAAGGGTCACGCACGGCTGGCTGCCGTCAAGACTGCGAGCAGCCGCTAGTGACCAGCCGCTGATCTTGAGTCGCCAGTCGCCAGTCGCCAGTCGCCAGCATTACCGAACACCGGAACACCGTGCGCGTGGATAGCGCTGACCTGGCGGCACGGCTCGACGCCGCTCTGCCCCAGACGCAGTGCACGCGCTGCGGCTACCCCGACTGCCGTCGCTACGCCCAGGCCATCGCCGAAGGCCAGGCCGAGATCAACCGCTGTCCGCCGGGCGGAGAAGAAGGCATCCGGCGCCTGGCCGCCATCACCGGCCGGCAGGTGTTGCCGCTGGACCCGGCGCACGGCCAAGAAGGCCCGCGTGTGCTGGCCATCATCGACGAGGCCTGGTGCATTGGCTGCACGCTGTGCATCAAGGCCTGCCCGGTGGACTGCATCGTGGGCGCACCGAAGCACATGCACAGCATCGTCGACGCGTTGTGCACGGGTTGTGAACTCTGCGTCCCGGCTTGTCCGGTGGACTGCATCAGCCTGGTGCCCGTGACGCCCGGGCGCAGCGGCTGGCAGGCCTGGTCAGCCCCGCAGGCGCAAGAAGCCCAAGCGCGCTATCAGGCCCGCCAGACGCGGCTGGCGCGCGAACAGCGCGAGAACGACGAACGCCTGGCGGCCAAGGCCGCCGCCAAACTGTCCGACCTGGCGGCCCACAGCCGCATCGAGGACACCGCCGTCCTGGACGCCAAGCGTGCGGTCGTCGAAGCCGCACTGGCCAGGGCGCGTCAGCAGCGTCAGCCCTGAAACCATCGAACTTGTGCCAGGCAGCGCCTTGAACACCGCCCAGATCGACACTTTCTTCGCCACCCTGGCCGCTGCCAACCCGCAGCCGCAAACCGAACTGGTCTACACCAACACCTTCGAGCTGCTGGCCGCGGTGCTGCTCTCTGCCCAAGCCACCGATGTCAGCGTGAACAAGGCCACGCGCACCTTGTTTGCCCTGGCCAACACGCCGCAGAAGATGCTGGACCTGGGGCTGGAACGCGTCACCGAAGCGGTGCGCACCATCGGTCTGTTTCGCACCAAGGCGAAGAACCTGCTGGCCACCTGCCGCATCCTGGTCGAACAGCATGGCGGACAGATTCCGCGCACGCGTGACGCCCTGCAGGCCCTGCCCGGCGTCGGCCGCAAGACAGCCAACGTGGTGCTGAACGTGGCCTTCGGCGAGCCGGCCATGGCAGTGGACACGCATATCTTCCGCGTCAGCAACCGCACCGGCCTGGCGCCAGGACGCAACCCGTTGGCCGTGGAAACGGCGCTGATGAAGCGGGTGCCGGCGCGTTACCTGGTCGATGCGCACCATTGGCTCATCCTGCACGGGCGTTACGTCTGCCAGGCCCGACAGCCGCAATGTGCGGTGTGCAGCGTCAGCGCCTGCTGCGACGAGGGGCGAATACGCCTAAAAGCCCGGCCAGCAGGCTGAGGCGCACTTCTACAATGCCAGGCAGGCGGACCAGAGACACACCAGGGAGAGGGCAGCCACGATGTCCAAGCTCGAAGATCTTGCAGAACGGGTCGACCGTCTGGTTCTGCGCCATGGCGAACTGCAGCGCAGCACGGCCCTGGTCGAACAGCAGTTGGCCACCGTCACAGCCGAACGCGACAGCCTGCGCTCACGCCTGGCGGCGGCGCGCGCCCGCATCGACGCCCTGCTGAACCGCCTGCCCGCAGAAGGCAGCGAAGC
>JBBQAW010000490.1:0-2240 GCA_038316815.1 Burkholderiales bacterium
GATGTAGCTGTCGGCGTCGAAACCTTCGGCCAGCAAGATCTGCAAGGGTGTTTCGCCGTCCGGGTGCAGTTGGCCGATGGCCCGCTGCGCCGCTTCCGGCAGCAGCGGCACGTACAGCGGCGACTGCGGCATCAGGTCGGCGATGAAGGCCTTGCTGCGCCCGCCGGCCAGGGCCTCGGCTTGCGGATAGTCCATCTCGAAGAAGCGCCGGCCCACGGCGTCCCAGAACGGGCTGCCACCGCTGGCGTCCAGCAGGCCAGGAAATTCAGCCGCAATGCGTTCCGAGAATCGCTGGGCATGCAGCTGCAGGAACAGCAGCCGGCCGCGCGACAGCAGTTCGGCCGCGGCGGCACCGGCGCTGGGCGCGATGTAGAACGACGTCAGCAGTGTGCTGCCGGTCAGGTCGTGGCACAGGTGCAGGGTGTGGGTGCGTTGCGTCAAGCCCAGCGCCGGGCTGCTGGCGACGACGAATTCATTGCGGTAGCTGTAAAAGCGCGACGCGAAGCCGGCGCAGGCGCTGATGCCCGAGCAACCGATCAGAGCGCCCTGCTGTTCCAGCACGAACAAGTAGGTTTCTTCGCCGCTGATGTCGTCGTCCTCGGTCGCGAAGGCCTGCAGCGACCGTTCGATGCGCTCGGCCAGCCAGGCGCGTTCATTGCGCAGCGAACCGATGCCGGGCGACGCGGCTGCGGCCAGGCCTTGCAGCGCATCCACGTCGGCACGGGCCACCGGCCGCAATAGCAGATCGGCGCTGTTCATCCTGTGTGTCGGGCCAGCGGCGCAGCCTCGGACCCGCCCTGCTGGCCACGCAGGCCTGCCAGTTCGCGTGCGCGCTCTTCGCGCGGGGTGCAGCCGAAGGCCGCCTTGTAGGCGTTGGAAAAGTGCGGGCCGCTGGTAAAGCCGCAGGCCAGCGCCACCTGCAAGACCGACTGGCCCGTGCGCTGCAGCAGTTCGCGGCTGCGCTGCAGGCGCAGTTCGAGATAGTGGCGGCTAGGCAGCGCCTGCAGGTGCTGCCTGAACAGCCGTTCAAGCTGGCGCCGAGACAGGCCCACCAGCCGCGCCACTTCGTCGGTGGGCAAGGGCTCGGCCAGGTTGGCCTGCATCAGGGCCAAGGCCTCGGCCAGCCGCGGCGGCATCAGGGCGTGGCCGGCTTCCTGTTCAAGCAGCCGCTCGTCGCGCCCGCGCAGCACCGACAGCCCCAGCCGCGCCGCCAGCCGGCGCGCCAGCGGCTGGCCATGGCTGCGCGCCAGCAGAGCCAGCACCAGGTCGGGGACAGCCAGCGGGCGCGCGCAAGTGGCCAGCACAGCCAGGCCGGGGCTGGCGTCGATGTCCCACAGCCCCTGGCTCCAGACCACATCCGGGTGCTGTTGTTGCAGCGGCGCCTGCTGCCAGTCAGCGCAGCAGGCGCGGCGGCCGCCCAGCAGGCCCGCTGCGGCCAGCCACAACACGCCGCCTTCCAGGCCGCCGATCAGCGTCTTGCGCAGCGCCAGTGCCTGCAACCGCGCGGGCAGTGCAGCCAGACCGGCGCTGTCGGACAGCGGGCGCGCAGGGGCGACGAGCCAGAACTGGTCCCAGTGCGATTCAGCCGGCAGTTCGCCCAGCGTCGCCAGGCGCACGCGGTAGTGCGCCTGCCCCAGCAAGCCGTTGGCGGCTTCCAGAATCTCGCACACCGCCGTGGCCGCCAGCCGCGAAGCGCCAGGCAGCAGGCACACCGCTACTTCCAGCGTGCTGACGGGCGGGCCTGGCTTTCGGCCTGAACTTTGGCCTGAACTTTGGCCTGAACTTTGGCCTGAACTTTGGCCTGAACTTCGGCTTGAAGTCGGGCCCGACGTCGGGCCTGAAGATGGGCTCATCTTTGGCCTGAACCTTGACCTGGACTTCGGCCTGAAGTCAGGCCTGAAGTCAGGCCTGACGTCGGGCCTGACGTCGGGCCTGAAGACGGGCTCAAATTCGGCGCGCTGCGGGTGGACGGGTTCATGGGCGCGTGCTGGCGGGGTGGGTTCGGAGGGGCGGAACTATGCGGACAACAGCTTGCCGCTGCGCAGCGGCTGCGCACCAGCCACTTTGGCCACGGATTGTCCGCTGCGGGCCCAACGCTGCAGCTCGCGCGCGAACAGCAGGCCGTCGACCGGGCTGCGCAATGGCACGCACTCGGCGCTGATCGGGTCGATCAGTTCAGCCACCGTCTGGCCCGCACTGACCCAGCTGCCCACGGGCACCTGCCAGGCCAGCACGCCGGC
>JBBQAW010000491.1:0-2234 GCA_038316815.1 Burkholderiales bacterium
AGATGAACACGTTGTCGGCTTCGTCGGCCGGGATGGTGCCGTCCTCGACGCAGTCGGTCACCGCCATGGCCACGCCACGCTGGGCCGGGCCGAACATCTGCACGGCCTGCTTGGCGCCCTTGATCGTGACCTTGTTGAACAGCACGGTCGCCGGCTTGGTCAGCAGGTTGGGGGCCACAACGGCCAGCAGGGACGTGAAGCCGTCCTTGTTGTTCACCAGCGCGTTGGCGAAGGCAGTCTCTACGGGGCTGCCACGCGGCCCGATGAGGAGGTCGATGTGGGCGACTTCGTTGCCGTCGCCGACCAGCGATTCACCGACGAGCATGCGATCGATTTTTGCCATGATGGGAGTCTCTCCTTAGGACGTTTCACGAGCGATTCAGGCGCCAGCCGGACGGCCGGCAACGGGAAGAGGTATCACGTTCCGTGCCATCAGCGCCGCGCGCGGCTCCGTGAAAACCCAGGTTAACCCCGCGTCATGCCAGCCACCATCAAGGTGGCCACAGTGAGGTCGGCACTCGTGCCGGGGTTCACACCCGCGTCCTTCAGGGCCTGGTCCCAGGCGGCAAAGGCCGGATCGGCGTCCAGCAACACGGCCGAAGCGGGCCGGAGCTGCCAGCCCTGCGCCGCGCTCATGACATTCTGTGCCACCGCCCTGCCTTGTTTCCGAACAATGTGTGAATCGACCCCAGTGCCCAGCCAACGCAAGTACAGCACCTGCACCGCAGCCGTGGTGGTGGCATCGGCCGGCACGTTTTCGCCTGCCGGTGCCGGCAGGCGGAAGCCTGCGGGCAGGCCCTGCGCGGAGGCGAAGACTTCGGCAAAGCCATCGCGGTATTGCGCAGCGATGCGGTCGCGTTCAGCGGCCAGGGCCATCGCCTGCAGAAGCGTGACGCTGGGGGCCTGCCGCACGTCTTGTTCCGGGGCTTCGCCCAGCCCGCCCGGGTTGGCGTGCGCAATGGCGCGAAAGGCGGCGGCAGCGTCGTCGATGGTCAGGCCCGCCAGCACCTGCTGCAATCCCTGCTGCAGCGGAACATGAATGTGTTCGCCGGCACACGCCAATGGCGCGCACAGCAGCAGGATGCCGAGGTTGGTGTTGCAGCCCACCGCCGCCCGCGTGGCAACCACGGCGGCCTCGATGCGCTGCCCCACCGTGGCCCCGCGCTGGCAGATGGCGTCGGCCGCGACCTTGGCACTGGCCAGGAAATGCGCAGCCTGCATGCCATGGCCCGCGGCGTGCAGGCTGACGTTGCCCGGCTTGCGCACCGCCACGTCCAGCGTGCAGGCGCGCAGGAAGGCTTCGCGCGGTGTCAAAACCATCAGGCGCGGCGCATCTGCGTGCGCGGCACACGGCTGCTGGCGCACTTGCGGTCGAAGAGGTCGTCGACGATGGCGCGGGCGATGTTCGGCCGCGTCACGCCCTGCAGGCCCTGCCAGGCGGCCACACCATTGACTTCGAGCACCAGGATCTCGCCGCCGGGGCCGGGCATCAGGTCGACACCGGCGTAGTCCATTTCCAGCGCGCTGGCTGCGGCCTCGGCGGTGGCGGCCAGGGCCGGGCTCAGCAGCGCGGAAAAGGCGCGGGCCCCCTGGGCGATGTTGTGGATCCAGTGGCTGCCCTGGCGGCGCATGGCTGCCAGCGCGCGGCCACCCACGACCAGAACACGCCAGTCGAAGCCCGGTTGCACGGCCGGCGGCACGAAACGCTGCAGGTAGGCCAGGCCGCCGTAAGCGCCGTAAGCGTCATCGGCGCCATAAGCCTCATGAGCACCATGCGCGCCATGCGTGCCAACAGTCCCATCCGCGTCGGCCGGCCGGTCCAGCGCCGGCAGCGCCACATGCTCGCCGTCGACCCAGCCCACGCGCCGCAGGCCCTTGCCCTGCGAGCCGAACAGCGGCTTGAGCACCAGCGCATGGCCGGCCGCGCTTTCGCGCATGACGATGCGCTGGGCCTGCGCCGTCGACTCGGTGGCCCAGGACGGCGGCGTGGGCACCCCGGCCGCGCGCAGGCGCAGGCTGGTCATGCTCTTGTCGACGCTGCGCTCGATGGCGCGCGCGTCGTTGTAGACCGGCACCCCCAGGTCGCGCAGCGCGTGCAGCACACCCAGGCGCTTGGTCACCTGCTCGAAGCTGCCGCCAGCAATGCCGCGCACCAGGGCCGCTGCAGGCAGTTCACGGCCGAAGCCGGGAATGACCAGGCCGTGCCAGCTGACGTGGGTGTCGACATGGCAGTC
>JBBQAW010000492.1:0-2210 GCA_038316815.1 Burkholderiales bacterium
TTCACCACCGTGCTGGAGGGCCTGGAGGCGGCGGTCTCGGTGTTGTCGGTGCAGCAGAGTGAACTGCTGTTTGCCAACCGGTCGTACCGGCTGTGGTTCGGCGCGGATTCACGTGGCCACGCGCTGTTGGCCAGCGGCACCATGCCCACCTTGCCCATCGCCCTGACCGACCACGACGACGAGGACAACCTGTCCGGCCTGCCGACGCAGGAGCTGACCGGCGTCGGCGCCAGCCCGCGCGAGGTGTATGCCGCCTCGCTGGACAAGTGGTTCGACGTGCGTGCCCGCTACCTGCAGTGGACCGACGGCCGGCTGGCCCAGATGCTGATCGCCACCGACGTCACCGCACGCCGCCGCGCCGAGGCCCTGGCCGAGCAGCAGGCCGAAAAAGCCCAGGTGTCGAGCCGGCTGATCACGATGGGCGAGATGGCGTCATCGGTGGCCCACGAGCTGAACCAGCCGCTGACCGCCATCACCAACTACTGCAACGGCATGGTCTCGCGGGTCAAGGCCGACACCATCGACCGCGACGCGCTGATCGCCGCGCTGGGCAAGACGGCGCGCCAGGCCGAGCGTGCCGGCCAGATCATCCACCGCATCCGCGCCTTCGTGAAGAAGAGCGAGCCACAGCGCCAACCGTCCCAGGCCAAGGCCATCGTCGAGGATGCGGTGGAACTGGCCAGCATCGAGCTGCGGCGTCGCAACGTGTCGATCATGCATTACGTCGCGCAACGCCTGCCCGACATCAACTGCGACCCGATCCTGATCGAGCAGGTGCTGCTCAACCTGCTCAAGAACGCGGCCGAGGCGATCGACAGCGCCAAGTTGCCGCCGGCGCGACGCCATATCGAGCTGCGGGTGATCCCGCGCCACACCCCCGAAGAAGGGGGGGTGATCGAGTTCAGCGTGACCGACAAGGGCCCCGGTCTGGCCGATGAAGTGATCAACCGGCTGTACGAGGCTTTTTTCTCCACCAAGGCCGAAGGCATGGGCATCGGGCTGTCGCTTTGCCGGTCGATCGTGGAGAGCCACCGGGGGCGAATCAAGGCGCAGAACCTCTACAATGGGGAGCTTGCGGTCGGGTGCCGGTTTGCATTCACCTTGCCCGTTGAAACCGCTGCTCGGCAGGAGGAGACATCGCGGCTACATCCCCAGGATGGTGCCTCGCCCGATGCCGATGGCGGCCCCAGATCTAGCCTCACAGCCAGCCCCACAGCCAGCCCCACAGCCAGCCCCACACCACGCCCGAACAGCGTGCTCGCCGCGAGAAGCAATCCATGAGCCTGATCCCCAAAAAAGGCACGGTCTACGTTGTCGATGACGACGAGGCGGTGCGCGATTCGCTGCAGTGGCTGTTGGAGGGCAAAGACTACCGCGTCAAGTGCTTCGATTCGGCCGAGAGCTTTCTGTCCCGCTTCGACCCGCGCGAAGTCGCCTGCCTGATCGCCGACATCCGCATGGACGGCATGAGCGGGCTGGAGCTGCAAGACCGCCTGCTCGAGCGCAAGAGCCCGCTGCCGGTGGTGTTCATCACCGGCCATGGCGACGTGCCGATGGCCGTCACCACGATGAAAAAGGGCGCGATGGACTTCATCGAAAAGCCCTTCAAGGAAGACGACCTGATCGGCCTGGTCGAGCGCATGCTCGACCAGGCACGCTCGGCCTTCAGCCAGCACCAGGAGCAAGCCAGCCGCGACGCCCTGCTGTCGCGCCTGACCACGCGTGAGGCCCAGGTGCTGGAGCGCATCGTCGCCGGCCGCCTGAACAAGCAGATCGCCGACGATCTGGGTATCAGCATCAAGACGGTCGAGGCGCACCGCGCCAACATCATGGAAAAGCTCAACGCCAACACCGTGGCCGATCTGCTCAAGATCGCGCTTGGGGCCAACAGCACCGTCGCCGCCAAGGCCTGAGGGATCGAGAGTTTTTCTACTGCGCAACCGCCACGAAAAACCCTCATCCTCTAAGGCCCGTACCCTGGCAAGAGGCCGCTTCACAGCGGCCTCTTGCGTTTTTGCAGCAACTTTGCACCACCGCCCGCCATGCCGCGGTAGCCACCGGAGACACCCCATGACCGCCCAACTGATCAGCGGCACCGCGCTGTCGCAACAGATCCGCAGCGACTTGTCACTGCGCATTGCCGCACTGGCCGCCCGCGGCATCCAGCCCGGGCTGGCGGTGATCCTGGTCGGCGAGGACCCGGCCTCGGC
>JBBQAW010000493.1:0-2206 GCA_038316815.1 Burkholderiales bacterium
CGTCAAGCACCCGCTGACCGAACGTGAAGTGCCGCTGTGGGTGGGCAACTATGTGCTGATGAGCTATGGCGACGGCGCCGTGATGGGTGTGCCCGCGCACGACGAACGCGATTGGGCTTTCGCCAAGAAGTACGGCCTGGACCTGCTGCCCGTGGTGCATGTCGAAGGCGAGCATTTCGACGACGAGCGCTGGCAAGACTGGTACGCCGACAAGACGCGCGGCATCAGCATCAATTCAGGCAACTACAGCGGGCTGCCGCATGCCCAGACAGTAGACGCCATTGCTGCCGCGCTAACCGAGCTGGGCCTGGGCGAGAAAACGACTACCTGGCGGCTGCGCGACTGGGGCATCAGCCGCCAGCGCTACTGGGGCACGCCGATTCCCATCATCCATTGCGACGGCAGCAGCGAGCCGGGCCACGAACGCCCCGGGTGCGGCGCCGTGCCGGTGCCCGAAGCCGACCTGCCCGTCGTGCTGCCCGACGACCTGGTGCCGGATGGCAGCGGCAACCCGTTGAACAAGCATGCCCAGTTCCTGAACGTGCCCTGCCCAGCGTGCGGCCATCCGGCGCGGCGCGAGACGGACACGATGGACACCTTCGTCGACAGCAGCTGGTACTACATGCGCTACTGCTGCCCAGACAACAACGAAGCGATGGTCGATGCGCGCACCGATTACTGGATGCCGATGGACCAGTACATCGGCGGCATCGAGCACGCCGTGCTGCACTTGCTTTATGCCAGGTTTTGGACGAAGGCGATGCGTGATATTCAGGTGGCCGGCCCTGACGGCCGGATGAGAGGTCTGGTCAATTTCAGCGAACCCTTCAACAAATTGTTCACGCAGGGCATGCTGCTGAACGAGTCTTTCTACCGCGAAGAGGCCAACGGCAAGAAGACCTGGTTCTACCCGAGCGAAGTCGAGGTGCAGACCGACGACAAGGGCCAGCCCGTGTCGGCCAGGGCCAAAGCCGACGGTTTGCCGGTGCAGATGGGTGGCATCGAGAAGATGTCCAAGAGCAAGAACAACCTCGTCGAGCCGAAGGAAATCATTGCCAAGTTCGGCGCTGACACGGCACGTGTGTTCGTGATGTTCGCCGGCCCGCCAGACCAGAGCGCCGCCTGGTCGGACAGCGGGGCTGAAGGCAGTTTTCGCTTCCTGCGCCGCGGCTGGGCCTTCGGGCTGAAACACCGCGAAGCCCTGATGGCCGCGCCGCAGCAGGCCAGTGGTGCGGGTGCGCTGCGCTTCGAGATGCACAGCCTGCTGAAGCAGGTGACGAGCGACTACGACCGCATGCAATACAACACCGTGGTCAGTGGCGCGATGAAGATGCTCAATGCGCTGGAAGATGTGAAGACCGTTGCAGCCGCCGCAGCCGCTGATCTGCGCGAAGGCTACGGCATCTTGTTGCGTTGCCTGTTTCCGGTTGCCCCCCACATCAGCTGGGCGCTGTGGCGCGAACTGGACCTGGCGGCGCAGTGGGGCGCCATCGAAGACGCGCCCTGGCCGGCAGTGGACGACGCCGCGCTGGCGCAAGACGAGATTGAGCTGATGCTGCAAGTGGGTGGCAAGCTGCGCGGCAGCATCCGCGTACCGGCCACGGCCGGCCGCTCAGCCATCGAGGCCGCGGCTTTGGCCAGCCCGGACTTCCTGCGTTTTGCCGAAGGCAAGGCCGCGAAGAAGGTGGTGGTGGTACCGGGTCGGCTGGTCAATGTCGTTGTTTAAGGCCAGCGCCACCGTCATCGACATGGACAGCGACAGCGGCAGCGCTAGTGACATGGCCTGCGCCAGCCGACGCGCCTGGCTGGCCATGGCCGCAACCGGAGCCACAGTCGGACTGCTGACCGGCTGCGGTTTCGAACGCCGCCAGCAGCCGCCCCTGCGCTTTGCCAGCATCGCCTTGACGGGCTTTGCGCCCGATTCACCGCTGCGCGCCGAACTGGCACGGGAACTGGCGACACAAGTGCGTGTGCTGCCGAACCCGGCCCAGGCTCAGGTGGTGCTGCAGGCGCTGGACGAAGCGCGCGAACGCAGCGTCGTGGCCATCACCGCGGCGGCCCAGGTGCGTGAACTGCAGTTGCGCGTGCGGCTGAACTTTCGTGCCGACACACCAGCCGGGCGCGAACTGATCCCGCGCGCCGAACTGCTGCTGTCGCGCGACATGAGCTACAGCGAGACCACGGCCCTGGCCAAGGAACAGGAAGA
>JBBQAW010000494.1:0-2204 GCA_038316815.1 Burkholderiales bacterium
CGCACAGCGGCGGCTCCGCCTCGGATTCCAGGCCCGGCGGCGGCTTTGGTGCAAACGCGCTGTTCGACGAAGTACGCCAGGCGCCTTCATACGCCACGCTGTCGCGCGAAGAATTCGACTGGGCGCTGGCCTTCGTCGAACGCGGCGGCGACAGCCTCAACGCCTACCCGGAATACCACCGCATCGCCCCCGTCGACGGCATCTGGCGCGTGCCCGACCGCGGCATCGCGCGCCGCCATCGCATGAGCGTGGGCACGATCGTCAGCGACGCGGCAATGCAGGTGAAATGGTGGAGCCAGGCCGGCGGCGGCGGCGCTGCGCTGGGCACGATCGAGGAAGGCTTCATCGGCCGCTTGAAGCCGGGCGACTGTTTCGTGTTCTCGGGCCGCCTGCTCGAACTGGTGCGCACGCGCGAGATGGTGGCCTACGTCAAGCGTGCCACGAAGGCCAAGGGTGCCGTGCCCAGCTGGGCTGGCAGCAAGATGCCCTTGTCCAGCGAAATGGCCGACGCCGTGCTGCGCTTGTTGAACGCCGCTGCCGGCGGCAGTTTCGACAGCCCCGAGATGCAGGCCGCGCAGCCGATGCTGGCTGCGCAAGCCCGGCTGTCCAGGTTGCCGGTGGCGGGCAGGCTGCTGGTGGAGCGCTTCGAGTCGCGCGAGGGCCACCACGTCTTCATCTACCCCTTCGCGGGCCGCAATGTGCACATCGGCCTGGCGCAGTTGCTGGCCTGGCGGCTGGCGCAGACCGAGCCGAACAGCTTTTCGCTCAGCGTCAACGACTACGGGCTGGAAATTCTGGCTGCCAAGCCGCCCGACTTGGGCGACGTCACCCAAGGTGCGCTGTTTCGCAGTGAAAACCTGCTGGCCGACGTGATGGCCAGCCTGAATTCGGGCGAACTCGCAGCCCGGCGGTTTCGCGAGATCGCGCGTGTGTCCGGGCTGGTGTTCAGCGGCTACCCGGGTGCGCCCAAGAGCATGCGGCAGCTGCAGGCTTCGTCCAGCCTGTTCTATGAAGTTTTCCGCAAGTACGACGCCGGCAACCGGCTGCTGGGCCAGGCCGAAAGCGAGGTGCTGTCGCAAGAGCTGGACTTGCAGCGCCTGCGCCACACCCTGCAACGGCTGGCGGCGCTGCCCATCGACCTGGTGACGCTGCCAGCGCCCAGCCCCTTCAGCCTGACGCTGATGGTGGAGCGCCTGCGTGAACAACTCAGCACCGAGAAACTGAAGGACCGGCTCGACCGCCTGCTGGCCGATGCCGAGGCGGCCTTGGTCAGCTCTGGCAACAGTGCGGCGTCGACACTGCACGCCAGGCCACGACGGCCCAGGGCCAGGGCTTTGGCATCATCAGCGGCCGGCAACGCCACGAAAACCCCCCCATGAAACTGCTGCCACCCCTTGCCATCGTGTGCGCTGTCTGTCTTGTCCTGGCCTGGCCTGCAGCGGCGCAGAAAAGCAAGGCGCCGGCCGGGTTCGAAGGCCGGGTGGTGCGGGTGATCGATGGCGCCACGTTCGTCGTGCGGGCGGCTGACAAGAGCGAATCCACGGTGCGCCTGCGCCAGATCGACCCGCCCGAGCTGTGCCAGGCCGGTGGGCCCGAGTCGAAGCAGGCCCTGATTGACGCGGCACTGGGCCGGAACGTGCAGGTCGGCAGCGCCAGCCGTACACCTGCCGGCACGCTGTTGGCGGCGGTGGTGTTGGACGGTGTCGACCTGAGCCGCCGCCAGGTCGAAGAAGGCCACGCCTTGAGCCTGCGCGTGCGCTACGACAACGGCCCGCTGGTCAAGGAAGAACGCATGGCCCGTGCGCTGCGCCGTGGCTTGCATGCGGTTGCCAACGCCGAGACGCCGAAAGACTTCAGGCAGCGCAACGGCCCTTGTGCCGTGAGTGAAGCGCCACGCGCGGCGGCGGCGCCTGCCGTAAACACCCCGAGCACGTCAGTCGCGCCAGCCGCACCAGCCGCACCAGGCTATCGCTGCGACGGCCGGACCCGCTGCACCCAGATGCAGTCTTGCGAAGAGGCCAGGTTCTTCCTCAAGAATTGTCCGACGACCGCGATGGACGGCGACAGGGACGGGGTGCCTTGCGAAGACCAGTGGTGCCGTTAAGTTCCACCCGCATGCGGGCCTGAGCGACCTCAGCGCGATGTAGCGCGTGCTGCACTGGCCGCCGCCAGAAAATCGTCCAGCATGGCGCGGTCGTCGAAGT
>JBBQAW010000495.1:0-2179 GCA_038316815.1 Burkholderiales bacterium
CCCTGCCCCGTCATCGTCATGGCCAAGGCGCCGCGGCCCGGCTATGCCAAGACGCGTCTCATCCCCGCGCTGGGTGCCGAAGGCGCGGCGCAACTGGCCGGCAAGCTGCTGGGCCATGCCGTGCAGCAGGCACGCAGCGCAGACCTGGGCCCCGTCGACCTGTGCTGCGCCCCGCACAGCGGCGACGCCTTGTTCGCGCCCCATGCCGCCAGCGGCCTGCAGTTCAGTGACCAGGGCGATGGCGATTTGGGCGAACGCATGGCCCGCGCTTTCGCGCGCTGGCTGCCCGGGCATGGCCAGGCCCTGCTGACCGGCACGGACTGCCCGGCGCTGAACGCCAGCGTGCTGCAGCAGGCCGCCGCCGCGCTGACCACCGTCGACGCCGTCTTCGTGCCGGCGCTGGACGGCGGTTACGCGCTCATCGGCCTGCGCGGGCCGGCGCTGCGGTTCGTCACGATCTTCGAAGCCATGCCCTGGAGCACGCCCGAACTGATGGCCATCACGCGCCAGCGCCTGGCGCAGGTCGGCCTGCGCCACCTGGAACTGCCGGCCCTGCCCGACATCGACGAAGCGGCCGACCTGGTGCATCTGCCCCCTGGCCTTGCAAGCACTGCAAGCACCGCCGTGCAGCGCGCATGAAGCAGCTGTTGCTGCTGGGCGCTGGCCATGCACACGCCCAGGTGCTGAAAGACTGGGCCGCAGCGCCGGTGCCCGGGGTGCAGCTGACGCTTCTATCGCCCAGCGCGCTGGCGCCCTATTCAGGCATGGTGCCGGGCTGGCTGGCCGGCACCTACAGTTTCGAAGAAATCTGCATCGACTTCAGGGCCCTGGCCGTTGCAGCCGGGGCGCAGTTGCGCATCGATGAAGTGGTGGCCATCGACGCCGATGCCCGCTGCGTGCAGCTGGCCAGCGGCCAGCGCTGCCCATGGGATTTGCTGTCGCTGAACGTCGGCTCGACGCTGGTGGCGCCCACGGGCCTGGCCGCCACGGTGCTGGCGCTGCGCCCGCTGGGCCGGCTGCACAGCGCCTGGACGACGCTGCTGCAGCAGCAGGCCGGCCAGACCACAGCCCTGCGCGTGACGGCCGTCGGCGGTGGCGCTGCGGGCGTTGAATCGCTGCTGGCGGCGCTGGCCCGCCTGCGGGCGCTGCAGCCCGGGCGGCCCATCAGCGGGCGGCTGTGGACGCGCGGCGCGCTGCTGCCGGGCGTGGCCCCGGGGGCCGTACGCGCCGCACAGCATGCGCTGCAGGCCGCAGGCGTGGCCGTGCACACCGGCACGCCTTTCGACCCCGCACTGACCTGCGAGAACGAATTGCTGCTGTGGGCCACCGGCGCCCAGGCCCACAAGTGGCAGCACGGCAGCGGCCTGGCCACCAGCGAAGACGGATTTTTCAAAGTTGACGAGCACCTGCAATCCACCAGCCACCCTGGCGTCTTCGCCGTCGGCGACTGCGCGCAATGGGCGACACCGCTGCCCAAGGCCGGCGTATACGCCGTGCGCATGGGCCCGGTGCTGGCGCACAACCTGCGCGCTGCGCTGAACGGCGCGCCGCTGGACCGCTACACGCCGCAGCACCGCTATCTGGCCCTGCTGGCCACGGCAGACGGCCGCGCCATCGCCGCGCGCGGGCCGTGGTCGCTGCACGGCCGCACCCTGGGCCGATGGGCCTGGCGCTGGAAAGACCACATCGACCGCGGCTTTCTGGCGCGCTTCAAGCCCGCCGGGTAAGTCAGAACCGACGCAGGACTGAGAGGCTGAGAGTCTGTCGATCATGCCCACTCATCACGCCAAAAGACGCCCGCTCGTCGTTACAAATGCGCGCCATAGCCATAGCCCGAGCCATGGCTGTGCTTTGCGCCTGGATCGGACGCCTTTTGACGCGCTGCTCGGTCATGCTCGAAAAACTCTCAGCCTCTGAACCAGAACCGAGCGCCGGCAAGCTACGATGCCGCGCACCCCGCGCGCATGCTGCACATTCACTTTTCCAACCGCTACGAGGTGCTGGCCGCGCAGTTGCTGGGGCAGTGGCAGGCGCCTGCGGGTTTGGGGGCGCTTGGGGGAACAAGCACGGGTCTGGACACCCTGTTCGCGCCGCGCCAGGTGGTGGTGCCCAGCCTGGCAATGCGCCGGGCGCTGACGCTGGACATCGCGCGCACCGAAGGCATTTGCGCGCATGTCGA
>JBBQAW010000496.1:0-2171 GCA_038316815.1 Burkholderiales bacterium
AGGAGGAGCCGTCGGCCGCAGGCCGGCGGCGGGGGACATGAGCGGAGGGGGCCACCCGGCTGACGCAGCCAAGGGACAACGGAGACATCCCGAAGGGTCAGCGCCGAACGCCTGCAACAGACGAGGAACGAACGTCCGCAAAGGGCCGTAAGCAGCCCACAGAACCGTCACGCTGAACGTTGGGTTCTGGCTCTGGGAAAGACGCCCAGAAAAGACACTGCACCCACAATGTCTGTAATCGCAACCCTTCGGGAGCGACACAGGTCCCCATGAGCCGTCAGAAACTTGTCCTCCTGCTTGCGCTGCTGGCCGCGGTGCTGGCGTTTTTTGCCTTCGACCTGGGGCGCTTCCTGACGTTGGACTACGTCAAACAGGCCCAAAGTGAATTCGCTGCGCTCTACCAGGCTCGGCCGCTGCAAGTGGTGGGTGTGTTTTTGGCCGTTTACATCGCCGCGACGGCTCTTTCCCTGCCCGGGGCGGTCGTGCTCACCCTGCTGGGCGGGGCCATTTTCGGGTTGTTGTGGGGCACGGTGATCGTGTCTTTCGCTTCCAGCATCGGCGCCACCCTGGCCATGCTGTTTGCGCGCTATGTGTTGCGCGACAGCGTGCAGGCGCGCTTCGGCAAGCGCCTGGCCGAAATTGACAAGGGCATCGCCCGCGACGGTGCCTTCTACCTTTTCACGCTGCGCCTGGTGCCGTTGTTTCCGTTCTTCGTCATCAACCTGCTCATGGGGTTGACGAAGATGCGGGCCATCACCTTCTACGGTGTCAGCCAGCTGGGCATGCTGGCGGGCACCATCGTCTACGTTTACGCCGGCACCCAACTGGCGCAGATCGATTCACTGCGCGGCATCCTCAGCCCCGGCCTGGCCGCCGCCCTGGTGCTGCTGGGGGTGTTTCCGCTGCTGGCCAAAAAGCTCGTCGATTTCATTCAGGCACGCAAGGTCTATGCACCCTGGGCCGACAAGAAGCCCAAGCAGTTCGACCGCAACATGGTCGTCATCGGCGCTGGTGCCGCCGGCCTGGTCACCAGCTACATCGCTGCTGTCGTCAAGGCCAAGGTCACCCTGATCGAGGGCCACAAGATGGGTGGCGATTGCCTGAACTACGGCTGTGTGCCGAGCAAGGCCCTGATCAAGACCGCGACGCTGGCGCGCAACATGCGCCACAGCGCCGATTACGGCATTGAAAGCGCTTCCTTCACGCTGGACTTCGCGCAAGTGATGGACCGCGTGGCCGGCATCATCCGCGACATCGAACCGCATGATTCGGTCGAGCGCTACACCGGCCTGGGCGTGGACGTGCAGATCGGCCAGGCGAAGATCATCGACCCCTGGCGCGTGCAGATCACGGCCGAAGACGGCACGCAGCAGGTGCTGACGACGCGCAGCATCGTGGTGGCCACTGGCGCTGCGCCCTTCATTCCGCCGCTGCCGGGCTTGAAGGACATCGGCGCGCTGACCAGTGACACGCTCTGGGGCCTGCGCGAACTGCCCAGGCGGCTGGTGGTGCTGGGCGGCGGACCCATCGGCTGCGAACTGTCGCAAGCCTTCGCCCGGCTGGGTTCGCAGGTAACGCAGATCGAGATGGGTGAACGCCTGCTCAGCCGCGAAGACGAAGATGTCTCGGCCTTCGCCCTGCAGGCCTTGCGCGCCGATGGCGTGCGCGTGCTGACCCAGCACAAGGCCTTGCGTTGCGAGAAGGAAGACGGGGCTGGTGGGGGTGACGCCAAGTTCATCGTCGTCGAGCACGAAGGTGCTGAGCAACGCATCGCTTTCGACGAACTGCTTTGCGCCGTCGGGCGCGTGGCGCGGCTCAAGGGCTTCGGCCTGGAAGAGCTGGGCATCTTCACTGACCCAAAGACGCAGCGCACCGTGCCTGCGGACGACGCCTTGCGCACCAAGTTCCCGAACATCCTGGCCGCGGGCGACGTTGTCGGGCCCTATCAGTTCACGCATGTGGCGGCGCACCAGGCCTGGTATGCCGCGGTCAACGGCCTGTTCGGCGACTTCAAGACCTTCAAGGCCGATTACAGCGTGATTCCGGCCGCCACCTTCATCGACCCCGAGGTCGCGCGCGTGGGGCTGAACGAAAGCGAGGCCAAGGCGCAGGACGTGGCCTATGAAGTCACGCGCTACGGCATCGACGACCTCGACCGGGCCATTGCCGAC
>JBBQAW010000497.1:0-2171 GCA_038316815.1 Burkholderiales bacterium
AACTCGCTTCGTTCGCTTCGCTCTCTGCGCTCAAACACCCGCGATGAGTCAGTTTACGAATCGCGCTGCGCGCGAGGCCGCGGGCCCTGCGCTTCTCGGCGCCTCTCGTGCGCGCCGCAGCCAAGCCAAGCCCGCCTTTGCAGCACACATGGTTGCGTGCCACGGTTGCGCGCAGACATGGTGCCGGGGCTGCGGCAGTCGGGTGGCCCCCGCAGCGGAGTAAAGGAGGAGCCGTCGGCCGCAGGCCGGCGGCGGGGGACATGAGCGGAGGGGGCCACCCGGCTGACGTAGCCAAGGGACAACTGAGACATCCCGAAGGGTCAGCGCCGAACGTCTGCAACAGACGAGGACCGAACGGCCGCAAAGGGCCGCTTGGAGTCGATAGAACCCTCACGGTGATTGGCCGGTCTTGGCGTATCAGCCGAAGTAGTCAATCACCAGCGCCTGGCGGCCAGTTTTATGGCTGCTTCGCGAGTTTCGACAACCTTCGCAGCCAACGCGAACTCAGGCCGTCGTGCCCCCGCATGACGAGCCCGCGCCCGCCGTGCAGCCCAGGCAATGCGGGCCGAAGCGGATGCGGCGCTGCATCAGTGCCGCGAAGTCGAAGTCGAAGATGTTGGGCCGCACTGAGCCCGCCATCTCGGCCGGCAGGTCGATCTGCTGGTTGAAGTCGCAGTCGTACAGGCGGCCGTCGTAGCCCACGCTGATGAGGTTGCGGCACATCACGCCATCGGCGGCCTGCGGGTTGAACGCGGCCAGCAGCTTGTCCATGTAGGCCTCGAACTGCCCGCTTTTGTGCAGGTGCAGGGCGAAGCGGTGGATGGGCATGTTGGTGATCGTGTACAGCTGGTTGAACACGATGCCGAAGCGGGCCTGCAGTTCACGCGTGTAGTCGGCCTGCAGGCTGGCCTGCGCTGCCGGCAGGTAGGGGCCGGCGGGGTTGTAGACCAGGTTCAGCATCAAGCCCGAGCGGGAGTCGTTCGCGGGTTGGCCGTAGCCCAACGCGTTCAGACGCTGCAGGCCCTGGATGCTCTTGTCGAACACGCCGCGCCCGCGCTGGGCGTCGGTGAAATAGGCCTGGTAATAGGGCAGCGAACAGACGACTTCGCAGCCCTGTTCGGCAAAGAAATCGGGCAGGTGCGCCATGCTGGCGCCGGTCTTCGGATGGGGGTCGAAGGTGACGGTGAGGTTGTGGCGCACCAGCACCTGGCGGCCCAGGGCGCGCGCTTGGCGCACCAGCCATTCGAAGTCGGGGTGCAGTTCTGGCGCGCCGCCGGTGATGTCTAGCGTGCGAATCTCCGGATACGCCGCCAGCAATGTGACGCAGCGTTCCACGCCCTCGCGGCTGAGTGCTTCGGTGCGCGTGGGCGACGCGTCGACATGGCAGTGCCGACACACCTGGTTGCACATGCGCGTGATGTTCACCTGCAAGGTGCTGATGGACTGTGGCGGCAGTGCCAGTCCGCGTGCGGCCAGCAAGGCGTCGAAGTCGTGGCGTGGCTGGGTCAGCGGGCCTTCAACTGGCGCAGCGTGCAGTTTCAGAACAGCACTCATGAATCGCTTGGGTCCGGGTTGGGGGCTACAGCACCATTCGGTCCAGCTGCTTGTGCATCTGCACCGAATGGACCAGGGTGATGCCGGCCTTCATGACGGCCGCCACATGCACGGCTTCCATCATCTGTTCAGGGTTCGAGCCGCTTTCGAGGCAGGCCGTGGTGTAGGCGTCGATGCAGTAGGCGCACTTCTCTGAATGCGCGACGGCCAGGGCGATGAGGGCCTTTTCGCGTTTGCTCAAGGCCCCGTCGCTGCCAGTAACGGCGCCGTAGTACTTGAAAAAGTCGTCGGCCAGCTTCTGGCCATGCTGGCCAATGCTGCCGAAACGGGCCAGGTCGTCGCTGTCGAAATAGTTGCTCATGTGCATGTTCCAGTCTGCCGAGGCCGTGCAACCTTACATTGAAGTGTGGAAGTACGTGGATTCGGACGCGCTATTCGCCGCAAGGTCTTCACAGGGCCGTGGCACGCTCATTGCTCTATTGAAGTCCACTTCATCCAGTCCACCGAGTCCACCGAGCAAAACCAAGACGGCCATGCTTTCGCCCATTCCCGTTCCCGCCGGTTTCTTGCCCATCGGCAAGCGCTTGAGTTGCGGCCTGGTCATCGTCAACGACCAG
>JBBQAW010000498.1:0-2168 GCA_038316815.1 Burkholderiales bacterium
AGCCAGGCCTTCGCTGTCTTTCTGCCCGTCAAGAGCGTGGGCGTGATGGGTGACGGCCGCACCTACGACTACGTGGTGGCCTTGCGCGCCGTGCAGACCAGCGACTTCATGACCGCCGACTGGGCCGAGTTGCCTTATCCGCTGTTGAAGAAGGTCTCCAGCCGAATCATCAACGAGGTGCGCGGCATCAACCGCGTGGCCTACGACGTCAGCAGCAAGCCGCCGGCCACGATCGAGTGGGAATGACTCAACATCGTCCCCCGGTGTTCCCGAGCATCTCAAGACAACCCGTTTTCGCGGTAGGGACACGGACCTGGCTTCCCACGAAGTCCCAGCGAATTTAAAGGCGCCCCAGGCGTCCTGACGGTTGACCTGACGGTGGCCGAGCACCTGCGCTGGGTACGCTGGCATGCCCACTGCGATGCCGTCACATCCCGTGACGGCATCCGGCGAGCGCTCTCAAGCCGTCGGCGTGTCGCCCACGGTATGGGTTCGGACAACCCTGGCGCGGGCGCTGGGCGAGCCGGCCGAATGCGCCAGCCCCGCTGCAACGCTGGATAGGAAAGCCCATGGCACTGCCAGAGTAAAGCTGACTCTTCGCATGACCCGCGAGCACGCCACGGCGCCCGCGCAGGCGGCACGCCGAGCCGGCATGACTTCAGGCGACTTCGTGGCCGACATGGTGGCTGCCGTGCCCGGGGTCAGGGGTTCGGCGGGTCGAGCCGATCACATCGCCACGCCACACCACGCCAATCGCATCATCTTCCGAGCTGTCGACGTTCGACATACGACCCATAGCGTCGACCAGATGTCAGCGATTGAGGTGCGTGCAAGAACCGAAACGGCATCGGTCGGGGCTTTGGTGCAAGGCCCAAGGGCACACGCCGATACCGCCAGCAGCGCGGTGCTGTCTGAGGTCAGCCAGACCCTCCAGTGGTTCCAACAAGGTCGGCCATGTGATCGCTGGCGGCAAAGATACCGACGGCCTGCTCGGGTCGGTCTGTGACGGGCTGCGCCAGTTCGTCGACACGCCACGCTTTGCGATCTGGCACGTCGATGAAGGCAGACAGGATCACTTGCTCCGGCATGCAAACGCGGCTTTGCTCTCAATTGATGCTGTTTGACCGGAACACGCCAGAAACATCGGGGATGGAGGTCAAGCAGGAAGTCGACACCGCCAGAAGATGCAGGCGGGCGAGCTCGTTCGGATCGTGGGCAAGCGGTGCAAGGCTGCGTCTGCAGCGCCGTTGGAATCACCGACACATCGAATACATTTCGGCCGCGTCCATGCGAAAGCGCTGCCCTGGCTGGGGTTGTAGCTGCTGGATGCGCCGGATCGATAGTGCATGGCCAGTGCCTGATTTTTTCGTTGGGGGATGCGCCGATTGCACTGCTTGCAACGACCCCGCGTGACCTTATGCACGGCAGATGCCGCAACGGTTTTCAGACGCCCTTCGGAATAGTTGAGGGCCTGCCGAGAATATGGAAGGAGCCCCCGCGCCATGACGCCCTTGACTGATCCAATTTCGGCAGTCGCCCAGACGGGAAACGCCGCTCCGGAAGACCCGGCCAACCCACCGGGCGGTCGCAGGGGGCGTGGCACGCAAGACGTGACACTTTGGAAGCGTCAAGTACTGTCGTCGCTGGTGGCCATCGGTGGTGCCGTGCCAGGCATGGTCGCGCTGGCGGTGCTGGGCCATGCCGACGGGCTGACGGTCGCCATCTGGGCACCGCTGTCGTTGGCGCTCAGCGCATTCGCCTACCTGGGTTTGCACTTCGGGTGGAGCCTGCGGTGGAAGGATCCGACGCTGACATTGGCGCAGATCGTTTACTCCGGCACCTCGGTCATCGCTTGCTACGCCATGGCTGGGGCCATGAGCACGATGGTCCTTCCGATGTTGTGCGTCGCAATGATCTACGCCATCTTCGCGTTACCCGCAAGCCAGGTGCGCTGGATTGCAGCCTACCTGTTGGGACTGCTGGGCTTGGTCATGGTCGTGATGTGGCGCTGGCAACCCGAGCGTTACCCCGCTGCAGAGCAAATGGCGACGTTCTTCCAGATGTGCGTGGTGTTGCCCGTATTTTCTTTACTGGCAGGGCGCCTGAGCGCGTTGCGCCAACGCCTGGGGCAACAAAAGGCCGCCTTGCGCGAGGCGCTGGAAAGGAAT
>JBBQAW010000499.1:0-2162 GCA_038316815.1 Burkholderiales bacterium
CCGCAAGTCGGTGTCGCCTGCAGGAAAGCGGCGTGGCGGGCGCGCCGCCGTGCTTGCCAGCAGGCGACACTGAATTGCGCTGAACTGCCCGCTTGCGGGCCAACCCTGGATGCCGGGGCTGGCGCTGCGGCGAAGATCGGCTCATGCGCTTTTGTCCAAGCTTGGCCTTGTCCTCCGTTCGCTTCCTTTTCGGCCCTTTGCTGTCTTTGGCGGTGAAGTCGTTGGCGTTGAAGTCGTCGCAGGCTGTGCAGGCTTCGCAAGATTTGCAGCCTTTGCAGCCTTTGCAGTCTCTGCTGCAGCCGCTGGCCCGGCGTTGGCTGTTGGCGGTCCTGGCCGCTGTGTGCCTGCATGCACCGACCCGCGCTGAAGCGCCGCGCCCCGGCGTGGCGATTGCCATCGGCGGCGCGCTGAAGCTGGACAACGACGCCGTCTGGCAGCGGGTGGTGAAGGAAGCCGGGGGCCCCGGCAGCCGGTTTGCCGTTCTTGCCACCGCCGCCGACAAACCGCAGCTCAGCGGCGAACGCACCGCCCAGGCACTGCAGCGCGCCGGGGCGGTGGCTGAGGTCATTCCCGTGGCCCCGAAGTGGCCCGACATGCCCTGGCAACAGCTACGCGACGACCCGAAGCTGGCCGAACGCGTCGCTGCCATGCAGGGCGTCTTCTTCACCGGTGGCGCGCAGGAACTGATCGTTGACACGCTGCGCCCGGGCGGCCGAGAAACGGCGCTGTTGCGCGCCATCCGCAGCCTGCAGGCCCGCGGCGGCGTCGTGGCCGGCACCAGCGCAGGCGCAGCGGTGATGAGCGACTGGATGTTCCGCGACGCGCAGGACAGCCTGAACGTGTTGAAGGGCAACCTGCGCGAAGGCCAGGAAATCGACCGTGGCCTGGGCTTTGCGGGGCCGGAACTGTTCGTCGACCAGCACTTCCTGCGCCGTGGCCGCATTGGCCGGCTGCTGCCGGTGATGGTGGCCAAGGGCTACCGCTGGGGCATTGGCGTGGAGGAAGACAGCGCGGCGTTGATTCGCGGCACCACGATCGAGGTCATCGGTGCGCGCGGTGCGCTGCTGGTTGACTTGCGCCGCGCCCAGCATGCACCGCAAGACGGCGCTTTCGGGCTGCGCGGCGCCAGCCTGACTTTCCTGGACCGCGGTGACCGCTTCGACCTGCAGACGGGCCGCTTGCTGCCGGCCGCTGACAAGCAAGGCACCCGCATCGACCCGAACGCCGCCGGCTTCAAGCCCTACTTCCGCCAGGCCGCCTTCTACCCCGACGTGCTGGGCGACAACGCCATCGTCCACGCCATGGTGCGCCTGGTCGACAGCCCCGCGCGCGAAGTGCGCGGGCTGGCCTACAACGGCCGCGCGCTGGCCGGCGACGACCCCACCGACGCCGCGCCGACGCTGGGTTTCGAGTTCAGGCTCTACAAGGGCGAAGACACCGAAGCCTGGTTCACCAGCGCCTGGGGTGGCGAGGACTACAGCATTGCCCGCGTCTACCTCGACGTCACGCCCGTGCGCATGGCCCAGCCTCCGTACCGCCCCTGGGCCGAAGCGCGGCCCTGAAGCCGAAGTACCGACCATGAAAGTTCATCAATTCACATTGGGCCAGGGTGCTGCCAACCCCGGGCCTACGGTCACCAGCCTGCACTTCGGGCGTGCCGGTGACCGCCGTGCCCTTCTGCAATGCGCCCTGCATGCCGACGAAATTCCGCCGATGCTGGTGGCCCAGCACCTGCGCCGCAGCCTGCTGGCGCTGGAAGCTGCAGGCCAGTTGCGGGGCGAAGTCGTGCTGCTGCCGGCTTGCAACCCCATCGGCCTGACGCAGCAGGTCTGGGGCCGGCTGCAGGGGCGCTTCGAACTGGCCAGCGGCCAGAACTTCAACCGCCAGTACCCCGACCTGGCGGCAGGTGCGGCAGCGCGCTTCCTGGCTGCTGGCAGCACGCTGCGTGGCGACGCGCAGGCCGATGCACAAGCGCTGCGTGCTGCGCTGCGCGAAGAACTGGCCGCGCAGCCTGCTACCAGCACGCTCCAGCAACTGCGCCACGGCCTGCTGCGGCTGGCGCTGGAGGCTGATGTGGTGCTGGACCTGCATTGCGACAATGAAGCCGTGCTGCACGTTTACGCCACGCCGCAGCACGAGGCCAGCGCAAGCCAGCTGGCGCA
>JBBQAW010000500.1:0-2159 GCA_038316815.1 Burkholderiales bacterium
GCGGCGCTTTGCGGGATCAAGGAGATCGGCGGGATCACGATGGCCCAGAGACTGGACACCGCCGCCCAGCCCGATATGCCTGAAAGTGCTATCGCCAGCGGCTGCATCGACTTCGTGCTGTCTCCGGAAGACATCGCGAGCCAAATCATGCGAATCGCGAATGCCGAGAATGCCGAGAATGCCGAGAGCTCGATCGCGCCAATCAAGCCCGCTGGCATCCCCCACCTGCCGAAAGCAGCGATAGCCATTGAATGAGCGAGAAAGAAAACGACGTGCGTTGCGGCCCGTGTACAGATCAGCACTGAAGGCGGGGCGCTCAACCTCTACCCCTGCGGTTGCGCCACTTGCTTGGAGGACGACCGCCGAGCGCAACAACACCGAAGGATTCTTCGGCGTCGCGCATGCCGCCTGCTTCACGAATGGCATTAAGCGCTGCTGACGCGCTCTCAACCGCCCGGTCCACAGTCCAACGCGTTGGGTGGCGGGCCCAACTTCAGTGCCTGCCGCAGGTCGCGCAAGGCCGTGCGCAACCCCTCTTCGAGCGTGGGGTGGTAATAGGGGTAGGACAACATCTGCTGCACGGTGTCACCACGTTCCATTGACCAGGCCAAGAGGTGGGCCATGTGCTCTGCACCCGGCCCCACCATCTCGGCGCCCAGCAGGCGCCCGGTGCCGTGTTCGCCATACACCTCCAGCGCGCCCTGGTTCACCGCCATCAGCTGCGCCCGGCCCTGATCAGTGAAAGAGACGCGACCGACTGCGAAGCCGACCCCAGCCTGCGTCAGCGCTTCGAACCCCTGCCCCGCGGTTGCCAGTTGCGGGTCGCTGAAGATGAGCTGCATGCGCGTGCGGCGAGTCTGCTTCTGCACCCTGGGATAGCTTGCTGCGGCGGCGCCAGCGATGCGCCCTTCGTCGGCGGCTTCGTGCAGCACCGGCCAGTCGGCGGCCGCGTCGCCGGCCACGAACACCGGCATCGAACCCACCTGCATGCTGTGGCGGTCGAACAATGGCACGCCGTCTTCATCCAGCGGCAGGCTGGTATTGGACAGACCCAGCGCATGAATGTTCGGGTTGCGGCCGACCGCGGCCAGCAATAGATCGAAGCGTTCTTCAGGTGCGCTGCTGCGGCTGGCGCAGCGTACGCGCACGGCTTCGCCATCGCGGTCCACCTGCAGGTTTACGGCGCCCAGCGTCAAAGGCAAGTCCTGGCCGAAGATCTCGCGGCATTGCGCCTGCAGCGCCGGCGACGTAAGCCCGCCGACCTGGTTCCTGGCGTCGTACAGCCGCACCCGCACCTGCAGCCGGTGCAGCGCCTGCGCCAGTTCCAGACCCAACGGACCGGCACCGACTACTGCCACCGAGGCCGGCAGCGTGGGCCAGTCGAAAACTTCTTCGTGCGTGACCAGGCGCTCGCCAATGGCCTGGCACCAGTCGGGCGGCCGCACCGGGCTTGCGCCGGTGGCGATCAGGATGCGCGCCGCGCAGATGCGAGTGGGAGCGCCAACCGCTGCACTGTCGATGGCCAGTGTGTGGTCGTCGACGAAACGCGCGCGCCCGTTCACCCGGTGCGATGGCGGCCAGCGCTCCAAGGACTTCAGCACTGAAGCCACGAAACGGTCGCGTTCACTACGCACGCGCGCCATCACCGCATGGCCGTCGACCTTCAGCTTGCCGACTTCGATGCCGAAGGTTTGTGCGTGCTTGGCCGAGTGGGCGGCATGGGCGGCCGCGATCAGCAGCTTGCTGGGCATGCAACCCACCCGGGCACAGGTGGTGCCCCAGAGTCCGGCTTCGATGACGACCACGCGGTCGGTCTGCTTCGCCACCTGTTCATAGGCGGCCATGCCGGCAGTGCCGGCACCGATGATGGCAACGTCGACGTCCAGCGTACGGGTCATGTCTTGCTTGAAGGGTTGCGCATGGAAACGAAGCAGCGGGATGGCGGAAAAGATGGCCTGAACGGCCTGCCTACGGCGGATTGAGCCGCGAGGCCCTGTGAAGCGTGAAGGTGAGGACGGGCGAGCGGGTCAACACCTGGCCATCGCCGTCGATGATCAGCGCCTGCAACACATGGGTGCCGCGAAGGACGCCGGTCAGCGGGATGCGCTTCTCGGGTCTGTCGGGTGCTGCTGGCTGGCCATCCAGCAAGACCCTGAAGG
>JBBQAW010000501.1:0-2155 GCA_038316815.1 Burkholderiales bacterium
GCCAGATCATGCATCGCTTTCCGCGCTGTCGGGCTGCTTGTCAGAGTCCCATCTACAACCCATCGCCCTGCCACCATGACGGCCCGAAATGGCCGTGCTGGCGCGGCAAAAACCAATCCATCCAGCATGTGACTGGCGGGCAGACCGCATAGCGCCGCGTCTTCGTTGTTCAGCACCAGCAGATCGGCGCGCGCGCCGGGTGACAGGCCCCATTGCGCGAAACCGGCAGCCCCGGCACCGCCACAACGCAGGCGTTCGAACAGCCTCGCCGCGGTGGCCGGTTCGCTGCTTGGGGCGGCCGCCACGTTGCGCTGGCGCAATGCCAGCCGCTGGCCGTATTCAAGCCAGCGCAGTTCTTCGGGCCAACTGCGCGTCACCTGACTGTCTGAACCCATTGACATGGGAACGCCGGCGGCCAGCCAGCGTGGCAGGTCGGTCAAGCCATCGCCCAGATTGGCTTCGGTGCCCGGGCACAGCACGACGCTGGCGCCAGTGGCTGCCACTGTGTCTATTTCTCGCGGCGTGGCGTGGGTGGCGTGCACCAGGTGCCAGCGGGCGCTGGGCGCGGCGTGGCGGCACAGCCACTCGATGGGGCGGCAGCCGGTGGCGGCCAGGCAGTCGTCAACCTCGGCGGTTTGTTCTGCAATGTGGATGTGCAGCGGCCCGTCCGTGAAGCCTTGCGCCAGTGCCAGGATCGATTCAGGCCGGGCCGCGCGCAGTGAATGCACAGCCACACCCGCGTTCACCAGCGGTCCGCGCACCGCTTGCTGCAAGGCCAGCACCTGATCCACCCCTGCGGCAAAGCGGCGCTGGTCGGGTCGCAATTGAGCTTGCGTGAAACCGGCGCGTTCATACAGCACGGGCAGCAAGGTCAAACCGATGCCTGCAGCCTGCGCAGCATCGGCCAGTGCCTGGGCCATGGCGGCAGGTTCGGCATAGGGTTGGCCATCGGGGGCATGGTGCAGGTAGTGGAATTCGCACACCTGGGTGTAGCCGCCTTGCAGCAGTTCGGCATACAGGTGGGTGGCCACTTCGCGCAGCTGTTCGGGGGTGATGCGCAGGGCCACGCCGTACATGCGGTCGCGCCAGCTCCAGAAGTCGTCGTGGGCGCTGTCGCGGCGTTCGGCCAGGCCCACGAAGGCGCGCTGGAAGGCATGGCTGTGGGCATTCACCAGGCTGGGCAACACGGGGCCGGGTAGCCTGCTTGCGTATTCAGGGCAGGCCTGGTCCGGCGTGACGGCTTGCCAGTAGCCCTGGCTGTCGATGTCCAGCAGTACCTGGTCACGCCAGCGGCCGCCCACCCAGGCGCGCGGTGCCCAAAGCAAAGTTTCACGCACGCTCAGCGGCCTATTCACCGCGCCATTCCGCGCGCCACCACCTGCAGCGCCGGGTTGCGCCCGAAGGCATAGGCCAGTTCGCTGGGGTGCGACAGGTCCCAGGCCACGAAGTCTGCGCGTTGCCCGGCCACCAGTTGGCCGCGGTCGCGCAGGCCCAGGGCGCGCGCGCCGTTCTCAGTCACGCCGCGCAGGGCTTCTTCGGGCGTCAGGCGAAACAGGGTGCAGGCCATGTTCAGCATCAGCAACAGGCTCCAGGTGGGTGAAGTGCCCGGGTTGTGGTCGCTGGCCACCGCCAGCCGCACACCGGCGTTGCGCAGGGCCTGGATGGGCGGCAGTTGTGTGTCTCGAAGGTAGTAATAGGCACCGGGCAGCAGCACAGCCACCGTGCCGGCTGCGGCCAGCGCAGACACGCCGCGGTCGGACAAGTGTTCCAGATGGTCGCAGCTCAGCGCGCTGTGGCTGGCGGCCAGGGCTGCGCCGTCCTGGTCGCTCAATTGTTCTGCGTGCAGCTTGACGGGCAGGCCCAGCGCGCGGGCAGTTGCGAAGACGCGGCGCGTTTGCGTGGACGTGAAGCCGATGGTGTCGCAGAAGGCGTCGACGGCGTCGACCAAGCCTGCCGCCTGCTGGCCGGGCAGCCAGCGGCAGACCTCGGTGATGTAGTCGTCAGGCCGGCCGGCAAATTCTGGTGGCAGGGCATGCGCGCCCAGCGATGTGGTTCGCACCGAAAGCGCCAGTTCGCGTCCAAGACGGCGTGCAACAGCCAGGCAACGCGCTTCGTCGTGTTCGCTCAGTCCGTAGCCAGACTTGATTTCCATCGT
>JBBQAW010000502.1:0-2142 GCA_038316815.1 Burkholderiales bacterium
GGAAGCCGGCCGAAGCGCCTGGGCGCGCCAGGTCGGCGCAGCCATCGTGCTGGCCGTCTTGCTGGCCCTGGCCCTGGCCCTGGGGCTGGCGCGGCCGCTGCGGCGGGTGGAACGGGCCATCGTCGCTTTGGGCGAAAACCGACTCGACGAACGTATCGACATCCAAGGCCCGACCGACGTGCGCCAGATCGGCCGCCGCCTTGACGCCCTGCGCCAACGCCTGGTGGAAGCCGATGCCGACAAGGCGCGCTTCCTGCGCCACGTGTCGCACGAACTGAAAACGCCGCTGGCAGCGTTGCGTGAAGGCGTGGCGCTGCTGAACGACGGCGTCACCGGGCCGCTGTCGCCCAACCAGCAGGAAGTGGCGCGCATCCTGGCCGACAACACGGCCACGCTGCAGCGTCGCATCGAAGACCTGCTGCGTTTCAACGCCGCCGCCTTCGCCGCCCAGCGCGTGGTGCGCCGGCCCACCGACCTGGCCGCGCTGGTGCAGCGTCTGGTGGATGAACAACAACTGCAATGGCGCGCCAGCGGCCTGCACATCGCCGTGCAGCAGGAACCCCCACAGCCACCGATGCTGCCCGAGGTCGACGCCGAACTGCTGGGCACGGCGCTGTCGAACCTGCTGTCCAACGCCATTCGCTACAGCCCGCCGGGCGGGCGCATCGATTGGTTGATGCAGCGCGAAGCCGACGGTCTGGGAATCGAAATTGCCGACCAGGGCCCGGGCGTGCCCGAGTCCGAACGGGAACGTATCTTCGAACCCTTCTTCCGTGGCCAGGTGCAGCCGCTGAACCCCAGTGGCCAGGGCCTGGCCGGCACCGGCATCGGCCTGTCCATCGTGGCCGAAACCGTGGCCGCGCATGGCGGGCGCATCCTGTGCTTGCCCCATCATCCAGGCCCTGGTGCCCGCTTTCGCATTGAATTGCCCCATGTCTTCGCCACCTGAGTGCCTGCCACGTTGCTCCAGCCGGTGGCGGCTGTCCGCCCGCGGCCGAACGGGCCTGGCCGTGCCGGCCTGTCCGGCGCTGTCGGGGCTGTCGGGGCTGATGGCCTTAACCGCAGTGGTAGCGCTGGCCGTTCTTGCGTCCGGCTGCACGCTGCTGCCGCCAGCCCCGGTGCCGGCCGGCACGAGCGCGACCACGACCACGCCCGGGCCCGGGCCCGGGCCAACACCCGCTACCGCACCTGCGCCCCTGCCCGCGGCAGCCCCCGCGCCACTGTCCACACCGCCCGCGCAGCCCCGCAGCCCAACAGACCAGGCCGACGCCGCTGCGCGCCGCTTGCTTGCCTTCCACGAACGTGTGCGTGAACTCGGCCCGGCCGACATGGCACGCGAGGTGGCGCGCCTGGGCGAACCGGCCGACCCCGCTGCCACCTTGGAATTGGCCCTGGTGCTGGCCCAGACACGCCAGAACGGAGACCTTGCGCGCGCGCTGACCCTGGTCGAGCCGCAGACACGCAACCCCACACCCTGGCAAGGCCTGGCCCGTCTGCTGCATGCACGCCTGTCTGAACAGCGTCGGATGGAAGACCTGAACGAACGTCATATCCAGCAGTTGCGCGACCAGCAGCGCCGGCTGGACCAGCTGGCGAGCCAGATCGACGCGCTGCGCGCCATCGAACGCAGCCTCAGCACGCGGCCGGCCGCCCCCGCAGCGCCGAAATGAGGGCAACGCCGGGGGCCAAGCCCACACCTGCCGCAGCGTCGGCGTCGGCGTCGGAGTCAGCGTCAGCGCCAGCGCCAGCGCCAGCGCCAGTGCCAGTGCCAGTGCCAGCGCCAGTGCCAGTGCCAGTGCCGGCGCCAGTGTCAGCGCCAGTGTCAGCGTCAGTGCCAGCATCAGTGCCAGCGCCAGCGTCAGCATCAGCATCAGCATCAGCGCGAGCGCCAGCGCCAGCGCCAGCGCGAGCGTCAGCGCCATCGGCCGCGGCTGCAGCCCCGGCAGCCCATGTCCTGCTGGTCGACGACGACGCCGACCTGCTGCGCCTTTTGTCCATGCGCCTGTCCGCCACCGGCTACCGCGTCAGCACCGCCGATTCGGCCGAAGCCGCCATGGCGCTGCTGGTGCACGAACGGCCGCAACTCGTCATCAGCGACGTGCAGTTGCCCGGCGACGACGGCCTGCGCCTGTTCGACCTGAT
>JBBQAW010000503.1:0-2141 GCA_038316815.1 Burkholderiales bacterium
GGGCCTGGCCTGGTCGGGTCGCGGCAAGGTGACCGCTGTGGACGTCACGGTCGATGGCGGCCGCAACTGGCGCCGGGCGCGCCTGGAGCAGCCGGTGATGGGCAAGTGCCTGACACGCTTCAACATCGACTGGGTGTGGGACGGCAAGCCCACGCTGGTGCAAAGCCGCGCTACCGACGAAACCGGCTACGTGCAGCCCAGCTATCGACAGCTGCGCGCCGTGCGCGGCACGCGGTCGATTTATCACAACAACGCGATCCAGTCCTGGCTGGTGCAAGAGAACGGCGAGGTGCGCAATGTCCAGCTGTCGTAAGGCGAGCCGGCTCGTGCTGGCAGCCCTGCTGGGCCTGCTGCTCGGTGCGAGTCAGGCGCAGGTGCTGCCCGGCATCGGCCGGCCGGCCACCGCGCCCGAGATCAAGGCCTGGGACATCGACGTCCGCCCCGACTTGAAGGGCCTGCCCAAGGGCTCGGGCAGCGTGGCGCAAGGGCAGGACGTGTGGGAGAGCAAGTGTGCGTCCTGTCACGGCATCTTCGGTGAGTCCAATCAGGTGTTCTCGCCGCTGATCGGCGGCACCACGGCCGACGATGTCAAGACCGGCCGCGCAGCGCGACTGCTCGACCCCGCCTATCCCGGCCGCACCACGCTGATGAAGGTGTCCACGATTTCGACGCTGTGGGACTACATCAGCCGCGCCATGCCCTGGAACGAGCCGAAGTCGCTGAGTGTGGAAGAGGTCTACGCCGTCACCGCCTACCTGCTGCATCTGGGTGACGTGCTGCCCGCCAGCTTCGTCCTGTCGAACACGAACATCGCCCAGGTGCAGGGCATGCTGCCCAACCGCAACGGCAAGACCACCGACCACGGCCTGTGGCCGGGCAAGAGCCTGGGCAACGGCGGCAAGCCCGACGTCGTGGCCAGGGCCTGCATGCTGAACTGCACCGCCGAATCGAGCGAGCCCAAGCTGGCTTCCTTCCTGCCCGACTTCGCACGCAATGCGCACGGCAACCTGGCCGATCAGAACCGCATGGTCGGTGCCCAGCACGGTGCCGACACCACCCGGCCTGCGGGGGCGGTGCCCGCCGCCACGCCGGCTGCGACACCGGTGCCGGCAGCCGCCAGCGGCAACGCTGTTGCTGTCGCCCTGGCGGTCAGGCACACCTGCACGGCCTGCCACGGCATGGACAACAAGATCGTGGGCCCGGGCTTTACCGAAATTGCCAGGAAGTACACCGGCAAGGCAGATGCCGAGTCCTACCTGGCGAGCAAAATCAAGGTCGGTGGCCAGGGGGTCTGGGGCGCCATTCCGATGCCGGCGCAGGCCTTGTCGGAGGCCGATGCCAAGACCCTGGCACAGTGGATTACCGCAGGCGCCAAACGATGAGGCCTGAACAACCCCGCCTGGGTGCTGCCGGCTCGGCTCAGGGATGATCCGAATCACAGCCCGGCATCCATTCATTACGATGTACGAATCTAGGAGAAAGACATGTTGACCCGTCGTCAAGCCCTGAACCATTCCGCCCAGTTGGCCGCCCTGCTGGCCGGCGCTGGCCTTTTGCCCACAGCCGCCCAGGCTGCTTGGCAAGCTGCTGCTTTTGATGCCAAGACCATGGCCGACCTGATGAAGGCCCTGGGTGCAGGTACGCCCGTCGAAAGCAAGGACGTCACCATCACCGGCCCGGACATCGCCGAAAACGGCGCCGTCGTGCCTGTGGGCGCCAGTACCACCCTGCCAGGCGCCAAACGCCTGATGGTGCTGGTCGAGAAGAACCCGGCCATGTTGACGGCCATCTTCGACGTCACCGACAGCGTCGAGGCCAACTTCACGACGCGCGTGAAGATGGGCCAGTCGTCCAACGTCTATGCCGTGGCCTTGATGGGCGACGGCAAAGTGCTGTACGCCGTCAAGGAAGTGAAAGTCACGCTGGGTGGTTGTGGCGGCTGAAGCGCAGCCCGCCAGCCAACCAGCCAACCAGCCAACCAGCCAACCAGCCAACCAGCCAACCAGCCACTTCGCCCCAACCACCCGCCCCATTCACAGATTCAGGAGCCCACCATGGCAGACCCGATGCGCATTCGCGCCCAAGCCGCCGGCGACAAGACCACCGTCCGCGTTCTCATGAGCCACGAAATGGAAACCGGC
>JBBQAW010000504.1:0-2135 GCA_038316815.1 Burkholderiales bacterium
CTGGGCCAGCACTTGTTCATGGGCTTTCGCGTGGTCGACGAACACGGCCGCCAGCTGGGCACGGGGCGTGACCTGGCCAGTCTGAAGGCCGAACTTGGGGGCCAGGCGCGCAGTGCTTTCCAGGCGCTGGCGGCGCTGAAGGTGGGGTCGCCGGCTGCGGCTGTGGCCCAGCCCGCGCCCGATGCGGCGCTAGCGCATGGCGCGGGCGTGCGGGCCCAGATCATTCGTCCAGCTGCTCCCTCGAGGGCCGCAACTACCGAGACTGCGCGCTACACCGCCTGGACCTTCGGCGAACTGCCCGAGCTGATGGAAATCAGCCGGGGCGACCAGACCCTGGTGGGATTCCCGGCCCTGCTGGACCGTGGCACGCATGTCGAAATTGAAGTCTTCGACGAGCCCGACATGGCCGCCATCCGACACCGCGCCGGCCTGCGCCGCCTGGTGGCCCTGCAAATCAAGGAACCCCTGAAGTACCTGGAAAAGGGTATCCCGGATTTGCCCAAGATGGCGGCGCTGTACATGAACCTGGGCACGCTGGAAGAGCTTCGCGCCCAGATCGTCGACATCGCCCTGGACCGCGCTTTCCTGGCCGAGCCGCTGCCCAGCAACGCCGAAGCCTTCGCCCGTCGCGTCGAAGAAGGCCGCACGCGGCTGACGTTGATTGCCCAGGAAGTGGCGCGCCTGGCCGGCACGCTGCTGGCCGACTACGCTGCCGCCACGCGCAAACTGAAAGACAGCAAGCCCCCGCGTGATGTGGGTGACGACGTCAGCGCGCAGCTGCAGCGTCTGGTTCCGAAGCGCTTTCTCACCGACACGCCCTGGCCGGCGCTGCAGCATTTGCCGCGCTACCTGAAAGCGGTGGTGCTGCGCCTGGACAAGCTGCGTGCCGACCCTGCCCGCGACGCTTCAAGGCATGCCGAACTGCGCCCGCTGGAACAGCGCTGGCTGCGCCGGCTGGCTGAACTGAAGGGCGCTGGCCACATGCGCCTGGACGAATACCGATGGCTGCTGGAAGAACTGCGGGTGAGCCTCTTCGCGCAAGAACTGCGAACGCCGCAGCCGGTCAGCGCCAAGCGCTTGGACAAGGTCTGGGCACAGTTGATGGCCTGATGGTCTGCTTGATGGCCTGCCTGATGGCCAGTTTTTCAGCCTGCTTTTAGCCAACTTTCTAGCCTGCTCGACAGCCCGATACGGCGTTTTCTGATTGCCAATGACAATGATTCGCGTTTATAGTTTGGGTTTTCAACCCCCTGAACTTCGCGCAAAAACCATGAATGCTGCCCGCCGCTTTGCCCTGACTGCCTTGACGTCTGCCATGACCCTAGCTGCCGGCTTGGCTGCGCTACCGGCCCTGGCGCAAGAAAAAGTTTTGAATCTCTACTCGGCCCGCCACTACCAGACCGACGAGGCCCTGTACGCCAACTTCACCAAGACCACTGGTATCCGCATCAATCGGGTCGAGGCCGACGACGCCGGCATCCTGGCCCGACTGCAGGCCGAAGGCTCAGCCAGCCCGGCCGATGTCATCCTGCTGGTCGACGCCGCAAGGCTTTGGCGCGGTGAACAGCAGGGCCTGTTCCAGCCCTTCAAGTCAGCATTCATCGAGCAGCGCATCCCGGCGCAGTTCCGCGCTGGCGACACCGGGCAGGGGCAGCAATGGGTGGGCGTGTCCACACGTGCGCGCGTCGTCGTCTATGACAAGGCGCGTGTGAAGCCGGCCGATGTCGACACCTACGAGAAGCTGGCCAGCCCGGCGTTGAAAGGCATGGTCTGTCTGCGCAGCGGCTCGCATCCGTACAACCTGAGCCTTTTCGGTTCGGTGCTGGAACATTTGGGGCCGCAGAAGACCGAGGCCTGGCTGCAAGGCATCGTCAGCAACATGGCGCGTGCACCCAAGGGCGGCGATACCGACCAGATCAGGGCCGTCGCCAGCGGCGAATGCGGCGTGGCGGTGACTAATACCTATTACTTTGCGCGCCTGATGCGCAGCACCAAGCCCGAGGACAAGGACATCGTCGACCGCGTCGACGTGGTCTTCCCGAACCAGTCCAGCTGGGGCACGCACGTCAACATCTCAGGCGCGGCGGTGGCACGCAACGCCAAGAACCGCGACTCGGCGATCAAGTTCATCGAAT
>JBBQAW010000505.1:0-2108 GCA_038316815.1 Burkholderiales bacterium
GCCCACCGCCACCAAGCATGTCGCGGCGCTGGAAGCGCGTCTGGGCGCGCGGCTGTTTCACCGCAGCACGCGTGGCGCCACCCCCACCGAAGTGGGCGCGGCCTATTACGACAAGTGCAAGGTCATTGCGCGCGAACTGGAGGAAGCCGACAACTTGGCCGCGCTGATGCAGCAGCGCGTGCAGGGCAGCCTGCGCATCAGCACCAGCGTGGCTTTCGGGCGGCGCGTGTTGACGCCGCTGGTGCTGAAGTTCATGCAGCAGCACCCGGGGCTGCACATCGACCTGTCTTTCGAAGACCGCTACGTGAACCTGGTCGAACAAGGCATCGACCTGGCGGTGCGCATGGGCCGGCTGGCCGATTCGACCCTGGGCGCCCGCTATCTGGGCCGCAACCCCTGGGTGCTGGTGGGCGCGCCGGCCTACTTGACGCAGCGTGGCACGCCCGCGTCGCCGCCCGACCTGGCAGCCCACGCAGCGCTGATCTACAGCAGCGTGCAGGGTGATGACCGCTGGGTCTTCACCGCGTCCGACGGTCAGGTGCATCAGGTGCCCGTGGCCGGGCCACTGCGCAGCAACAACCTCTCAGCCCTGCTGTCGGCAGCGCGCCTGGGGTTGGGGCTGGCCGTGTTGCCCTGGTACGTGGCGCAGGAATCTGTCCGCGCCGGGGTGGTGCAGCCGCTGCTGGCGGGCTGGACGCTGCCTGAACAAGAGGTGCACGCGGTGTTTCCGTCGCCCCGGCTGGTGCCGGTCAAGGTCAGCGGCTTCGTCACGTGGCTGCAAGGGCAGCTGGGCGGCGAGTGGTGGACGCGCAGGGTTTGACGTCTGCGTCGAGTCATGACGCATGCGGACAAAATGGCCCGGCGGCTACAGTGCAGCGCATGACAAGCTTGCCGATCGCGTTACGTGCCGTCCCCGTGGCCATACTTTTGCTGCTGCTGTCGGCCTGCACGGCGCCGGGAGCGGCTTCGACGGCGTCGTCTTCTGCATCGCCGCCAACAGTGTCTTCAACATCAACGTTCACGCCCAGCCAGCGCGTGCTGCTGTTCGGAGAAGTGCACGACAACGCCCTGCAGCATGCCGAACGCCTGCGTACCTTCGAGGCCCTGCTGGCCCGCGGTGCGCGGCCGGCGCTGGCCATGGAGCAACTGGACGGCGAACGGCAGGGCGCCATCGACGCCTTGTTCGCCGGCGGCGCCAAGCCCACGGCGGATGCCGTCATCGCTGCCGGCGCCCCCGGCGGCGGGCAGGGTGGCGGCTGGAACTGGACCTTCTATCGCCCTTTCATCCAGGCCGCCCTAAACGCCGGCGTGCCCATCGTGGCGGCGAATGTGTCGCGCGACGAAGCGCGCCGCGTCATGCGTGAAGGCCTGGCGCCGCTGGGCTTCGACGCCAAGGTGCCTGCGGACGTGCTGGCCGCCCACACGCGCGACATCGTCGCCAGCCACTGCGGCATGATCGACGCGCCGATGGCCGGCCGCATGGCCCAGGCCCAGGTGGCGCGCGACCAGTTCATGGCCCGCGTGCTGGAGCGTCATGCCGCGCGTGGCGTGGTGCTGCTGGCCGGCAACGGCCATGTGCGCACCGATATCGGCGCGCCGCGCTGGCTGAAGCCCGAAGTCCGCGCCATGAGCCAGGCGGTGGGCTGGCTTGAAGCGGGTGAGGGCGGCGGGCTGCAGCCCTACGATCTGGTGCGCATGACGCCTGCACAAACGCGCCCCGACCCGTGCGAAGGCATGCGCAAGCAGGTGCCTGCCAAGCCGGCAGCGGAAGCCACCCGCTAGTGCAGCGTTCGACGCTTCTTGGAACACCAAACCGCGTCTTGGGTCGCCTGGCGTTGTTGCAAATCCGCGCGATGCAAAAGAGCATCGCTGTGGTTTGCCTTTGGCCAGACAACCCCATCCATCGGTTTTCTCAGGTTCCACACAGCGTCGAACACTGCACTGGTCCTTCCAACAAATAGCCGGCCGGCGGGCGGCTACAGCAAACCCGTGAGGTCGAGGCTGCAGCCCGGCAGGCCGGGCAGAGGCATCACGCCTGGGTCCCGGGTGGCGCTGGTGTCGGTGTAGACACCGTCCTGCGCAGCGGCGTAGCGGCGCAGCAGGCCGCC
>JBBQAW010000506.1:0-2053 GCA_038316815.1 Burkholderiales bacterium
TTTGCACGCTACCGTCGCACGCAAACATGCTGGCGGGCTGCGGCAGTCGGGTGGCCCCCGCAGCGAAGTAAAGGAGGAGCCGTCGGCCGCAGGCCGGCGGCGGGGGACATGAGCGGAGGGGGCCACCCGGCTGACGTAGCCAAGGGACAACGGAGATATCCCGAAGGGTCAGCGCCGAACGTCTGCAACAGACGAGGAACGAACGTCCGCAATGGGCCGCAAGCCGCCATCCGCCGACACGAGGCAACCCCATGAGCTTTGGCCGACTGGAACGCCGCCCTGGCGCTAAGCCGATGAGCGAGATCAACATGACGCCGCTGATCGACGTGATGTTGGTGCTGCTGGTGATTTTTATCATCAGTGCGCCGCTGATCGCCCGCAGCTTGAAGCTTGATCTGCCGGCCAGTGACGCCGGCGGCAGCAGCCAGGCGCCGGCTTCCGTGTCCCTGGCCATCGACCAGGAAGGCCGCTTCTACATCGGTGAAGAACAGCTGGACGAAGGCACGGCGCAGACGCGCATCACCGAGCATGCACGTGCCGCTGCGCGCCGCAACCCAGACACCGAAGTGCAGCTGCGGGCAGATACCCGCGTGCCCTATGGCCGCGTGGCCGAACTCATCGGCTGGGTGCAGCAGGCCGGGCTTTCGCGCATTGGCCTGGTCACGCAGGCTCCCGATGCGTCTGCGACCACGCCTACCTCTGCCCCTGCCCCTGCGCCGACATCGCCAGACACAACAGAACGTGCGCCTGCTCGGCCCGCTGCGGGCCGCTGAGCGGCGCAACATCTGAACCTGTGGCGTGCGTGCATCAGCACGGCCTGGTTGAGGCGGGTCGAGTTGGCGGTTTCTCGGCCCACCCGCTTTCAGCGGCCAGACGCCAAGTTGAGTGCGTGATGTAGGGGTCGCGCGGTGGGCTATGCGCCCAGGGCCGGTCCCTACAATTGATCGATGAACGACAAATACCTGCCCGCCGAGCTTGAACCCGCCGCTCAGGCGCACTGGCAAGCCACTGGCACCGCACGCGTGAGCGAAGACGCATCGCGCCCCAAGTTCTATGCCTGCAGCATGCTGCCCTACCCCAGCGGCAGGCTGCACATGGGCCATGCGCGCAACTACACCATCAACGACATGATGGCGCGCTACCTGCGCATGAAAGGCATGAACGTGCTCATGCCCATGGGCTGGGACGCCTTCGGCCTGCCGGCCGAGAACGCTGCCATGGCCAACAACGTGCCGCCCGGCGCCTGGACGCGCGCCAACATCGCCGACATGAAAACGCAGATGCAGCCCCTGGGGTTGAGCATCGACTGGTCGCGCGAAGTCGCCACCTGCGACCCCACTTACTACAAGTGGAACCAGTGGTTCTTCCTGAAGATGCTCGAGAAGGGCATTGCCTACCGCAAGACCCAGGTCGTGAACTGGGACCCGGTCGACCAGACCGTGCTGGCCAACGAACAGGTGGTCGACGGCCGCGGCTGGCGCAGCGGCGCCATCGTCGAGAAACGCGAAATTCCCGGCTACTACCTGGCCATCACGCGGTACGCCGACGAACTGCTGGCAGGCGTGAGCGACCCGACAGCGCCGCACTACCTGGCAGGCTGGCCCGAACGCGTGCGCCTGATGCAGGAACACTGGATTGGCAAGAGCAGTGGCGTGCGCTTTGCCTTTCCGCACGGCATCCACGACGAGACTGGCGCTCTGGTGCAAGAAGGCCGCCTGTATGTCTTCACGACGCGTGCCGACACCATCAAGGGTGTCAGCTTCTGCGCCGTGGCCCCTGAACATCCGCTGGCCGCCCTGGTGGCGCGGCGCGACCCGAACGTCGCCGCCTTCATCGAAGAATGCAAAAAGGGCGGCACCACCGAAGCCGAGATGGCTTTGAAGGACAAGGTCGGCATGCCGCTGGGCCTGCACGTCAAGCACCCGCTGACCGAACGTGAAGTGCCGCTGTGGGTGGGCAACTATGTGCTGATGAGCTATGGCGACGGCGCCGTGATGGGTGTGCCCGCGCACGACGAACGCGATTGGGCTTTCGCCAAGAAGTACGGCCTGGA
>JBBQAW010000507.1:0-2044 GCA_038316815.1 Burkholderiales bacterium
CCCAGTCGACGAGCAATTCGGTTTCCGGGCGCGGAATCAGCACGTCCGGGCTGACTTGCAGCACCAGGCCGCAGAACTCGCGTTCGCCGGTCAGATAGGCCAGCGGCACCCCAGCGGCGCGGCGGGCCAGCTGGTCCAGCACGACCGCCTCCAGGGCAGGGGGCAAGGATTCGTCCTCATGCGCCAGCAGCCAGGCACGCGGGCGCTGCAGGTAGTGGCCCAGCAGCCATTGTGAGTCCAGCCGGTCTACGCCCATCTGTCGGGCGGCCTGCAGCACGTCCCGCACCTGCATGCTCAGCCCAGGCCGCTTTCCAGCAGGGCCAGCTGTTCGGCCGCACATGCGCTGCGCAAGGCAGCGGTGACGTCGCCCAGGTCGCCGTCCATCACGGCGCCCAGCTTGTAGAGCGTGAAGTTGATGCGGTGGTCGGTCAGCCGCCCTTGCGGAAAGTTGTAGGTGCGGATGCGGTCGCTGCGGTCGCCGCTGCCGATCAAACCCTTGCGCGTGGCCGCTTCCTTGGCGGCGCGTTCGCTGCGGTCTTTCTCGCGCAAGCGTGCGGCCAGCACGGCCATGGCCTTGGCCTTGTTGCGGTGCTGGCTGCGGTCGTCCTGGCACTCGGCCACCAGGCCCGTGGGCAGGTGGGTGATGCGGATGGCGCTGTCGGTCTTGTTGACGTGCTGGCCGCCGGCGCCGCTGGCGCGGAAGGTGTCGATGCGCAGGTCGGCCGGGTTCAGCTGCACTTCTTCGGCTTCGTCGGGCTCGGGCATCACGGCCACGGTGCAGGCGCTGGTGTGGATGCGGCCCTGGCTTTCTGTCGCGGGTACACGCTGTACGCGGTGGCCGCCGCTTTCGAAACGCAGCTGGCCATACACCCCCAAATTCACGCCCTGGCTCGAACCTGAATGCGCGCTGCCGCCCTCGATGCGCAACACCAGTTCCTTGTAGCCGCCGAGTTCGCTGTCGCTGGCGCTCAGCACTTCGGTACGCCAGCCCTGGCGTTCGCAATAGCGCAGGTACATGCGCGCCAGGTCGCCGGCAAACAGCGCCGATTCGTCGCCACCGGTGCCGGCGCGAATCTCCAGGAAGGCGTTGCGTTCGTCATCCGGGTCCTTTGGCACCAGAGCGGCCTGCAGTTCGGCCTGCAGGCGTTCCATGTCGGCCGTGGCACTGGCGATTTCTTCGCGCGCCATCTCGGCCATGTCCGCGTCGACCGCCGGGTCGGCCTGCAGTTCGCGGGCGGCGGCGATGTCGCTCTCGCGCTGCTGGTAGTGGCGGTAACGTTCGACGATGCCCTGGGCCTCGGCCTGTTCGCGCGACAGTAGCCGCCAGCGCTGCATGTCGCTGGCGACAGCGGGGTCGGCCAGGGTGGCGTCAAGCTCGGCCAGGCGCAGGGCCAGGCGTTCGAACTGCTCGCGCAATGCGGGTGTCATTTCAGGGGAGTTCAGTCAATCTGCATCGGGTCGCGAGCCCGGCCAAGTATTGGTATGGCGGTGCCGCGGTACGGCGGTGCGGTGGCGTGGCAGTGATTGGGACGGATGGTTGATTCTCATGATCCGGGGGAACGCCCCCCGTCATGAAACAAGCCCGCATCAACGACCGTGATGGCCTTCGCCGCCAGCTGTGCGGCTGCTCTGCCGCAGGAACAGGCGCGTCACGGTGTCGGCCAGATGGGCGCGTTCTTCACCGTCGGCCGTGTGCAGTTCGGCCAGGGTGCCGTGCAGCATTTTGTGGGTCAGGCCGCGGGTCAAGGCTTCGAGCACCGCTTCTATGGGCTCGCCGCGCGACAGCATCTTGCGCGCGCGCGCCATCTCGATGGTGGCCCAGTCTTCAGCCTGGCGGTTCAGGGCCTGGATCAGCGGCACTGCTGTGCGCTGGTCCAGCCAGTGCGCGAAGTTCTGCACACCGGTCTCGATGATGGCCTCGGCCTGCTGCACGGCGGCCTGGCGTTTTTCGCCAGCGGTTTGCACCAGTTGCGACAAGTCGTCGACGGTGTACAGGTAAACGTCGGACAGCCGAACCACCTCGGGTTCGATGTCGCGCGGCACT
>JBBQAW010000508.1:0-2021 GCA_038316815.1 Burkholderiales bacterium
CGGTGTGCCGTGGGCTTGCAGGTAGCCCGGCGTGGCCACGCACATGCGGCGGTTGTCGGCCAGGCGCACGCTGACCAGGCTGCTGTCGGGCAGGTCGCCCACACGCACGGCGCAGTCCACGCCTTCGTTGACGATATCGACCACGCGGTCGCTCAGGTTGAGCGAGAGGCTGACATCGGGATGCTGGGCGATAAAGGCCGGCACCAGGGGCGCCACATGGCGGCGGCCGAAGCCCGCCGGTGCGGTAATGCGCAAGTGCCCGCTGGCCTTGACCCCCCCTTCGCTGACACTGGCTTCGGCGTTGCCCAGGTCGGCCAGGAAACGCTGGCAATCTTCCAGAAACGCGCTGCCTTCATGTGTCAGCGTCAGCTTGCGCGTGGTGCGTACCAGCAGCTTCACGCCCAGGCGTTCTTCCAGCGCGTCGATGCGCCGGCCAATGACCGCCGGAGCCACGCCTTCGGCATGGGCGGCGGCAGTCAGGCTGCCGCGGATGGACACCGAGACGAATGATTCGATCTGTTTCAACCGCGCCATGGCCCAGACTATGCACTAATTTGGCATCAATCCATCACTCTTTCGGCAGTTAATAGCGAACGCAGTATTGAATAGACTGTCGGCATGGCCAAACCTCCGCCGCAACCGCGCGCCGTTCTGTTCGACGCTTACGGCACCTTGTTCGACGTCTACAGCGTCGGGCTGCTGGCTGAACAGCTGTTTCCGGGCCGCGGCGAAGCGCTGGCCCAGCTGTGGCGCGACAAGCAGATCGACTACACCCGGCTGCTGACGCTGGCCGGGCGCTATCAACCGTTCTGGCAGTTGACGCGCGCCGGCCTGCGCTTTGCCGCTCAGCGCCTTCAGCTGGCATTGACGCCAGAGGCCGAAGATAGCCTGATGAACCAGTACCGGCACCTGAGCGCCTTCCCCGAAAACCACGACGTGCTGCGCGAACTGCAGCGACGCGGCGTGGCCACTGGCATCCTGAGCAATGGCGACCCCGAGATGCTGGCCGTGGCCACGCGCAGCGCGGGCTTCGATGGCCTGCTGCAGCACGTGCTCAGCGTGCACGGCGTGCAGCGCTTCAAGACCGACCCCGCGGCCTACGCGCTGGGCCCGCAGGCCCTGGGCCTGCCGGCGCGTGACATCCTGTTCGTTTCCAGCAATGGCTGGGACGCCATCGGCGCCACCTGGTTCGGCTACACCACGTTATGGGTGAACCGCGCCAACTTGCCGCTGGAACAACTGGGTACTGCGCCCACCCACACCGGCAGCAGCCTGCGCGACGTGCTTGCGTTCTTTCCAGCGGTAGCCGCGATTCCCGCCGCGACCGCTGTTCCCGCTGTTCCCGCACTCCCCGCACTTCCCATTTAGCCGGCCCACGCTTGCTTACAGGTCCGTTTTGTCCGACCCCTTTCCTGAAGGCCCCGCCATGCGCATTCCCTGCCACCACCTGCACGTCGCCAACGCGCTGCACGACTTCATCGAAAACGAAGTTCTTCCCGGCACCGGCATCACGCCCGCCCACTTCTGGGCCGGCTTCGACGCCATCGTCACTGACCTGGCGCCGCGCAACGCGGCCCTGCTGGCCGAACGTGAGCGCCTGCAAACCGCACTGGACACCTGGCACCGCACCCACCCTGGGCCCATCGCCGACCCGGCGGCCTACCGCGCCTTTCTCGAAGGCATCGGTTACCTGCAGCCCACGCCTGCACCTTTCACCATCAGCACCGCCAATGTCGACGCTGAACTGGCGCAACAGGCCGGCCCGCAACTGGTGGTGCCGATCCTGAACGCACGCTACGCGCTGAACGCCGCCAACGCGCGCTGGGGCAGCTTGTACGACGCGCTTTACGGTACCGACGCCATCTCTGAGGCCGACGGTGCCGGCAAGGCTGGCGCCTACAACCCGCAGCGCGGCGCGCGCGTCATTGCCTTTGCGCGCAGCTTCCTCGACCAAGCCTTCCCGCTGGCGCAAGGCAGCCACGTCGACGCCAGCCGCTACAGCATCGACGCTGGCCGCCTGG
>JBBQAW010000509.1:0-2011 GCA_038316815.1 Burkholderiales bacterium
ACCGAGTTCGGCATCGACGCTCTCGCTGGTGGCGCCGCTGTCGCAAGGCGGAAAGGCCCAGGCTTCGGCCGATCCGGGCATGCGGCGAAACGGGTAGTGGCCGGCCTGGCGCATCAGGTCCACGATGTCCAGCAGCACGTAGACCTTGGCGATGCGCCCTTCGCGGAAGACGGCGTTGATGCCCATCCGCAGCGTGCACAGACCGTGGGTCGGCGGGATGCCGAGCCACGGCTTGGCCAGGTTGCCCATCAGCACGCCCCAGGTGCTGACGCAGTCGCGGCCTTCGTACTCGCCGGCCAGCATGAAGGCCACGCGGGCATCCCAGTCGGGGAAGGCGTCGCGAAGCGGCGCCCACAGCTGGGCAGCGGCCTCGGCATTGCCATGCAGGTCGTTGACAGGGTGGAAGACGCGCCAGACGGCGTCGGGGTGGCAATAGGCGGCCAGCGTGATGTCGATGTCGGCGCCGTCGGATTCGGACAAGCGGTGCAACAGTTCGGCCAGCAAGCGCTTGTTGGCGGCGTGGTCGGTCACGGGTGCTGACAAAGGTTCAGGCAGGGGTTCAGGCAAGGATTCAGACATGGGCTCAGAGATCGGCTAAAAGATCGGCTCAGGCAAGGGCTCGACAAGGGCTCATCAAGGGCTCAGACAGGGCTCAGACAGGGACTCAAACGGCAGCGGCCTTCGTATCCGGCATCGCAGTAACGCCGGCTTGCAGTTTGCGCGCGTCGATGGCTCGCCGGGTGGTGTCGTGCGTGGCGCGCGTGACGTTCAGCATGCCGTAGAAGATGCTCGCCACCAGGCCCGGCACGACCGACAGCATGTAGGCCACGGCCAGGCCCATCAGCACAGCCTCGGGCACCTGGCCGGGCGTGGCCTTAGCCGGGAAGGCGATCATGGCCAACACCCAGCCCGCCAGCGCAGTGCCCAATGCCTGGTCCACACGGGCGAAGAAAGTGCGCGTGGCGAAGAGCGCGCCTTCCTGGCGCAAACCGTACTTCAGCTCGTTCTCGTCAGCGATATCGGCCAGCGCTGAATAGATGGTTGTCGTCATGATGCTGTAGGGGGCGTGCTGCAGCAGCGAGAAAGCGATCAGGATCGCCAGCAGCCACGGCGTCTGTGCCGACAGGATGCCGAAGTAGCCCAGCGTCAAGGGAATGGCAGGGCCGACGCAGTAGACGATCAATGCCACCATCCCCGTCCAACGTTTCTCGAAGCGTTGATGCAAGCGCTTGACGACGAATGCGGCAAACACATAGCCGACGAGACTGCCGATGGAAAAGAACGCCAGTTCGTCGTTGCGCAGTTGCCAGAAAAAAGTGACTGTGTAGATCCACAAACCGCCGCGAATACCGGTCATCAACGACAGGAAGAAGAATCCGATGAGCAGCACCACATAGTTGCGGTTGCGCAGCACACGCCCGACGTCGCGGGCCCACTCGCGCGCACTGAAGCCTGGCGTGGTGATCGCTGGCTGCACCAGGTAGGGAATGCGCCGCGCCGTCACCGTGCTTGAGACAAACAGGCAAACCACCACGATGAGGGCAATGGTGATCGAGAACGCCGGCCACCGCGTCGGGTCGAGCGCGCCGTTCGGGAATGCCTGAGTCGCGCTGAAAAATACCAAAAAGCACAGCTGCCAGCCGACGGTGTCGCCAATCCACAAAAAGAATGTGTTGACATTCATGATGCTGGTGCGTTCGAGATAGCCTTCTGACATCTCGCCGCCCAGCGCCAGATGCGGCGTGTGATACATGGTCATGGCTTGCAGCATGAGCACATTCAATACCGCCAGCCAGATCAGTTCTCCGTCCGCACTCAGGGCCTCGGGCGGATTGAACAGGCCCCAGAACAACAGCGCCGCCGGCAAGATGGACGCGAACATGAACGGATGGCGGCGCCCCCAGCGACTGCGCGTCCGGTCTGACCACGAACCGATCAGCGGGTCGAACACCGCGTTCACCGCCAGCCCGATGGCCAACGCGATGCCGATGGACGCCGGGTCCAGCCCGCG
>JBBQAW010000510.1:0-2005 GCA_038316815.1 Burkholderiales bacterium
GAGACCGAGACCGAGACCGAGACCGAGACCAAGGCCGCCGCCTCGGCAAAGCTTCATGGCCTGACAGGCCGGCTTTCAGGCGTCCTCAACTCGCTTGCGCGGCCTGACGCGAATCGGCACCCAGGCGGCTGCCGTCAACCCAGCAAGCGCTTCAGTTCGCCGCTGGCCTGCAGCTTGGCCAGATCTTCGGCGCCACCCACCAGCGCGCCCTTGACGAAAACCATCGGAAAGGTGGGCCAGCCCGACCACATCTTCAGCGCATTGCGCCGCCGCCACTGGCTGAAGTAGCTGCCGTGGTCGACATCGTGGTGGGCAATGCCGGCGGCGTCGAGCAGCCGGCGCGCCTTCTTCACGAAGGGGTTGCCGGCCATACCCAGAACCACCACCGGGTGCTGGGCGATGGCCTGTTCAGTTGCCGCCACCACGTCGGCGTGCTGGTTGGCGATGGCAGCCCGGATGGCCGGGTGAACCTGGGTTTCGGGCAGCAGGCGGCGCGACATCAGGTGGCCTTCTTGGCAGCGGGCTTCAGCACGGCCTGGCAGGCCGCACGTTGGCCGTCAGCCGCAGCGGCCGTGTTCAGCCGGGCGCACACGCCGTCCAGCTGGGTCTGCAGCTTCTTCAGCACCGGCGCGTGTTGGCCGTCGCCGTTCCACGCCACCAGCTTGGCCCCGGCGCGTTGCAGCGAACGCGCGCTGCGGCCCTCGAAGGCGCTGCGGTCCTTGCCGGCTTCGGTCAGCAACTGGGCCGCCAGCTTCTCGATGCGGGCGCTTTGCGTCGGCGCCAGGTCGACCAGCGCATTCAGGTAGCCCGAACCCCACTGCAGCCGCGTGGCCGGGCCCTCGGCCTTTTCGAAGGACTGCTGATACCACTGCAAAGATTCGTCTGTGCGGCCCTGCTTGCGCAGATTGCTGCCCAGCTGCGACATCAGGAAGTACGGCGAATGGCTCTTGGTCATGTTGGCCTTCAGCAGCGCGTCGCTGTCGGCCCACAGTCCGACGCGACCCAGCGCGTAGGCGCCGGCGGTGATGACGGCCTGGCGTTCGTAGCCGTCGGTGATTTCGCGGTCGTCGCGCTGCACATGGGCGCGCACTTCGGCCAGCAGGGCCGGCGGCAGGGTGACTTGCACGGTGTCCTTGGGCACGCCCACGCGTGCCAGGTCGATGCGCGCGATGACGGCGCCCAGGCGGTCGCCACGCGACAGCGTGCTGTCCTGCTCGAAGCGCCTGAGTACGCCTTCGAAAGCTGCGACCAGGGGCGCGCGGCGCGGCGAGTCATCCGCTTCCAGCGCGCGCACGATGTCGGCCGCGCCGTTGGTCAGCACGTCCATCTGCAGCCGCGCCTGCACCGGGTCGGCCAGCACACGCAGCACGCGTTCGCGCAGCGCGGCGTCGGGCTTCACGCCCTGCCCGTCGTCGCTGGCGGCCAGGGCCTTCAGCCACAGGCGGTGGCCGGTTTCGCTGTCGCCAGCGGGGCTGGCCGCGGCCAGGCTGGTCAGCAGGCCGGGCAGTTCAGCTTTCGGCACCACCTGGGCTTCGTCGGTTTCCCAGCCGTAGAAGGCGAGCAAACGCCAATCGCCGACGGCCAGCGTCTTGCCCGCCAGCGCGTCGGCCAGCACGGCCTTGATGGCGCGGCCGCCGTTCAGGCCCTGCTGCAGCACGGCCAGGGCCTGAGGGGCGTCCACTTCGCCCGGCAGGCGGGTGATTTCCTGACCGTCAGGCGAGAACAGAACGGTCGTCGGATAGCCGCTGACCTTGAAGCGTGCGCCCAGCTTTTGCGCGCCGGGGCGGTCGCCGTCCACATGCACGGCGATGAAGTTTTTCGACAGGGCTGCAAAGTCCTGGCGGTTGAAGAGCGTGGCCTTGAGCTGGTTGCACGGCGGGCACCAGGTGGCGCCCCAGTACAGCAGCACGGGCTTTTTCTCGGCGCGCGCGCGGGCGAAGGCGCGGTCGATGTCGGCGTCAACCGCAGCGGCCTGCCAGGCGACGTTGGTTGATGGCAGCTTGAC
>JBBQAW010000511.1:0-2000 GCA_038316815.1 Burkholderiales bacterium
TCGACGCCGACAAGCTGGCGCTCAAACGCCGCATCCAGGCCAGCCTGGAGCGCCTGGAGGGCCAGCGCTTGGTCAGCCGCAACGGTGATCAGTGGTTCTTCCTCACCAACGAAGAGCGTGATGTCGCACGTGAGATCGGCCGTGTCGATATCTCCGCCGCTGAGAAATCCCGCCTGCTTGGCGAACTGGTGTTCGAAGAGGTGCTGGCGGGGCAGACCAAGGTGCGCTACCGCCCCAACATCGGAGACACCAAGGGCGACTACGAGTTCAACCGTTTGCTCGACGGCGTGCCGTTCAAGCAGGCCGCGCACGCACTGACGCTGGAGCTGCTCACGCCCCTGGGCGACGAGTTTGAGTTGAGCAATGAAAGCCGCTGCATCATGCGCAGCGCTGAAGGCAACGGCCGGGCACTGATCCGGCTAGTCGAGGGCGACCGGCTGGATGTCGAGCTCACGCTCTACCGGCAGATCGAGAAGTACATCGACAGCCCCAAGGCCGTGGCGGCGCTGAGCAGCATCCCGCAGATCATGTACCTGCAAGACCAGGCCAGTGATCGGATCGACGAAGCGATGGACGCCATCGCCGCCGCGATGCCCAAACCTGTACTCAAGGTGGCCGAACCGACCAAGACCGCGCCCGGTGCGGCCACAGGCAGCCTACCGGCCGTGTTGGTGCCGCTGAGCACCGGCCACCTGACCGGCACAGCGCCCAAGCCCAGCGTGACGGTCGACGCCGCTGCGGTCTCGCTCAAAACCTACCCGTGGTGCAGGCTGGCAAGCGTGTCCGTATCCAGTGAGATCGTCGCAGTCAGCTGTCACTGTTGACCGCCGCACATTGCTGATCAACAATGTTGTTGAAATTTTCAACAACCCGGGTTCAAGCGAGGCAATTCATGGCGACCGTCAATTTCAGCGTGCCCGACGATGTCAAGCGGGCCTTCAACACCACCTTTGAGGGCCAGAACAAAAGCGCCGTCATCGCCGAGTTGATGCGCGAGGCGGTTGATCGCGCGCAGCGCCGCCAGCAACACCGCCTGGCGGTTGGGCGCATCTTGGCTGACCGCGCCACCGCACCATCTGTCACCGAAGCGCAAGTCAACGCCGCCCGCGACGAAGGCCGCGCTTGATCTGCGTCGTCGATGCCAGCGTGGCCGTGAAGTGGTTTGTCAACGCTGACTGGGCCTTGCGCGAGGATCACGTTGAACCCGCGCTCGACATCCTGCGCTTCAGCGCGCAAGGCACAGTGGACCTGCTGCAACCGCCGCACTTTCTGGCTGAAGTGGCAGCCGTTCTCAGCCGCATCAAGCCCGAAGGCGCACTGCGCGACATCGATAGCCTGGCGGCACTCGACATCACCTGGGCAGCACCCACCACCGCCTATGCCCGAGCCATCGACCTGGCCCGCCGGCTCGATCACCACCTGTTCGACACGCTCTACCACGCACTGGCTTTGGCCAACCCTGGCTCGGTGCTGATCACCGCCGATCGCCGCTACTTCGACAAGGCCCGCCATCTGGGCCAGATCGCCTGGCTACCCGACTGGCAAACCGCCGGATGCGCAGCCTGGCAAATCACTTGGCAAGGCCGCTTGCCAGGCCGCTGAGTTTGCCTGCGACGTCATCAGGATCCATCAGAAATGCCCCGATCGGTGTTTTTGCAGCCTTCAACCTTAGCTGGCCAGGAAAAAGCCCCGATCAGGAAATTTTGCTCCCAAACACCCGGCCGTTCGCTCATAATTTCCCGAACAGAAAATTTATGCAATGACACCGGCGACCGACATCCCGACCCCCGCCGCGCTCGGCCTGGCCGCCCGTGCCGCCCGCAAACAACTCGGCCTGACCCAGCCGCAGTTGGCCTTGGCTGCTGGGGTAGGCGTGCGCTTCATCGTTGATCTTGAAGCCGGCAAGCCGACGCTGCGGCTGGAGAATATCCTGCGTGTGTTGCACGCCCTGGGCGGCACACTGGCCGTAATCGGCTTGCCCGCCTTCGGCAACCGGTGAC
>JBBQAW010000512.1:0-1995 GCA_038316815.1 Burkholderiales bacterium
GCGGCGCCGACGCCGGGGCGCTGGCCGCCGACGGCTTGCGGCTGGCAGCCGAGGGCCGCACCGTGTCCTGGCTGATCGAGACGGGCCCCGGCCCGGCGCACGTGCTGGGCCTGCTGGCCTTCGGCGACACGATCAAGCCCGGCGCCCGCGCCGCCGTCGCGCGGCTGCAGGCGCTGGGCGTGAAGACCGTGCTGCTGACCGGCGACAACCGCGGCAGCGCCGAGGCCGTGGCGCGCAGCCTGGGCATCAGCGAAGTTCGCGCCGAGGTCTTGCCGGCCGACAAGGCCGCGGCGGTTCAGGCACTGCGCGCCTCGGGCGAGGTCGTCGCGATGGTCGGCGACGGCATCAACGACGCACCGGCGCTGGCCGCGGCCGATGTCGGCATCGCCATGGCCACCGGCACCGACGTGGCGATGGAAACCGCCGGCATCACCCTGATGCAGGGCGACCCCGGCCGCGTGGCCGATGCGCTGGACATTTCACGCCGCACCTGGTCTACGCTCAAACGCGGGCTGTTCTGGGCCTTTGCCTACAACGTGGTGGGCCTGCCGCTGGCCGCCTTCGGCCTGCTCAGCCCCGTGTTCGCCGGGGCGGCGATGGCGCTGTCCAGCGTCAGCGTGGTCGGCAATGCGCTGCTGTTGCGGCGCTGGCGGCCACCGCCGCGCGCACCCAGCAGCACAGGCCCCGAGGTGACAGCGCCACTGCCGCGGGTGGCTTAGCCTTCGCCGCCATGCCTGCTGCCACTTCTGCCCTGCCCTATACCGAACGCCGCCCTGCCACCGACCGCTGGGTCGATGTGCGCGGCCTGCGCTACCACTTGCGCTGCTGGGGCCACCCGGGCCTGGCCACACCCGAACGGCCACCCCTGGTGCTGATGCATGGCTGGATGGACGTGGCCGCGTCGTTCCAGTTCATGGTCGATGCGCTGCACGCCAGCGAGGGCCAGATCGACGGCGAACGCCGCCACATCATCGCCGCCGACTGGCGCGGCTTCGGCCTGACCGACACGCCACACGGCGACAGCTACTGGTTCCCCGACTATCTGGCCGACCTGGACAGCCTGCTCGACCTCGTGCTGGCCGAACACCCGGGCGTGCCGCAGGTGGACCTGCTGGGCCACAGCATGGGCGGCAACGTCGTGATGAGCTACGCCGGCCTGCGGCCCGGGCGCATTCGGCGCCTGGTCAACCTGGAAGGCTTCGGCCTGCCGCGCACCACCCCCGACCTGGCGCCCAAACGCCTGCTGCAGTGGCTGGACGAGCTGAAGACCCCGGCCGAACTGCGCGACTACGACAGCGCCCAAGCCGTGGCCGCGCGGCTGATGAAGAACAACCCGCTGCTGCCCATCGACAAGGCCGACTGGCTGGCCCAACACTGGGCCCGGATGGACGCTGCCGGGCGCTGGCAGATCCTGGGCGATCCGGCGCACAAGCGCGTCAACCCGGTGCTATACCAGGTCGAAGAAGTGCTAGCCACCTGGCGTAACATTCAGGCGCCGGTGCTGTGGGTCGAAGGCGACCAGACCGACGTCAGCCAATGGTGGGGCAAGCGCTACAGCCGCGAAGAATTCGAAACCCGCCTGGCCGTCGTGCCCTACGTTCGCAGGGCGATGCTTTCGCCCTGCGGCCACATGCTGCACCACGACCAGCCCGAAGCGCTGGCTTCGGTGCTGCTGGAACACCTGGCCGAACATACGAACGAACACGCGGCCGAACACACAGCATGAGCGCCCGCCGCCACACCCCCATGCCAAAATACCCGGTATGGACACTGAACAAATCAACGCCATCGGCACGCTGCTTGCCGATCTGAGCGAACGCACCCAGCAGCTTCGGGGGTATCTTTGACTACGATCGCAAAGCCCTGCGGTTGAACGAAGTCAACGCCGCGCTGGAGAACCCCGCGGTCTGGAACGAACCCAAGCGCGCCCAGGAACTGGGGCGCGAGAAGAAGACGCTGGAAACCGTGGTCGAAACCATCGACCACTTGCAAAGC
>JBBQAW010000513.1:0-1992 GCA_038316815.1 Burkholderiales bacterium
CGCCGCCGCGTCGTTAAACAGCCGGGCGCGGCCGTCCAGGCGGGCAGCAGGGTCCAGCACCACGCGCACGGCGTTCGGGCCGCTCACACGGCGCGTGGTCAGTTGCGGGTCGTCGGCAGCCACCGTGCCGGCGCCCACCAGAACGGCGTCGCACAGGGCGCGCAGACGGTGCAGGTGCAGCAGGCTGGCCGCCCCGGTGACGAAGTGCGAATCACCGCTGGCCGTGGCGATGCAGCCGTCCAGGCTCTGTCCCAGTTGCGCCAGCACCCAGGGCGGTGAACCCACTCGGGCGGGGGCCAGGCGGGCATCGAGCACGGGCTTGTAGAAACTGAACAATTCGGCGCCCGCCGGGCTGCAGGGGGCCGTCAGGCACCAGCCCTGCTTCGGGTCGGCGCGCAGCCAGCCGGTGGAGCCGGTGGCGCTGTGGGGTGCGGCACGCACTTGCAGCATCTGCGCCCACAGCAAGGTCCAGTCGGGGGGGTCGGCGTGTGACATCGGGTGATCATGGCAGCCAGGCGCCAAGGACTCATGACGCTCCTGGATGCTGGCGAGCGGCTATCCTGCCGAAGATGAGTCTCTGAATCACTCTGAATCAGTCTGTTCCTGCCTGCAGCGGCGCTGCGGCGGCGGGCACTGCAACCACAACGATGACCGACAAGCAGTTTCCCTTCACCACCTTGCTGGCCAGCAGCGAACTGGCTGGCGAAGCCCCTCGAACTGCCCGGATCCGCGCCGATCGCGCTTGCACCGAACTGCGCCACGGGCGCGCGCTGGCCCTGTCCAGCCACGGCGGCTGGCTGCTGGCAGCCGCTGTCGAGACGCTCAGCGAAACCCTTTTGCAGCAACTGCTGCAGGCCGGGCCGGCGCCGCAATTGCTCCTCAGCGGCGAACGCCTGCTGGCGCTGGGCGTGACCAAGGCGCCCACCCGGTCGCTGCCGCCCTTTCCGCAAGCACTGACGCTCTCGCCACGCACCACGCTGGCCGGGCTGCAGCAACTGGCCGGTGTGTCTTCCGGCCCCGGCGACCGCGACTTGCTCGGTGGCGCCGCCACGGCAGCAGCCGACGACCTGGCCTGGTCTGCCGCGCTGGCGCTGTGCAAGCGGTCGCGCCTGATCCCGGCACTGCTGCTGGCGAGCTTGAACGCCGAAGCTGGCGCCGCGCTGGCATCGGCACAGGTGCTGCAGATCGACCCGGCCGAGATCGTTGCAGCGCTGCCCGAACGGGCTGCGGGCCTGCGCCGCGTCAGCGACGCGCACGTACCGCTGGCGGCCGAGGAAAACTGCACCCTGGTGCTGTTTCGCGAGATCGATGGCGATGCCGAGCACGTCGCCATCATCGTCGGCCGGCCGCCGGCCGACGCGCCCGTGCCCGTGCGCCTGCACTCGGCCTGCCTGACTGGCGACCTGCTGGGCAGCCTGCGCTGCGACTGCGGCCCGCAGCTGCAGCGCGCTGTGGCGCGGCTGGCCGAAACCGGCGGCGTGCTGCTCTACCTGGCGCAGGAAGGGCGCGGCACCGGCCTGGCCAACAAGCTGCGTGCCTACCGGCTGCAAGACAGCGGGCTTGACACGCTGCAGGCCGACCGCCACCTGGGTTTTCTTGAGGACGAACGCGACTTCGCTGCCGCCGCCGCCATGCTGCAGGCACTGGGCCACACGCGCATCCAGCTGCTGACCAACAACCCGCAGAAGATCGAGGCGCTGCGCCAGGCCGGCATCGACGTTGTCAACCGCGTGGCCGTACACGGCCCGATGACGGTGCACAACGAACGCTACATGCGCACCAAGCAGCAAGCCGGCCACCTGGTTGGCGACGATTGAGGCTCGGTCAGAACCGCGGCAGCGGTAACGGTAACGGTAACGGTAACGGTAACGGTAACGGCAACGGCAACGGCATCGCCTCGACTTCGGCCAGCAGACGCACCAGGGTATCGGCCAGATGATCCAGCAAGCGCTCGCCGCTGGCCGCGCTGGCCGCGCTGGCGTTGCCGCAGGC
>JBBQAW010000514.1:0-1992 GCA_038316815.1 Burkholderiales bacterium
AGACGTTCCTGGGCGACGACAGCCTGCACGCCGTTGCCGTGAACAGCGCCACCGCCGGGCTGCATCTGGCGCTGGAAGCACTGGGCATCGGCCCGGGCGACGAAGTCATCACCACCACGCACACCTTCACTGCCACGGCCGAAGTGGTGCGTTACCTGGGCGCCGACGTGGTGCTGGTCGACATCGACCCGGCCACGCTGAACATCGACCCGGCCGCTGTGGAAGCCGCCATCACCCCGCGCACCCGGGCCATCATGCCGGTGCACTTTGCCGGGCTGGCGGCCAACATGCCGGCCATCCTGGACATCGCCCGCCGCCATGGCCTGAAGGTGGTGGAAGACGCCGCCCACGCCCTGCCCACTACCAGCGGCGGCGCGCTGGTAGGCACGCTGGGCAGCGACGCCACCGTCTTCAGCTTCTATGCCAACAAGACCATCACCACGGGCGAAGGCGGCATGCTGGTAACGCGTGACGCGGCGCTGGCGCAACGTGCCAAGACCATGCGGCTGCACGGCATGAACCGCGACGCGTTCGACCGCTTCACGGCCAAGGTGCCCAGCTGGTACTACGAAGTGGTGGCGCCGGGCTTCAAGTACAACCTGACCGACATTGCCGCGGCGCTGGGCATCCATCAGCTGCGGCGGGCGCAGGCGTTTCAACAGAAACGCGTGGAACTGGCAGCGGCCTACGACCAGGCCCTGACCGGCCTGCCCCTGCTGCTGCCGCCACGCGCACCAGCCGGTGAACAGCATGCCTGGCACCTGTATGTGGTGCGTCTGAGCGACGACGCCGGCATCGAACGCGACCGCTTCATCGAACGCCTGTTCGACGCCGGCATCGGCTGCAGCGTGCATTACATCCCGCTGCATCTGCACCCGTACTGGCGCGAACGCTATGCGCTGCGGCCAGAGCAGTTTCCGCACAGCCAGCGCGCGTATGAACGCATGGTCAGCCTGCCGCTGTACACGCGCATGGGGCTGGACGACGTGCAGCGCGTGGCAACTGCGGTACGCGCGGCGCTTGGCGCAAAATGATCGCCTGTCGATGAATGGATTCCCGCCATGAACGCAGTGCTGCAGCCCGGATGACGCTTGAGGCTTATCTGGACTGGGAAAATGCCCAGGAAGAAAAGCACGAGTTCGTGCAAGGCGAGATTTTTGCAATGACGGGTGGGCGGCGCACCCATGGTCGCGTAATGTTGAACCTTGCTCGCCGTATTGGCGAGTGCCTTGACGGCTCAACTTGCCAGGTCTTCGCAGACAGCATGAAAGTGCAAGCTGCCGAAGACACCATCCTCTACCCCGACGTCTTCGTCACCTGCGACGCCGCCGATTTGGCCACCGACCAGATTTTCCGCGCGCCAAAGTTGGTCATCGAAGTGCTGTCCCCCAGCACCCAGTCCTACGACCGAAGCAGGAAATTCGCGCTCTACCGCCGCATTCCGGCCCTGCTGGAATACGTTCTTGTCGACCCCGACACCTGCCGCGTCGAAGCCTTTCGACGCAATGCCGCAGGTGAATGGGTGTTGCACGACATGAGCGAAGGGCCGGCCCTGGCGCTGCCCTGCATCGACGCCAGCGTGCCCATGACTGAGGTCTTCGAAGGCGTCGACCCGCCACCTGCCGCCACCTGAGGGTTGCGAAACAAGGCTGAGCGAGGCACGCTTGCCGCATGGCAGCGATGTCAAAATGATCATTGCATTTTGATCGTTTAGTGATCAAAATGCAGCAATGATCAATCGTCAACTCGAAGCCAGGGTAGAACGTCGGCTCTTGCAGTCGCCCGCTGTGGCGCTGCTCGGGCCGCGCCAGGTCGGCAAGACGACCCTGGCGCACGCGGTCGCCGCGCGGCATGACGGGGCCCTGTTCCTGGACCTTGAACGCGCCTCCGACCGCGCCGTGCTGGCCGAGCCCGAGATCTTCCTGCCCCGTGTGCGCGACCGGTTGGTCGTTCTGGACGAGGTGCAGCACCTGCCCCAGGTCTTCGCGGCCC
>JBBQAW010000515.1:0-1982 GCA_038316815.1 Burkholderiales bacterium
GCGTCATCAGCCAGGCCAGAGAGTCGCCTTGCACACGCGGCGACAGCCGTTGACGCACCGTGACGTGATACGCATTGAGCCAGGCCACTTCGTCGGCACGCATCAGCGCCAGGTCGATGCAGCGCGTGTCGATCGGGCACAAAGTCAGGGTCTCGAATTCAAGGAACTCGCCGAAGGCACTGTTGCTGGCATCAGTGACTGCAGGAACGTTCAGCACCAGGTTCTCGATGCGCACGCCCCACTGGCCCGGGCGGTAAACGCCGGGTTCGATGCTGGTGACCATGCCCGGCTCCATCGCCATGTGGGCGTCTGGAATGGCCTTGGAAATACTTTGCGGGCCTTCGTGCACGTTCAGGAAGTAACCCACGCCGTGGCCGGTGCCGTGGCCGAATTCGATGCCTTCAGCCCACAGCGGGGCGCGCGCCAGGCTGTCGAGCATCGGGCTGAGCGTGCCGCGCGGGAAGCGCGCGCGGCTGAGGTTCATCGTGCCCTTCAGCACCAGCGTGTAGTCGCGTTTCATGGCCGGCGTGACCGTGCCGATGGGCCACACGCGCGTGACGTCGGTGGTGCCGCCCAGGTACTGGCCGCCGCTGTCGATCAGCAGCAGGCTGCCTTCGCTCGGCCTGGCCTCGATCACCGCGTGCGATTCGGGCGTGGCACGGTAGTGCGGCATGGCGCCGTTGGCGGCGAAACCGGCAATGACCGGAAAGCTCAGGCCGACGAAGCCGCTGCGGCGCGCACGTGCGGCGCTCAATTCTTCGTCCACGCTCAGTTCGGTCAGGCGGTCACCGCGCGCCAGGGCGGCTTCGAACCAGGCATAGAACTCGCACATCGCCGCGCCATCTTCGATCATGGCGTTGCGGATGAAGGCGGCTTCTTCTGCCGTCTTGCGGCTCTTGTGCAGCGTGCTGGGGTTGATGGCCTCGGCCACCGCGCAGCCGGCGCCCACTTGCTGGCGGAAGGCCAGGGTGACACGCTTGGGGTCCATCAGCAACGTGTCGGCAGCGCCCAGTGCGGCCAGCGCAGCGCCGGCATCGTCATAGGGTGCCAGGGTCAGGCCTTCGGCCTTCAGTTGCGCTGCCAGGGCCGGTGGCAGCTTGCCAGCGCCGACGAACAGCGTCGCGCCGCTCAGGGTCACCAGCAGGTGGGCCAGAAAGACCGGGTTGTACGACACGTCGCTGCCGCGCAGGTTGGTCATCCACGCGATGTCGTCGACGGTGGAAACGAAGTGGTGGCTGGCGCCGTGGCGCGCCATCGCTTCGCGCACCCAAGCCAGCTTGGCCGCGCGCGGCAAAGGGGCCTGGGGCGCAAGGTGTTCATAAACCGGTGCGGCGGGCAGGGCGGGGCGGTCGGGCCAGATCGCGTCCAGCAGGTCCAGGTCGGTGCGCAGTTGCACGCCCGCGGCGTTCAGCACTGATTGCAGCATCTGCGCCGCGCCCAGGCCCAGCACCTGGGCGTCTACCGCCACGATTGCGCCGCGCGGCACCTGGGTGGCCAGCCACTCGACATGCGCCATCGACGTGCCGGTGGGAATTTTCATCAAAGTCACGCCGGTGCCAGCCAGTTCGGCTTCGGCCTGCACCCAGTAGCGGCTGTCGGCAAACACCAGCGCTTCATTCACCGTCACCACCAGGGTGCCCATCGAACCGGTGAAGCCCGACAACCACTGCCGCCCCTGCCAGCGTGCCGGCAGGTATTCACTGATGTGCGGGTCGCTGGACGGCACCAGCAAGGCGTGCACGCCTTGCTGCGCCAGCACTTCGCGCATCTGGGTGATGCGCAGTCGAATGGGCGTTGTGCGGGTGTCCATGGGGCGGCTCCAGAGAAAATGGTGTGAGGAACGGATTCTAGGAGCCGACTTGTGGCCTTGTTGGGTGAGCCTTGCTTGGCCCTGCCTGGCTGGCCATGGCGCCGCAGCGTGACAGGGTGGACCCTTCGCCCATGACAGGTTCACCCACGACAGCGCAGGCCTGCTAAGCTGT
>JBBQAW010000516.1:0-1973 GCA_038316815.1 Burkholderiales bacterium
GGCCCGGGCCGTAGCGATCGCCGCCAATTCTGACGGTCACCCCGACGTTCGGCGTGCCCGACCAGACCACCAACCCCGGGCTGTAGACGGGCCGGGCCACATAGCCGCCAGGTACCCAGCCCCAGCGGCCGTAGCGGTCCAGTTCGGCAGCGCCCGTCATCTCGGGCGAGACGAAACGTTCGCTGGCGGTGCGCGTGTCCTCCAGACCGTCTTCACGCAGCGCGCGTGCGGCGAAGGCATCGTCGGCGGGGTTGCCCCAGACGTGGCGAAGTTCTCGGCCGTCGCGCCACAGTTCGGCGTGTTCGCCGGTGGCGATGGAAAAACCGAATTCGTCGACGACACGCAGGTCGCCGCGCCAACTGCCGGCGCGCGTGCGGTCGTCCAGGCGGTCGATGCGGTAATGCCCGGCACGCAGCGGCTGCAGCCGCGCTTCCTGCGTGGTGACCTCGACCTCGCGCGCCACATCGGCCAAACGCACACGCAGCGCCAGGCTGCCGCGCTTCAGCGCCAGCACGATGCGTTCGTCGTCCAGGCGCAGCACTTCCAGTTCGGTGCGGCTGTCCAGCCGCAAAGTCGTCGAACCCACCTGCAGTTCGGCCCGGCCGTCGGTGCCGGTAGAAATGCGGTCGCCTTCGGCCAGCGGAAGGTTGGCCTCGGCCGGCTTCCACTTGCCGGCTTCGGCGTCGAAGCCAGAGACATTGCCCTGCAGGCTGGCCACACGGCCCACGCGCCCGGGCGGGTCTTCCTGTGCCCAGGCCGGCGCTGCCAGCCAGGTGAACAGCAGCAACCAGAACGAAAAGGACAAGGCCTGCGGTGTGCGGTGTGTCTTCATAGATGCTTCAACGTGCGATAGCGTAGGGTCGACGACCCGCCGCGTGTAAAGCAATGTGTCTGCATCGGTGCTGCGCTCAGAGGCTGAGCGTTTTTCGAGCGTGACCGAGCAGCGCGTCAAAAGGCGCCCGATCCAGGCGCAAAGCACAGCCATGGCTCGGGCTATGGCGCGCAATTGCAACAACGAGCGGGCGTCTCTAGGCGTGATGAGTGGGCATGATCGAAACACTCTCAACCTCTCAGTCGTCGGCTTGTGGGTCCAGTTCCGGGAACAGCACGCTGGTATAGCCCAGACGTGTCAAGTCCAGCATGCGCGTGGGGTAAAGGCGGCCGATGAGGTGGTCGCATTCATGCTGCACCACGCGGGCATGGAAGCCGTCGGCTTCGCGCTCGATGGCTGCGCCGCTGGCGTCGAAGCCTTGGTAGCGGATTCGCGCATGGCGCGGCACTTCGCCGCGCAGGCCAGGCACGCTGAGGCAGCCTTCCCAGCCGTCGACCATCTCTTCATCCAATGGCGTGACGACGGCGTTGATCAGCACCGTTGGCGGCACCGGCGGCGCGTCTGGGTAGCGCACGTTCTTCGTGTAGCCGAAGATGACCAGCTGCAGGTCAACGCCAATCTGCGGTGCCGCCAGGCCAGCGCCGTTGGCAGCCGCCATGGTCTCGAACATGTCGGCAATCAGGGCATGCAGTTCGGGCGTGTCGAAGGCTTGCACCGGCTGCGCCCTGCGCAGCAGGCGCGCGTCGCCCATCTTCAGAATTTCGTGGATGGCCATGTTGTGCTTTCGATGAGTGAAGTGTTCAAGTCGTGCCGTCGCAGCCGTCGGCAACGATGATGCAGCGCAAAGGCCGAACCGATGTTCATCGTTTCAGGCCGCAGGACCGGCCAGCAACGCGTGCAGCCCGGCTTCGTCAAGCACCGGCACGCCCAGTTCCTGCGCTTTGCTCAGCTTGCTGCCGGCCTCGGCCCCCGCAACCACGTAGTCCGTCTTCTTCGAGACCGAGCCGGCCACCTTGCCGCCCGCAGCTTCAACCCGGGCCTTGGCATCGTCGCGGCTGAGCGTGGGCAGCGTGCCGGTCAGCACCAGGGTCTTGCCCAGCAGCGGTTGCGGGCCGAGTGCGGCTTCGTGCTCGGGCCAGTG
>JBBQAW010000517.1:0-1972 GCA_038316815.1 Burkholderiales bacterium
CAGAGACACGCCGAGCGCAAGACCGTGGCGAGGACATCGAGCCCGCGCTGATGACCACGCTGCGCAAGTTTGAGCACCAGACCGGCCTGAAGGCCACGCTGCATATGCGCGGTCAGGGCCTGCCGCTGGCGCCCGACACCCAGATCCAGGTGCTGCACATCGTGCAAGAGGCGCTGAGCAACGTGCGCAAGCACGCCGGTGCCAGCCAGGTGTGGCTGGACGTGGTGCGGCAGCCGCGCTGGCGGCTGGAGGTGCGTGACGACGGCCTGGGCTTTGCCAGCCAGCACGGCGCGCCCGATGAAACCCATGTGGGCCTGCGCATCATGGCCGAGCGGGCCGAGCGCCTGGGCGCCGTGCTGGAGGTGCTGTCCACCCCGGCGCGCGGCACCTCGGTCGTGTTGACCTTGCCAGCGGTGCCCGGCGTGGCGACCCCCGCCGGCGCGTCCCTCGTCGCCACCGACACCGCCACCGCTACCGCCACTGCTGCTACTGCTACTGCTACTGCCACCGCTACCGCTACCGCTACCGCTACCACGGCCGCCGCAGCGCCGCGGGTGCGGTCTGCCTGAAACCGATGACCTCGACCACCACCAAGATCCGCATCCTGGTCGTCGACGACCACACGCTGTTCCGCCGTGGCCTGACCGCGCTGCTGCAGCGCGACCCGCAGTTCGAGGTGGTGGGCGACGCCGGTGACGCAGGCCTGGCCCAGCGCCGCGCCGAGGAGTTGCAGCCCGACCTGATCCTGCTCGACAACCACCTGCCCGGCGTCAACGGCGTGGACGCGCTGCCGGCCTTGCTGGGCGCCGCACCCGGTGTGCGCATCCTGATGCTGACCGTCAGCGAGGATGAACGCGACCTGGCCCAGGCGCTGCGGGGCGGTGCTTGCGGCTACCTGCTCAAGACCATCGAAGGCGATGCGCTGTCGGTGGCGATCCGGCGCGCCATGCAGGGTGAAAGCGTGATTGCCGACGAGATGACCGGCAAGCTGGTTTCGGCGTTTCGCGGGGCGGCAGCGCCGACACCGTCGGACGCACCGGCACCGGCGGCCTCCAAGGTCGATACCCTGTCGCAACGTGAGCTCGACATCCTGCGTGGCATTGCCCGCGGCCAGGCCAACAAGGAGATCGCCCGCGCCCTGGGCATCGCCGAGACCACGGTCAAGATCCACGTCCAGCACATCCTGCGCAAACTCGATGTCAGCTCGCGGGTGCATGCCGCGGTCATCGCCAGCGAGCACGGCCTGACCTGATCGGGCATTGACCTGAGTCAACGCCGACCGCATTGGGCGGCGGCCTAGTCCTTCAGGACGATGGCAGCGCTGGCCGGCATCGTCCGTCTGCCGCCGGTGCACTGTGCTTGCGGGGGATGCCGCCAGCGGGCCCAGATTCCTACAGTGAGCGAATGTCTCACCTGTGGAATTTGTCATGACCCAAAAGAGCCAGGCCTTGGCGGTGCTGCTGGTCAGCACGCTCGCCTTCACCGTGTGTTTCATGGTGTGGATGATGTTCGGCGTGATCGGCATACCGATCAAGAAGACGCTGGGCCTGAACGCCACCGAGTTTGGCCTGCTCACCGCCATGCCGGTGCTCACCGGCTCGCTGGTGCGTGTGCCCTTGGGCATCTGGACCGACAAGTACGGCGGCCGGATCGTGATGACGCTGCTGATGGCCGCCACCGTGCCGGCCATCTGGCTGATGAGCTACGCCACCGCCTACTGGCACTTTCTGGTGATCGGGCTGTTTGTCGGCCTGGCGGGCGGCTCGTTTTCAGTCGGCACGCCGTATGTGGCGCGCTGGTTCCCCAAGAATCGTCAGGGTTTTGCGATGGGCGTGTACGGCGCCGGCAACTCGGGCGCGGCGGTCAACAAGTTCGTCGCGCCGGCGCTGCTGGTGGCCTTTGGCTGGACCATGGTGCCGATGGTCTATGCCGCCATCATGCTGGGCACGGTGGTGCTGTTCTGGATGTTCTC
>JBBQAW010000518.1:0-1929 GCA_038316815.1 Burkholderiales bacterium
TGCGGCATCTGCCGCCGCCGTGCTGTCGTCGCGCCGGTTGGCCGCAGCGCGCGCAGACTGCGTTGCCGACAGCGCCTGCAGCCGCGCTGTGGCTGCAGCCAGGTTTTCGACCTGCTGCCTGCGCGTGTCCTCGCGGCTGAATTCAAGACCATAGATGTAGGCCTGCGGCGTGAATCCCCCGGCGCGGACGATCAGTGCGCGCAGCGTCTCGCCGGGCTGCAGCTGGTAGACGCCGGGCCGATCGACCTCGCCTTCCACCCGCACCAGGCGGTTGGCGCGCGCCTGCGGGCCGCGGATGTCCTTGCTGCCGAAGATGGTGACGATGTCGCCGGCCTCCAGCACCAGGTCGTTCGCCGGGTCGCGGTCGATCACGGCTTTGCCCAGGTGGAACGGCAGCAGCCGTGTGGTGATGCGGTTGGCGTCCAGGCGCTCGACCGTCGCGTATTCCCAGTTGGGTTCGTCGACCAGGTTGCGCACTGTTTGTTCGGCCTCCACCGTGTCGATCTTGCGAGGTGCCGTGAACTGCACCAGCCGGTTCTTGCGGATGTAGTAGTCGGGTGTGATCAGCGCTTCCCGCTCGGGGATGAGCTGGCTGATGCGCATGCCCGGCGTGTAGGGGTAGCGCAGCGCCTGTGCCACGTTGCCGCGCAGGGTCACGGCGTTGGCGAATTGCGCTGCCACCGGGAATACGGTGAGGATGTCGCCATCGCGCATCGGCGTCTTCGCTGCCTCGCTCAGTTCCACCTTCATCACCTGGCGCGGTGACTTGGGCCGGGCCGGGTCGATGCGTTCGAGCTGTGCCGACGTCAGGTTGGCGTGCACGCGGCCGCCACCGCCAATGGCGACGATTTCGGCCAGCGAACTGCCTTCAGTCTTCAGCTCGAAGATGGCCGGCGTGTCGACGGCGCCGCGCAACGCCACGCGCGGGCCGGCCGGCATGTAGACGACGACGTCGCCGGCCATCAGCTGCGCGTCCCGGGCCTTGGCGCCGCCCACGATGAAGTCGTAAAGGTCAAGCTCGGTGACGACACTGTTGCCGCGGCGCAGTTGCACCCGGCGCATGCTGCCATTGGGGCCGGGGCCGCCGCTGGCGAATACGGCGTTCACCAGTGTCGACAGGCTGCCGACTGTGTAAGTGCCGGGCTGACGCGCCTGGCCCACCACGAAGATCTGAATGCTGCGCAGCTGGCCCAGCGTGACGTTGAGTTCGAAGCCCTTGAAGACGCGGCCGATCTGGCTGCGCAGGCGGCCTTCCATCTCGGAGGCACGCAGCCCGGCCAGGGTGAACGAACCGACACGCGGGATGCTGATTTGGCCGTTGCGGTCGATCGTGGCCCGGTAGTCGATGTCGATGTTGCCCCAGGTGCGGATGAACAACTCGTCGCCAGGGCCGAGGATGTAGTCGGCAGGCACGGGCACGCGGTCCAGCGGAGCGAAGGTCTGGGCGGTGGCTGCGAAGTAGTTCTCGCCGAAGACAGGCAGCGTCTCGCCAGTGGCGCCAGCGACGAAGCGCTGGAACTCGTTGGGCGGGTTCGGCGCGCGCTGGGTTGGCGCCGCTTCCTGGACAGCACCGTCGCCCCTTGAGCGGTCGTTCGGCGTGCGATCGTTCGGTGCACGGTCATTCGGCGCACGGTCATTGGGCGAAGTACCGGGCCGGGCCGTCACCGGCTGGCCTGCAGCGCTGGGCGGTGCGTTGGTAATCGGGCGCGGCGCCATCGGCGTGCCGATTGTCGTGTTCGGGTCGTTGGGATCCGCAGTCGGCGACGCGATCTGGGCATGGACGCCCATCGAGCAGATCAGGCCCAAGGCCATCACCGAACCCGCCAGGCGGTTGCGCAGCAAGGCCCCGGAAAGGCAGGTTGAAGAGCGTTGCAAGGCTGGAATGGGAATGCTCTGGAATGCCATTGGCGGGGAGGTGAGTGGAAGCTC
>JBBQAW010000519.1:0-1909 GCA_038316815.1 Burkholderiales bacterium
AACCCGCCTTGCGTGCGCGGCTACGCCTGGTGCTGGTGGGCGAAGGCCCGCTGCGCGCGCAGGCGCAAACGCTGCTGTCACAGGCCGGCGTGGCCGACCTGGCCTGGCTGCCCGGCGAACGCGCCGACGTCCCGGCTGTCATGCGCGGCCTGCACGCTTTTGCGCTGCCATCGCTGGCCGAAGGCGTGTCCAACACCATCCTGGAAGCGATGGCCACCGGCCTGCCTGTCATCGCCACAGCAGTGGGCGGCAACGCCGAACTCGTGCAGCACGAACACACCGGACTGGTGGTGCCCGGCGACAACGTCGCCGCCATGGCCCAGGCTTTGTGTCGGCTGGCGCAGCAGCCGCAAGAAACTGCGCGCATGGGTGCGGCTGGGCGTACGGCGGTGGAGCAGCGCTTCAGCCTGCAGGCCATGGTTGCGGCCTATCAGGCAATGTACGACGCGGCACTGGGCCGCGCAGGCAAGGCGAGCCGGCCATGAGCCGGTAGCCGTGTGCACTTGCTCACTATGTACAGGGGCCACAAACAATGCTGTCCGCCCTCGTCGCCCTTTTGTAGCCTCTGCGCTGCATTTGCTGGATGCGAGTCCAGAAGACCAACGAGTGTCGCGACTGGATCGACGGTCTGAAGGACCGAGCCGGACGGGCACGGATACTCATGCGAGTCGATCGCCTGATCCACGGCAACCCTGGTGCGCATCGGAACCTGACAGAAGGCGTCTCAGAGCTGAAAGTCGATATGGGCCCTGGCTACCGCGTGTACTACGCGCAACGCGGCGACAGACTGTTTCTGCTGATTGCTGGTGGCGACAAGGCAACCCAAGTCCAGGACATCCCCAAGGCGCTTGAGATCAACCGAAATTTCCTGGAGTAACCACCTTGACCAAGATCGCGACAAAGAAGCCTGTGAAGACGAAGACCTCGGTGTACGACGTGTCGGAGCATCTGCGTACGCCGGAAGAGATGGCCGCTTACCTGGACGCTTGGCTAGAGGAAGCGCCAGAAGACGCATCCGGGATCGCCCGCGCGCTGGGCGACATTGCTCGCGCAAAAGGTATGTCGCAGGTAGCCAAAGACGCTGGCCTCAGTCGCGAAAGCCTCTACCGCGTGCTCAGCGCCGAGGGCAATCCCAGCTTCGCAACCGTTCTGAAGGTCGCCAAGGCGCTTGGCGTCAGGCTACACGCGCAGGCTGCGCCTACTGGCGTATAGCCGCAAGCTGAAGCAGCGCGGCAACGGCGCAGCTAAAGCGGTCAGGCCTTGAACGGATCTAGCAGCGGCACGCCGAAAGCTTTGAAATCAGCAAGATTTCTGGTGACGACGGTCAGCCCATGCACCCTCGCCGTTGCGGCGATCATGGCGTCCTCGTACACCGTGTCAGACCGCCGATGCATCAGCTGGGCCCAGGCCCGAAAGGCCGCTGCATCCATGGGGATCACGTTGTACGAGGCGGCAACCTGTTCCAGCCACGCCCCGATATCCAGCGCTTTCGCCTCGTCCTGCTCACGCGTCAGCCCGATGCCGGCCTGTGTTTCACCGATCGTTACGGCGGACAGGTGGAGTTGTGTCTCTTCGGTTGCGCTGAACCAGGACAGCACAACTGCGTGAGGCTTCTTCTTGCGCAACTCGGAAACGACATTCGTGTCGAGCAAGTACATCGAATTTATCTTGCAGGGGTTGCGCCGCGCCTGCGGGCGTGCCCTCGCTCAGGAATCGCAAGCTCGGTCGGCCCCTTCTCGGAAAGCAGCAGTTCCTTGAGCGAGGGGCGAGCCGCTGCCTTCAGGCGCCGCCGCTCATCCACCGGCACCAGCACAGCTGCCTCAGCGCCCCTCTTCGTCACCATCTCACCACTTGCAGACCGAGATGTGTTTCGAAGGCATCGAAGTCGCGGTCGTCGTGCAGCAGCTGC
>JBBQAW010000520.1:0-1824 GCA_038316815.1 Burkholderiales bacterium
ATGATCGTCATTGCCATCATCGGCATCGGTGCCGGGCTGGCCATGCCTTCGTACCAGGACCGTGTCATCCGCGCCCAGGTGGCCGAAGGCCTGGCCCTGGCCGACATGGCCCAGCAGGCCGTGGCGGCGCAGCACGCGCGCAGCGGCACGCTGCCACGCGACAACGCCGCAGCAGGCCTGCCGCCGGCTGACCGCATCATCGGCAACTACGTGTCGGGGCTGGCGGTGGAGGGCGGCGCCGTGCAGATCAGCTTCGGTCAGTTGTCCAATCGCAACCTGGCCGGCAAGGTGCTCACGCTGCGCCCGGCCACTGTGCCCGGCTACACCCAGGTGCCCATCGCCTGGGTCTGCGGCCTGGCCAGCGTGCCGCCCAACATGCGTGCCCAGGGAACCAATCGCACCACCCTGCCTGGCCCACATTTGCCGGTGGACTGCCGCAGCGCACCGGCTTCCTGAACCCGCCATATCGGCAGTCGTCACCGAATGAACAGAGTCTCTGACCCCCTGGGCGGTTCAGGACCGGATCCCCAACGATCCCGGCACGGTCGCCTGAACCTGGTCAGGGCGGCCCGAAGCCGAAGCGCTCCCACACGGCTCGGGCGGGTTCGCTGAGCAAGTACTCTGCAAAACTTCGCGCCAAAGCGGGCTGGGCACTGCTGCTGCTGACATGCACCAGGTGCCGCACCGACGTGTTGGTCGCCACGGTCTGCACCACCCGCACGCGGTCGGCAGCGGCGGCTGCATCGGTGGCATAGACCAGGCCCGCCTCGACCTCGGCCGAAGCCACCAGATCCAGCACCTCGCGCACGGTGTCGACCTGCACCAGCTTGCGCTGCAGCGCAGTCCAGAGGCGCTGGGCATCCAGGGCCTCGCGCGCATAGCGCCCCGCTGGCTCGACGGTCTGGCGACCGATGGCCACCCGCACCACCTCGGCGCGCGTCAGGTCCGACAGGCGCTGCACGGGCAGGTTCAGCGATGCCGGCACCACCAGCACCAGCGTGTTGCTGGCAAAGACGCTGCGCAGCTCGGGCTGCAGCAAGCGGCGGCTGACGCCCAGCGCGGTCGTCTGGGCGTCGGCACCGGCCAGCACGTCGACCGCCTGGTCCTGGGCCATGCGCGACAGCAGCGCGCCCGGCGCACCCGGCAGCACGCTGATGGCCACCCCCGGGCGCGAAGCCTCGAATGCCCGTGCCACCTCGCCCATGGCCGGCGCCAGTGTGGAGTCGGTGGCCACGACCAGGGTTTGGGCCGCAGCGGGCAGCGCCGGCATGAGCGAAGGGGATAGGCTTTTCAAACGCCCTTTTTTCTCCCAGAACACCCCCCGGAACACCCCCCGCCGAGCTCTCGGACACGCACCCAAGTGGTTGTTGCGCGCGGCACCAGCCCGGACGCGGCTGCAGTCGCAGGCGGCCTTGCAAGACGGCGCGCGCCGTACCGGTCAGCGTGAAGTGCTCGTTCTGCCGACTGACCCGGATTGCCGCCGTGGTTTCCATCGCCTGCCTGCGCCCGATGCCGGTGACATGTTTTTCGACATGGAAGGTAACCCGCTGGAAGACGGCGGCCTGGAGTACCTGTTCGGCGTCTGGTTTCTGGCGGACGGTGCCTGGGCCTTTCTTCCCTTCTGGGCCCACACACGACAAGAAGAGCGTGTCGCCTTCGAGGCCTTCATCGACTTCGTGGCAGCGCGGCGCCGGCAACACCCCGGTGCGCACGTCTACCACTACGCCAGCTACGAGGAGACCGCCCTCAAGCGCCTGGCCAGCTGGCACGCCACGCGCGAGGTCGAGGTGGACAACTTGCTCCGGCAGGGGGCCTTGGTCGATC
>JBBQAW010000521.1:0-1814 GCA_038316815.1 Burkholderiales bacterium
CCAGGCGGCCAGGGCCACAGCCGCTGCCACACCGAGCAAGTAGACCAGAGGGTCCTGCAACTGCGCCAACGCACGGCGCCAAGCGGGCACGGGTGGCACCGCGCGCAGTTCGTTGGGGCCGTCCGCGCGCAGCCGGGTGGCAGCCTCTTCGGCGCCGAGGCCATGCGCCAGGTCAGTGCCAAGCGCCCGGGCCAGATCGGCAATGTCGATCAGCGACAGATCGTCCGACGGCGCGGTGGGCCGCGCTTCCGCAGGTGCTTCCGCAGGTGCTTCCGCAGGTACTTCCGTAAACACTAGGCCGCCGGCGACGCGCCAGACCCGCCAGTCCAGTACCCTGCACGCCCGTAGTGCTTGTAAACGGCGAGTTCCATCTCGCGCGACAGCGGCACTGCCGGGTCGTACCAGGGCGCCTGTTTCAAGGCATCACGCGTCAGGTCGACCGCCACGGTTTGCTCCGCCCAGTTCACGCGCTTGATCCACTGCGGGGCCACCAGCACGTCGTGGCCTAGCCACCAGTTGCTGGTGCTCACCACCATGTATCGGATGGCCCAGCTTTCTTCGTCGACAAGCAGGCCTTGCACATGCCCGATCTCGCCATCACTGGCTTCGATGTGGTACCCGACCACGGCCTTGCAGCTGCGCAGGTGCGGGTCGCTCTCACGCTCGATCTGACGCTGGCGCGCCTGGGCGACTTCTGCTTCTGCGCGGGTGGCAGCGGCGGGGCCGTAGCCCGCGTCGCCGGGCACGAGCATGTAGGGATACCCGCCGCTGCCCCACAGGCCCATGCCACCCCAGTAGTACGGATAGTTGTAGTAATCGAGATAGTCGGACTCGTGTTGTCGGGTGACCGGCATGTCGGTGTCGATGTCGGGGCTGTTCTTGACTTGTTCCCGGGTCAGCGAGACCGGCAACAGCATGTCCGACCAATCGGGCTTGCCGGCGGCAATGGGCGAGATCAGCACCTTGCGGCTGGACAGCCACGAGCCGGCATCGACGACGAGGTAGCGAATCGCCCAGGTCTGGTCATCGAAGTAGAGATCCTCCACCTCGCCGATGGCGCCATCGGTGGCCACGATGTTGAGATCCTGCAGGTCCTTGGATTGGCGAAGCATGGTGTTCTGGCTTTCAACGGTCTAAGGTAGACCAAGATGCGCGTCTGGCGCTGCGGCGTCTGTGCGCTGTCGCACATGGCATACCCATCGCCGACACAAGATTCAGCGCTGGGTCACGTCGGTGCCTTGGTGCGGCACCGAACAGTGCGCCTCTGTTCGAGAAACTATCCTGCACCGATCAATCAACGCTCGGCTTGAGCGCTTCGTTTGGGGCGCACGGTTTAAAGTGAGGCCTCTTGAAAGCACTCCTGCTGAAACATTGGGATCGCCTTCGATCCAGTTTCTGGCTCGTGCCAGCGGTCATGGCGTGCCTGGCCGTTGCACTGGCCGTCTGCGCCGTCGAGGTTGACAGGGTCATTGTCAACAAGGCCGTCGCTGATGACTGGGTGCAAGGTCTGAGCTGGATCTACTCCGGCGGTGCCGAAGGTGCAAGCCTGCTGCTGGGCACCGTGGCCGGGTCGATGATCGCCATCGCCGGGACGGTGTTCTCGATGACGCTGGTGGCGCTGTCGCTCGCCTCGTCCCAGCTGGGCCCCCGCCTGCTGCGCAACTTCATGCGCAACACCACCAACCAGGTGGTGCTGGGCACCTTCGTGGCCACGTTCATTTACTGCCTGCTCGTGTTGCGCACCATCCGGCGTGCCGACGAAGTCGCCTTCGTGCCGCATCTGTCCGTCAGCATCGGTGTGCTGCTGGCCATGG
>JBBQAW010000522.1:0-1808 GCA_038316815.1 Burkholderiales bacterium
GGCGGCTGGAGCCACTACTTCTTTGGCGCCCTCGGCAGCGCGCAGCTCGACGGGCTCGAACGCCTGCTCGCCGACCCCCGACTTCACGGGCGCACCGTGCTGGTGCTCAGCCACCACGGGCCGCTGGGCCCCGCGGGCACCTTCGACTGGCGCGAGTCGGGGCTGCGCGATGGCGCCCGCCTGCTCGGCATCCTCGAGCACCGACCTGTCGTGCTCCTTCACGGCCACTCGCACCACCGCTACTGGCATCCCGCTGCCGACGGCCGACCGCACATCTTCGGCGGAGGCAGCTCGACCGAGCACGCCAGCCGGGGCTACTGGGTGATCGACTTCGACGACGCGCGACGGGTCGAGGCGCGAGAGGTCACGACCCGCACCCAGTAGCTCTCGACGCCCTTGCGTCCCAGGCGCCCGCGGGTTCCTCTGCCATGCAGAACGCTCCGCCTCAAGCGCCGGCGGTGCTCATGTCCCACGGCGGGGCGCACGTCATTCCCCACGCCACGAAGGCGATGCAGGAACGGGCGTCGATCCTCTCTGGCGCTGGATACCTGGTCGTCTCGCTCGCGCACGATGACTACCCCTTGAGCTCCACTGACGGTTGCGTGAGCGACTACGCGCAGCTGTGCGACGCCGTCGGGGTCGCGCACGCTCCCGGCTTCTTTTGCGACCTCAAGGTGATTCCGCGCTGCCGAGGAGTACCTCGCGTCACCCTCCCATCGCGGCTGTTCCCGCCCGCAACCGCACCGCCCCAGCGCCATGCGCGGGTGGTGTTGACGCCGATCGTGGTTGCCCGACAGCACCAGCACATCGGGTCGCCGCGATCGCGCCAGCGCCACCACGACCTCGGGCCGCTCGGTGCCGAAGTGCGTGTCCGACCCCTGCAGCAGCAGGCTCATTCGACCTCGACCCGGTCTTCCGGCACGGGCAGCATCAGCGGCAGCGGTTCGGGGATGTCAAAACGCAGGGGCACCGTCATCCAGAGAACTTCGCCGTCCAGGGCGACCTTGATGCGCTTGGTGCGGCGGGGCGCCACGTCGAGCCGCTTGAAAGTGAAACTGTCCACGTTCCCAGCGTCCCCCAGCCGACCCAGCGCGCCCCGCAGGGCGAGGCCCAGCATCGCCAGGCCCGAAGTCGGTCTCACCACGATGCCCACCAGCCGGCCCGATTTCAGCGCGGTCTCCTCGGCGATGCCGATGCGCTCGAGCTGCAGCCGATTGTTGCCCACGAACAGCGTCGGGGTGCGCACCCGGCGCTGCTGGCCGGCCTGTTCGATGTCGAGGGTGAGCTGGTGGCCACCGTTGGACAGGGTCCGGAGCCCCGAGAAAAGCGCCACCCAGCGGCTGCGGCCCAGCTGCCGCTTGGCTGTCTCGCGGTCCTCCAGCAGCTGCGGGTACAGACCCAGGCTGGCGTTGACGAGGAACAGGCGGCCGTTCACGCGGCCGACCTGCACCGGCTCCATGCGGGCGCGCAGCAAGGCGCGGGTGGACAGCTCGATGTCCTGCGAAATGCCGTGCGTGCGCCCGAAGTAGTTGAACGTGCCCTGCGGCAGCACGGCATAAGCTGGGCCCTGCCCGTGCACGGCCTGCGCCACCGCGTTGAGCGTGCCGTCGCCGCCGGCGGCCAGGCTGCGGTGACGCAGACCCCCTCTCTGCCAATGTGACTGAGACAAAAAGCCCTTCGTAGTTTAGTGAGCAGGGCGATGGAGTTGTCGTTCATGTTTCGGTTGATCAGCGTTGATTCTCGAAGTCGTCGAGCTGTTGTCGGGTGCCCCGCCGGAGCGAAGCGGAGGCGGCCTGTGGGAGGCGGAA
>JBBQAW010000523.1:0-1790 GCA_038316815.1 Burkholderiales bacterium
GATGCCCGAACGGTACGTGGCACCTGCGGGTACAAGTACACGTGTCCAAACTGGTAAGGCGATTCCTTCCACGCCCTGCGGTCGCTCAGGTTGTCGACGGCCAGGCGCCAGACCAGTTCGTTGCCGGACCAGGACTGGCGCCAGCGCAGGCCCAGGTCCCAGCGCTGCCAGCCCGGGATGGTGACGCCGCTGTCGTAAGGCAGCACCACCCGGTTGCCTTCGGCCGTGAAGCCGGCCTGCAGGGCCAGGCCAGGCAGGGCAGGCGGGCGGTATTCGGTGCCCAGGCGCAGGCTGGTGCGCGGCACGTTCACGGGGCGTTGGCCATTGACGTCGGCCAGCTGTGAGCCTAGGCGTTCGGCCTGCAGCAGCATGGCACTGCCTTGTAGCGTCCAGGCGGCAAAGGCCTGTGCCCATTGGGCTTCGATGCCCCGGTGCCGCGCGCTGCCGTCCGCACGCCTTTCGCAGCTGTTGTTGGCATTGCACGCGCCAATGTCGGCAGTGACGTCGCGGTCGATGTCGAACAGGGTGACGGCTGCCTCGACCTGGTCGGTGCCGTGTTTGATGCCCAGTTCCACTTGGCGGCTGTCCAGGGCCAGCGATGCACCGGCATTGCGGTAGCGCGCACGGTTGGGCGCGACATCGGTTTCCAGCCCGCGGCCCCAGCTGGCATACAGCAGGGTCTTCGGCGTGATCTGGGCTGAAGCTGCCAGCCAGGGCGTGGTGGCTCGGCGGTCGTAGTCGGTGGCGCGCAGGCTGCCGTTGCCATCAGCACTGGTGCGCGCGCTGCCGCGGTCCATCTGGATGTGGCGCACGCCGGCCCACAGCTGCCAGACGCTGCCGATGCGCATGGCATCGCGCGCGAACCATTCCAGGCTGCGTTCATCGCGGTGGGTGTTGGCATCCGTAAAGCCAGCGCTGGGGGGGCTCGTCACACTGCCGTCGATGCGGCCCGGGCCAGCGATGTCGAAAATCTGGTCTTGAAACCGCGCTTGATAACGAGTGCGTAGCAAGCCGGTCTCAAAGGCGTGTTCGACAGCGCCCGTGCGCAGCTTCCCCGCCAGCGTCAGCGCCAAGGCCTCGCTGGTACGGCGCTCGTTGTCGCTGATGAATTCCCAGTACGTGAAGCTGCCGTCGGGTGCGAAGCGGTCGCAGTAGGCGCTGCACTCGTAGTTGGCGTCATAGACACCATAGGGAAACGCCGTGCGGTCGTTGTTCTTCAGGCGCTGCGTCATGGCGTGGGCGCTCAGCTTCCAGCCTTCGGCCCAGCTGCCCAGCCCGCGCAGTTGCTGTTGCCAGCGCACTGACGCCGTGGTGCCGGTGAATTCAACCGGCTGTCGCCAGGGCTGGGCGTTCAGGTTGCGCCTGATGTCGATGCGGCTGGGGTCGGGCACTTCGTTGCCCAGCAGGCTGTAGCCCGCCACGCTGGGCTGACGCTGACGACTGGTCTCCATTTCGGCCTGCAGCAGGCTGTCGGGGTTCAGCTGCCAGTCCAGCGCCAGCGCCGCCAAACTGCGCTGGCCGCGGGTGTCGCGGGTCTGCGGGTCCAGGCGTTCGGCGGCGACGTTCAGCCGCACGCCGATGACGCCATCGGGCCCGAAGCGTTCGCCCAGGTCCACTGCGCCCAGGACTGAGCCCTTCTCACGCCATTCGACGCGGGCGCTGCGCAGCCCGGCTGTCGGGCGCTTCACGACCAGGTTCACCAGCCCACCCGGCGCGCTGGTGCCGGCCTGGATGCCGCTGGTGCCCTTCAGCAGTTCCAGCCGGTCCTTGTTGTCCAGCGCGATGGCGGT
>JBBQAW010000524.1:0-1778 GCA_038316815.1 Burkholderiales bacterium
ATCATGTTGGCTCCTCAATCGAGCGTATCAGCGCCAGGCAGTAACCGCCGAGCGCGCCCCAGACGCTGAAGTAAACGCCGACATCAAACAGCATCACCGTCGAGAGAGGCAAATCGACAATCCCCAGCGGCAGCACACGCCACGGATGGGTTAGGAAAGGCAGGTCATTGAAAAGTGCAGGCACGCCGCTGAACAACGCAATAAGTACCCCGACGGCGGCAAGTCGTTGCGGTTCGAGCGGCAGTTTTCGCAAGGCGCGCGCGGCATCAAAGGTCAGTGCATACGCCGAACTGGCCGCCACCGCCAGCAGGCCACCGATGAAGCCGCCACCCGGGGCGTTGTGGCCACGCAGCAGCACCCATAGCGAAGCGAGCAGCAACAGCGGGTAAATCAACCGCAAAAAAACTTCGGCGATCAATGCGCGCCGGGTCATGATGGCCCGCCCGTCACGCGTTTGAGCAAGGGCAGGGCAGCCAGCAGAGCGAAGGTGAGCACGGCAATTTCGCCCAGGGTGTCAAGACCGCGGAAGTCAACGATGATGACATTCACCACATTGCGGCCGTTCGCCGCAGGCAGGCTCTGCGCCGCGAAGAAATCCGCCAGCGCGCTATCCAGGGGCAAGCCGGCGACGAGCAACAGCAGGATGGTCAGGGTCGCGCCGAAGGCGACTGATACGGCCAGGGCCAGCGGTCTCAACCGCTCGCCCGCCGCTGCGTCGCCGTATGCGGCGCTGGGTGAAGCGCGCAGATGGCGCAATACCGCAGCCGCCACCACAACGAAAATGGTTTCTACCGCGAATTGAGTAAAGGCCAGATCGGGAGCGCCGGTGAACAGGAACAGCACAGCACTGCCGTAACCGACCAGGCCGCTGACCAGCAAGAGCAACAGACGATCGCGCACGAACAGCGTAGACAGCGCACCCGCAGCGATCAGCAGCGCGGCCCCGAGCACTGGCACGCTAAGCGTGTCGACAGCGGGCCAGGCGAAGCTTGGTTGCGCTACCCAGAGCAAGGCCAGCACCGCAAAGGTGGTTGCCGCGACCACCAACAGAAGATATTTCGGCAGCGCGCCGTGCTGCAATCGACGCGTCTGCCAAGCCGCCACGCGCGGCAAAGCCTTGAGCAGGCGCCAGTACCAGCTCTCGGGACCTAACGAATCCAGCGGGCGGGCGCGCTCCTGCAGCGCATGCAGGCGATCCCAGCCGAGATAGATAGTGCCACCGAACAGCAGGGCGCTGAGGCTGGCTTTGAGCACGGCGTTTGTGTCGTAGGCGGTGTCGATCGTCGACGCATCGATGGTCGGGGAAATGGCCTGTGCGGCCGCACCCAGCAGCGGATCGACCAGCGTCGGCCACAGGCCGAACAGCAGGCCGAGCGCGACCAACAGCAGGGGCGGTACCAGCATCGACAGCGGTACTTCATGCGGATGCGTCTGGGGTGCCGTCGTATCGCGGCCCCAGAAGACGTGAATCGCTGCGATAGCGGCAACCGCCACAGCGATGCCGTTCACCATGAACGTGGCATAGCTGACCAGCGCAAAAACCTCAGCTTCGGCCTTGGCGAAGGTAATCGCCTCCTTGGCGAGGAAGCCGAGCGACAACGGCAGGCCGGCCATCGACAGGGCTGCCAGCAGGGCCGCCGCCGCGGTCCATGGCATATGCCGGCGCATGCCGGTCAGGTGGTCGATGTTGCGGGTGCCGGCGCCGTGATCCAGGTTGCCGGCGACGAAGAAAAGCGGGGCCTTGTACAAGGCATGGGCAAAGAACAACGCCGCCACCG
>JBBQAW010000525.1:0-1763 GCA_038316815.1 Burkholderiales bacterium
GCCGGCATTGCCGCCTGAAGCTACCAGCACGCCGGCTTCGGGTACCCGGCCTGCGTGCAGGCACTGCAAGATGCGGTTGAACATGCCACGCGCCTTGAAACTGCCGCTGCGCTGAAGGTGTTCCAGCTTCAGCCAGACCTCCGCCACCGGCAGGCCCAGGGCAGCGCCTGGCAGGCGCATCAGCGGGGTGTGTCGGACGTGAGTGCGAATGCGGTCGGCGGCGGCTTGTATGGCCATGTGGTTCACGGGTGGGGGTAGCTTCATCGTGCCGATGCTATCGGCCGCCCATGCCTGGCCCGGAAACCTCAACCCTGATCAAACGGCAGCCAGGCACGCATCCAGATAGCGGGCCGCCGTGTCGGTGGCGGCCAACGCGTCCACACGCAGCAGCGCTGCATGGCACAGGTCGTGAGCCTGAGGCAGATAGTGGGCCAGCAGCGCCAGCTTCGCAGCCGACGGCAGGTCAAGTGCCGCAATGCGGTCGGGACTGGGCACGTAGATCGCGTCAGCCCAGAGCTGCTGGGTGCCGGGCGGTGTCGCGACGGCTGCCACGCCCGCACCCGGTCTCTCTGTCGTGCCGGGCCAACTTGCCAGCGGCCGCGAGGCCATGCCGGCAAAGCGCAGAAACTGCAGGCCATGGCGACGCAATTGCTGGTCGATCTCGGCAAACAGTGGCTGGCCAACGTACAGCGCCACGAATTCGACTTCGGTCCAGACCATCAGGCATTCCGACAGACGCTGCACTGCACCGTCGAAGACCTGACCCTCTGCGCCCTGGACGTCGATCTTCAAGAGATCCATGCCGCCCGGGGCGACCACGTCGTCCAGACGCACTGTGGAAACAGGAATTCGTGCCTTTTCCTGCACGACATCGCCCAGCAGCTGGTAGCGGTCGAGCACCGCGCGATGCGGCGGCAATAGCGAAGCCGTCTGCGACCAGGCGGTGGCGTGGAAAACCGCGCTGGCGCCGTCGCCCACCAGATGGGGCAGGAAGCGGTAGCGCGTCGGGTCGGGGAACAGGCGCTCGAGCTCGGCGCGGGCGTCGGCGTCGGGCTCAAAACCCAGCACGCAGGCGTTGATGCTGCGCGTCAATGCCGCATAGGGCTCGGTACCGACACCGTGGCTGCTGGCGCCGACGTCGACGATCTGCAACGGCGCGGGCAGCAGCGCTGCGGCCATCTCGCTGAGTAGCTGATCCGGGCTCGGCCTCTTCGCGCCAGTGTCAGCGGCAGGCTGCAAGGCGCGCATCGACGTCAACAGGCCTTGCCAGAGCGGGGCGTTGGCTGTGTGGCGGGGATCGGTCAGGCGCTCCAACCGCGCCAGCACGGCCAGTGGCGGCACGCGGTTGGCACGCATGTGAACAAGCACGCAGTGGCGTTCGATCGCCACGCCATGGTCGGGGTGCCGCAGCAGGTCTGCCCAAGCCTGGGGCAGCGGAGGTTCGAAGTAGCTGGAATACGCGCTCTGGCAGGCCGTGAACTCGGCCACCATCTGGTGCAGCCAGGTGCCGCTGTCGCTGCTGCGCGAGCGCTCGAGGTCTTGACGGAGCGGCGGCACGCTGGGCACGGTCACGGGCATCGCAGGCGACCAGTGCCGCAGCAACTGTCGCGCCATCGACACCGCCTGCATGGGCTGGCCCAGGGCTTGAAGGCAATGCACGACGATGGCCCAGCCAGCGGACTGCAAGCCCTCGCCAATCTCCGCGGTGTGCAGCAGCCTGGCGTGGGCATAGACCATCAGGGCCATTCTCTCGGCAGCTGTCA
>JBBQAW010000526.1:0-1748 GCA_038316815.1 Burkholderiales bacterium
ATCTTGAAGCGCCTGGAGGCTGGCGGCAAGGGCCGCGCCTTCATCACGCCCGGCGGCAACATTGAATTCATGCAGCTGGCCTTCAGCGACCCCAACACCGAAGTCGAAGGCGAACGCGCGCACCCGAATTCGCGCCACCCCATCTTCAGCGACCTGGCGGTGCGCCAGGCCATGGCCCTGCTGATCGACCGCAAGAGCGTGCAGGAATTCATCTATGGCCGCACGGGCGTGGCCACCGCCAACTTCGTCAACAACCCGCCGCGCTTCCGCAGCCCGAACATGAAGTTCGAATACAGCCTGGACAAGGCCAATGCGGTGCTGGAAGCCGCGGGCTGGAAAAAGGGCAGCGACGGCATTCGCGAAAAGGGCGGCAGGAAGCTGAAGTTCCTGTTCCAGACCAGCATCAACGCGCCGCGCCAGAAGACGCAAACCGTCATCAAGCAAGCCGCGGCCAAGGTAGGTATCGACCTGGAACTGAAGTCGGTGACGGGCGCCGTTTTCTTCAGCAGCGACGTGGCCAACCCCGACACCTACGGCAAGTTCTGGGCCGACATGCAGATGTACACCACGACCATGACCCAGCCCGACCCAGAGCGCTTTCTGGACCAATATGTCAGCTGGGAACTGTCGAGCAAGGCCAACAAATGGCAGGGCCGCAACATCAGCCGCTGGCGCAGCGACGATTACGACAAGGCCTTTCGCGCCGCTGAAGGTGAACTGGACCCGGTCAAGCGCGCGGCACACCTCATTCGCTGCAACGACCTGGCCTGTGGCGACGGCTACATCGTGCCGCTGATCTACCGCCCGCGTGTGGCGGGGGTGGCCACCAAGCTGGTGGCGCCGCTGTCGGGCTGGGACAACGACATGTGGAACCTGCGCGACTGGTACAGGGAAGCGTGATGCCGCCTCGCGCGCTGTCGCGCCGCGCTTCGCTGCAGCGCCTGGCTGCGCTGGGCGCGCTGGGCTCGGCCGGTCTGGCGGCACTGCCGCAGTCCGCCATGGCCCAGGGCTACACACCCACCAAGCGCGGTGGCGGCGGTGCGCTGAAGCTGCTGTTCTGGCAAGGCCCCACCCTGCTGAACCCGCACTTCGCCACCGGCCAGAAAGACCAGGAAGGCAGCCGCCTGTTCTATGAATCCCTGGCGGTGTGGAACCAGGACGGCGAACTGCTGCCGCTGCTGGCCGCCGAGATTCCCAGCCGCACCAACGGTGGTGTGGCTGCCGACGGCCGCAGCGTCACCTGGAAGCTGAAAACGGGCGTGCTCTGGCACGACGGCAAGCCTTTCACGGCCGACGATGTCATCTTCAACTACCGCTATGCCATCGACCCGCAGACGGCGGCCACCACCGCCAGCAGCTATGCCGGCGTGAAGGCGGTCGAGAAGGTCGGCAGCCACGGAGTGCGCATCGTGTTCGAACGGCCGACGCCGTTCTGGGCCAGCGCTTACGTTACCGACCAGATCGTTCCTCAGCACCTGTTCGAAGCCTTCATTGGCGCGAAGTCGCGCGACGCCCCGGCCAACCTGAAGCCCGTGGGCACCGGCCCTTATGTCTTCGTCGACTTCAAGCCCGGCGACCTGGTGCGCGGCCGGCTCAACCCCGCCTATCACCTGCCGAACCGGCCGCATTTCGACACCGTCGAAATCAAGGGCGGCGGCGATGCCGTCAGCGCCGCACGCGCCGTGCTGCAAACCGGCGAATTCGACTTCGCCTGGAATCTGCAGGTCGAAGACGAACTGCTCAAACGC
>JBBQAW010000527.1:0-1735 GCA_038316815.1 Burkholderiales bacterium
CGCCCACTTCAGCTGGTCGGCAGGCGCGGTGTCGACGAAGGCCAGCATGTGCACGGCGTCGATGGCCAGGACGTCGAGATTGGCCTGGCGGGCTATCGTCAGCGCTTGCATGAAAGCCGTGCGTGCCTGCTGCCGGGTATCGTCGGTCTGCGACTCAGGCGCATGCGTGGCCAATGCCCAACTGCGTCCCCATTCCATCGCATGTCGCACCTGGGCTTCGGGGCCCGCCGCTGCCAATTGCGGCTGCACTTGGACCAACAGCCTGCGAGCACGTGCGAAGTCCCGGCGCAGGCCCCAGCTGCGGGCAATCTGGGTTTGCAGTATCAGCGCGTCGTCGCCCGTCGCTGTTGCCAGCGCGGCGCGAAAGCGTGCTTCGCTCTTCGCCGGTTCGCTGAAGTTCCACATCGCGGCCACGTCGAGTGCGGCTTGTGAAAGGGTTGGCGTCATGATGGTCAGCAGGGCGGCGGCCCAGATCTGGTTCTTCATGCTGCGCACTCTAGCGCGGCGCAATGCTCAGGCGCGCTGTTTCTCGGGCCAGGTGGCCAGCAGCAAACCCGCCAGCGCCAGCACGAAGGCCAGCACATGCGCCGGCCCGAAGTGTTCGCCCAGCACCAGCACGCCCACCAGCGCAGCGCTGATCGGCAGCAAGACCGTGAACACCCCCGCCTGCGAAGAAGGCACATGGCGCAGCCCGCGCATCCACAGCCACACGGTCACCATGCTGGCGGCCAGGGCGTAGAAGACCAGCAGCGTCCAGCTGGCTGCTGGCACGGCCGCGAAGTCGAAGCGGCTGGCCTGCCACAGCCCGAACGGCGTCACCAGCGCCAAGCCCCAGAGGTTGATGAGCGCACTGATGCGCTTGGGCGAAACGTTGCCGGTCAGCCGCTTGCCGATCACCACGTAGCTGGCTTCGCAAACCACGGCTGCCAGCAGCAAGGCATAGCCCAAAGTCGAGGCGGGCTCACCCGCAGCGCCGTCGTTGCGCGCCACCGCCAGCACCGCAACGCCCACGGCTGCACAGACGATGGCCCCGACGACACGCGGGCGAATCTGTTCACCCAAGAACAAGCGCGAAAGGATGGCCACCGCAGCGGGAATGGCCGCCAACACCACGCCCGCGGCCAGGGCCGAAGTCATGGCCACGCCATAGAGCATGCAGATGCTGAACAGGAAATTGCCGAGAAAACTTTCCCAGAACAGAAGCCGCCGGTCGGCTGATGAAAGCGGCGCTTCGTCTGGCCCGCGCCGCACCCAGTGCGCCATCGCCACCGCCGCGATGCCAAAACGCAGCCAGGCCAGCAGCAGCACCGGGAACACGGCGACCAGCAACTTGGACAAACCCACGTAACTGCCAACCAGCGCCATGCTGGCGGCCAGGCTGACGTAGGCCCCCCATGGAACAACGCTCACGGTACAAACCTGGGCGCTGCGCGCTTCGGTGAAGACGCTTGGGGGCGGCCCGGCGCGCGCGCCGACGAACCTTCGCGCTGCGTGCTGCGGTGTTCGCCCTTGGGGCGGCCCGGCGCGCGTGCTGACAAACCTTCGCGCTTCGCGCTGCGGTGTTCGCCCTTGGGGCGGCCCCGCGCGCTCACGCCGGATCGATCCGCAGCCAGGTCGTCTTCAGGTCGCTGTATTTGTCAAAGGCGTGCAGGCTCTTGTCGCGGCCGTTGCCGCTTTGCTTGACGCCGCCGAAGGGCACGGTCATGTCGTCTTCGTCGTACTGGTTCACATGCAC
>JBBQAW010000528.1:0-1718 GCA_038316815.1 Burkholderiales bacterium
CGGGCCGGCAGACGAAGCCGCTGTCGACGCCGCCATGGCCGAGACCGAATGCAGCGCCTTTGCACGCCGCCGCTTGAGCGAACTGTCGGGCGGCGAACGCCAGCGCGTGCTGCTGGCGCGCGCGCTGGCCGTGCAGTCGCCAGTTCTCTTGCTCGATGAGCCCACTGCCCACCTTGACGCACCGCACCAGCGCGCCCTGTTGCGCAGCGTGGCCCAGCGCGCGCAGGCTGGCGCGGCAGTGGCCGTGGTGCTGCACGACCTGACCCTGGCGCTGGCCGCCGACCGCATCTGGCTGATGAACGCGGGCCGTCTGGTGGCCGACGCCGCACCCGGCGACCCGGCGCTGCATGCCGCGCTGGTGTCGGTGTTTCAGCACGCCGTGGCAATCGAGAGTCTGGAACGCGAAGGCCGCGTGCACCACATCGCCCGGCCCTTGCTGTGACGCTCAGAAACCCCGTTTGCGCGGCCAGAAGCGACGCCAAGACGCTCCGGATTCGTTTTCAAGGCTGACCCGACATGAACGCGATTCCCGCCATCTCGACCATCGACGACCAGGCACTGGTGCAGGCCCTGCGCCAGGCCATCGACCAGAAGGCCAAGCCGCTGGGGTCGCTGGGCCGGCTCGAGACGCTGGCCCAGCAACTCGGGCTGATCCTGGGCAGCACCACGCCGCGCCTCGAGAAGCCGCAGTTGGTGGTGTTCGCAGCCGACCACGGCGTGGCGGCGCGCGGGGTGTCGGCCTACCCCAGCAGCGTGACCTGGCAGATGGTGGAAAACTTTCTGGCGGGCGGCGCTGCGGTCAGCGTGCTGGCACGCCAGCATGGCCTGGCGCTGACGGTGGTCGACTGCGGCGTGATGCACGACTTCGCGCCGCGCCCGGGCCTGGTCGTCACCAAGACGGCCCGGGGCAGCGCCGACTGCACGCGCGGGCCCGCGATGACCGCCGAACAGATGCACGCCGCGCTGGACGCAGGCGTGGCGCTGGTGCGTACCTTGCCGGGCAACGTGCTGTTGCTGGGCGAAATGGGCATCAGCAACACCTCGGCGGCAGCTCTTCTGATGGCGCGATTGACCGGCGAGCCGTTGGCGGCCTGCGTGGGTCGTGGCACCGGCCTGGACGATGCTGGCTTGGCGCGCAAGCTGGCGGTGCTGGAAGAAGCACTGGCGCTGCATGCGCAGGCCGTTGCGCCGCTGGACGTGCTGATGGCGCTGGGCGGGCTGGAGCTCGCGACCATGACAGGCGCCGTGCTGGAAGCCGCCAGCCAACGCCGCGTCATCGTCGTCGACGGCTTCATCACCACGGCCGCCGTGGCAGTGGCCGCTGCCCTGTCGCCCGCTGTGCTGCAGCGTTGCGTGTTCGCGCATTGCTCGGCCGAGAGTGGGCACGCCCGCTGGCTGCAGCTTCTAGGCGTGCAGCCCTTGCTGGACCTGGGCCTGCGTCTGGGCGAAGGCTCGGGCGCGGCGCTGGCCTGGCCTTTGCTGGATTCCGCTAGCCGTCTGCTGTGCGACATGGCCAGCTTCGCGTCGGCCGGCGTCAGCGAGAAAGCCCTATGACGATGGGGCGCCTGGCCGCGCAAGAACTGCGCATGTTCTTCATCGCCTTGCAGTTCCTGACCCGCGTGCCGGTGCCGGCCTGGGTCTGCATCGGGTTCCAGCCGGCCTGGCTGAACCGCTGTGTCGTGCATTTCCCGCTGGTGGGGGCCCTGGTCGGCGGTGTG
>JBBQAW010000529.1:0-1653 GCA_038316815.1 Burkholderiales bacterium
GCACCATCGAGAGGCGACGCGCCCAGCCTGCACGGGCACGCAAGCTGCAAACGGCTGGTGTATGTCAACCCAGCCCACAGACACGCCCACGTTGCTGATCTTGAACCCCAACACCAGCACTTCAGTGACCGCATTGCTGGAGACGACGGCCCGGCGCATCGCAGCGAGGGAAGGCCTGGCGGTGCGCATTCGTGGGGCAACCGCCAGCTTCGGCCCGCGCTACATCACAGGCGAAGTGGGCGCGGCCGTGGCAGCCCATGCCTCCTTGGAAACCTACGCCGCCGCGTCGCAGCGTGAGGGCGTTCCGAGCGCAGTGTTGCTGGCCTGCTTTGGCGACCCGGGGCTGTTCGCCTTGCGTGCGCTCAGCCCCGCCCCGGTACTCGGTCTGGCAGAGGTGTCGATGCAGGCCGCCGCACGGCTGGGGCCCTTCGTCGTGCTAACGGGTGGCGCCGCCTGGGTACCCATGCTGCACCGCCTGGCCCAGGCACTGCCACTGGCCGCGCCGATGCTGGGCGTGCAGGCCGTTCCGCACAGTGGCGGACAGATGGCAGCGCAGCCCACGCAAGCCGTGGAATGGCTGACTGAAGCGGCTGCGCAGGCGCTGCGGCGCTGGCCCGAGGCAAAAGCTTTGCTGCTGGGCGGCGCGGGCTTGGCGGGGCTGGCAGCGCCGCTGTCGTCGCGGCTGCCCGTACCCGTGCTGGACAACGTCGAGATCGCGCTGGGCGAGGCTTTGCGCATGGCCATGACCCCAAGGCAGCGCCTGGCGCCTGATGTCGAAGCTGGACCGTGGTCTGGGCTGGGGCCGGGTTTGGCAACTCTGCTGCCCGCGCCTGCCGGCGAATGATGGCGAATGATGGCGACTGATGGCACAAGCCTTGCAAAGGTTCGTGCTCCACCACCTCTAACTGCCCCGAAACCCATGATGACCCAGCCCGCTTCGACCCCCATCCGCCTGGGTGGCCGCCTGGCCGTTACCGGACTGGCCGCCATGGTGTTGCTGGCCTTCGCCACGCCTTCGCAAGCGCAAGAGAAAGTGCTGCGCATTGCGATGACGGCCGCTGACATTCCGCGCACGCTGGGGCAGCCCGACCAGGGCTTCGAGGGCAACCGCTTCACCGGCATTCCGATGTACGACGCGCTGACGCAATGGGACCTGACCAAGGCCGATGCACCCAGCGTGCTGATTCCGGGCGTGGCGCTGAGCTGGGCCGTGGATGCCAAAGACAAGACCAAGTGGGTCTTCAAGCTGCGCCCGGGCGTGAAGTTTCACGACGGCAGCGACTTCAACGCCGACGCCGTGGTGTGGAACGTGCGCAAAGTGCTGGACAAGGACGCCCCGCACTTCGACGCCAGCCAGGTCGGGGTGACGGCCAGCCGCATGCCCACGCTGCGCAGCGCGCGCAAGATCGACGACATGACAGTAGAACTGACCACTAGCGAGCCAGACTCTTTCCTGCCGCTGAACCTGACCAACCTGTTCATGGCCAGCCCCGCGCACTGGCAGAAGAAGTTCGACGCTGCACCGGGTGCAGCCCCCGCCGACAAGGCCAAGGCGGCATGGACGGCCTTTGCCGCCGACGCCAGCGGCACCGGGCCGTTCAGAATGGCGCGCTTCGTGCCGCGCGAGCGCCTGGAAGTGGTGGCCAACAAGGC
>JBBQAW010000530.1:0-1631 GCA_038316815.1 Burkholderiales bacterium
GGCAAGGGCAAGGGCACGGGCCCGGGTACGGGCATCGTTGTGGGCACGGGCATCTGCGGTGGCATGCGTCTGCGCTGCCTGGACGGCTGGCCCCGTCAGCGCTGCCGTGCCCGCGTTCGAGGCCCTGCGCGCCGCGCACCAGCCATCAGACCGGCTGCTGCTGGACCGAACTGGCCAGCCGCTGCAAATGCTGCGCCTGGACGCACGCGTGCGCCGCAGTGACTGGCTGGCGCTGGACGACATCTCGCCCGCACTGCGCGACGCCATCGTGCTGAGCGAAGACCGCCGCTTCTGGGCCCACGGTGGTGTCGACTGGACGGCACTGGCTGCCAGCGCCTGGGCCAATGCCTGGAACACGCGCACACGCGGCGCGTCCACCGTCACCATGCAGCTGGCCGGGCTGATGGACGAGAACCTGGCGCGCCCGGCCGGCGGCCGCAGCCTGGGCACGAAGTTCAACCAGGTGCTGCGCGCGCAGGAACTGGAAGAGCGCTGGCGCAAGACGCAGATATTGGAGGCGTATCTCAACCTCGTGCCCCTGCGCGGTGAACTGGTGGGCGCCGGGGCGGCGGCGCAGCAGCTCTTCGGCAAACATGCCAGCGGCCTGGACCGGGTGGAATCAGCCTTGCTGGCCGCCCTGGTGCGGGCGCCGAACGCCACGCCAGCCCTGGTGGAACGCCGCGCCTGCGAAGTGCTTCGCCAGCAGGCGCGGCCCTGCGACAGCCTGGCCCTGGTGCTGGCCCAGGCCCTGGACCGACGGCCCGGCCCGGCGCTGGGCGAACAGCTGGCGCCGCATTACGCGCAGCTGCTGGCCCGCCAGACGCCACCGCCACCCGGCCAGCCCTGGCGCAGCACGCTCAACGCGCGGCTGCAGCGCGTGGCCATCCACGCGCTGCGCCAGCAACTGTCTGAACTTCGCGGCAAGAACGTCGAAGACGGCGCCGTGCTGGTGCTGGACAACCGCAGCGGCGAGGTGCTGGCCTGGGTCGGCTCAACGGGTTCAGCTTTGTCGGGCGCCGCTGCGGTCGACGCGGTGTTGGCGCGGCGCCAGCCCGGCAGCACGCTGAAGCCTTTCGTCTATGGCCTGGCGTTGCAGCAGCATTTACTGACGGCTGCATCGGTACTGGACGACAGCCCCCTGCAGCTGGCCAGCGGCGGCGGCGCGATGTACCAGCCGCAGAACTACGACCACAGTTTCAAAGGCCCGGTGACGGTGCGCAACGCGCTGGCCGGCAGCCTGAACGTGCCTGCGGTGCGCGTGGCCCGCATGCTGGGCCCCGAGGCGGTGTTTGCAGCCCTGCAGCACGCCGGCCTGCGCCCCAGCGAAAGCGCAGGATTCCACGGCCACGCGCTGGCCCTGGGCAGTGCCGAAGCCAGCCTGCGCGACCTGACTGCCGCTTACCGCGCGCTGGCCACCGGCACCTTGCATGGGCCGGCGGTGGACTTCATCGTTGCCGACATGCTGTCCGACCGCGCCGCGCGCGCCACCACCTTCGGGCTGGACAGCCCGCTCGTCACGCGCAGCTGGACGGCGGTGAAGACCGGCACCAGCAAGGACATGCGCGACAACTGGTGCCTGGGCTTCAGCAGCCGCTACACCGTGGGCGTGTGGGTGGGCAATGCCAGCGGCG
>JBBQAW010000531.1:0-1629 GCA_038316815.1 Burkholderiales bacterium
AGCATCGAACTCGACCAGATGCGCCGTGGTGTGCTGGCCAAGACATGAGCGGCGGGCTCGACTTTCACAGCGGGGTCAATCTGGGCGTGCCGCCCGTCACTTATGGCGAAGGCAGCCGACCGCCGCGTGGCGACTACGCCAAGGCTCGCGCCGACTACACCTGCGAGCAGGATTACGCCCAGTACAGCGAAGCCGACCACGACACCTATCGGCGGCTTTACACCCGCCAGCTGCAGCAGCTGCCTGGCCTGGCCTGCGAAGAATTCATCAGCGCCGTGCAGCAGCTGGGTGCGCCCGACCGCATCCCGCGCTTCGACGACATCAGCGAACGCCTGATGCGCACCACTGGCTGGCAGATCGTGGGCGTACCCGGGCTCATTCCGGAAGAAGCCTTCTTCAAGCTGTTGGCCGAAAAGCGATTTCCGGTCACGGACTGGATGCGCACGCCTGAAGAATTCGACTACGTGGTCGAGCCCGACGTCTTCCACGACCTGTTCGGTCACGTGCCCCTGCTGTTCAACCCGACCTTTGCCGACTACATGCAGGCCTATGGCGCCGGCGGCATGAAGGCCAGCCGGCTGGACGCCTGCGAGTTGCTGACGCGCCTTTACTGGTACACGGTCGAATTCGGCTTGATCAACACGCCCCAGGGACTGCGCGCTTACGGCGCGGGCATCCTGTCGTCAGCCGGCGAACTGCGCCACAGCATCGCCGCGCCCGAGGCCACGCGCGTGGGCTTCGACCTGCAGCGGCTGATGCGCACGCGCTACCGCATCGACACCTACCAGGCCACCTACTTCGTCATCGATTCGTTCCAGCAGCTCTTCGACGCCACGCGGCCCGATTTCACACCGGTTTACGAAGCCGTGCACGGGCAGAGCGTGGTGGATGCTGGCGTCGTGCTGCCGGGCGAGCGCAACTTTTAATCAGCCAGCCGACGCTGCAGTTCGGCCCAGGGTTCGGGCGCATCCGCCATGTGCACATGGGCCAGGCCTGGCAGATGGATGTTGTGTGCCCCGGGCAGGGTTGCGCGGCTGGGCGGGAAGACGATGTTGTCGCAGTGGCTGTAGAAACAGGTCATCCGGGAGGTCAGTGGCGAGGTCAGTGGCGAGATCGGCGGCAAGGTCGATGGCAAGCTCAGTGGCAAGCTCAGTGGCAACTTCAGCGCGCCAGACGGCCCTTCGCGCTGGGCAAGATTGCGCAGCCAGGGTGAATCGATCTGCATCTGACGCGCGTTGGCGGTGTGCCCCCAGCGCGCCAGCCAGGTGCCCTGGTGCGGGGTACCGATGGTGATGACATGGTGCACGCGGACGGCCGCGCCGTGTTCGGCCCACCAGCGGCGCAGCACCAGCCCGCCCATGCTGTGCGCCACCACGACAGGGGCTCGGCCGGTAGCGGCTTCGAGTCGGCGTACAGCGTCTTCGACCACGCCGATGGTGTCGTCGATGGTGCCGAACACCGGAACCAGGTTCACGGCCACGAAGGGGTTGCCTTGGGCCGTCAAACGGGCCAGCCAGGGGTTCCACACGCCCCGGTTGCAAACAAAGCCGTGGATGAACAGCACACCACGGCGGCCTGGGGCCCGGGCGGGCAGCTGGTCGGGCCAGACCTGGCTGCGAAAGGGCTGCC
>JBBQAW010000532.1:0-1614 GCA_038316815.1 Burkholderiales bacterium
GCGCGTAAGCGGCAGCCCATCGGCGGGCAGCAGCATTTGCTGTCCCGTCCAGCCCAGCAGCGACTCCGCTGCCTGAGCCGGCACCGCATGACTTGAACCTGGTTTGCCTTGACAGCCAGTTCTTTCACTCTATCCACGCGATGATTTCATGTTTCGAATTCAATCGGGCCCGCGACATTTCGCTGGGTCCCCGCTCAAGCCATCGCGGCCATTCGCCGCTGCAGCGTGCGCCACGTCGTGCACCGCGCTCGTGCTTCTGGTCGCGCCTTTCGCTGCCAACTCTCAGGCCCAGGCCCAGCCCCAGCCACAGATGCAGCAGGCCCGCCCAGCCAGCGATCTGCGCCCTGATCCGCTCAACGCACAAGCCAGCGTTCCGCCGCAGGTGCATACGTCTGCCTTCACGCAGTACCGCCGCCTGACCGACATACCCGTCGGCTCCTGGCGTGACGCCAATGACACTGTCACCCGCATCGGTGGCTGGCGGGTGTACGCCCGAAAAGCCGCTCAGCGGGCCTCGCCAGCCGCATCGGTACCCGCCCGTGGCGCAAACGCTCCGGGCATGAAACCGGCGGAGCCTGCCAAGGCCGCGCCCATGCCAGGGGATAAAGACCCCCGCAGCGGCCACAAGATGAACTGAGGACGCACAGGTGAAAACTCTCTTTCAACACCGAACGGCGCACGCCCGCACGCTGCGGTTGGGCGCTTTGCTCGCAACCGCCGCAGTGCTGGGCGGCTGTGCGTCGTTCAGCCTGGATGGCGGCTTCGGCGACGTGCAGAAAACTGCCAAGGACCGCCTCGGCAAAGACCTGGTGATGGCCAAGTCTGGTGCCGACCAGGAGGCAATAGCCCAGCGCGTGAGCGAACTGCTGACCCAGCCATTGATGGTGGACGATGCCGTGCAAGTCGCGCTGTTGAACAACCGCGGCCTGCAGGGCACCTTCCAGGAACTCGGCATCACCGAGGCCGAAGTGGTGCAAGCGGGGCGCCTGCCGAACCCGGGTTTCAGCTTGGGGCGTTCGTCGAAGGGCGACGAGCGCGAAATCGAGCGCGGCCTGCACTTCAACCTGGCGCGCCTGCTGGCCATGCCACTGATCAACCAGATGGAAGCGCGGCGCTTCGAGCAGACCCAGGGCATGGTGGCAATCAGCGTGCTGTCCGTCGCCGCCGACACTCGCAAGGCCTACTACATGGCTGTTGGCGCCGAGGAGGGCGTGCGCTACATGCGCCAGGTCAAGCAGGCTGCCGAAGCCAGCGCCGAACTCGCGCGCCGCATGGCCGCCGTGGGCAACTTCAACAAGCTGCAGCAGGCACGCGAGCAGGGTTTCTACGCCGACGCGACCCTGAACCTGGCGCGTGCGCAGCAGGCGCAGAAAGCCACGCGCGAACGCCTGACGCGGCTGATGGGCTTGTGGGGCGCGCAGACTCAGTTCGCATTGCCTGAGCGCCTGCCCGACTTGCCGAAGGAAGCAACCGATCAGCCCGATATCGAGCGCATCGCCATGGCGCAGCGGCTCGACGTGCAGGGCGCCCGGCTGGCGGCCGAGCAGACGGCGAAGAACCTGGGGCTTACCAAGGTGACGCGCTTCGTCAACGTGCTCGAGCTGGGGTTGATAC
>JBBQAW010000533.1:0-1609 GCA_038316815.1 Burkholderiales bacterium
CCAGGTTATGGGCTCGATGTAGGTCGCATCGGCCATGTCCGGGTCGGTCATGATCGTCGCCGGGTTGCTGTTGACCAGGACGACGCGGTAACCCTCTTCGCGCAGCGCCTTGCAGGCCTGGGCGCCGGAATAGTCGAATTCGCAGGCCTGGCCGATGATGATGGGGCCGGCGCCAATGATGAGAACGCTGTGCAGGTCTTGACGCTTAGGCATGTTGGCCCTTCCTTGCGTTGCGCATGAGGGTCACGAAACGATCGAACAGGTAGCCGATGTCGTGCGGCCCCGGGCTGGCCTCGGGGTGCCCCTGAAAGCAGAAGGCTGGGCGGTCGGTGCGGGCCAGCCCCTGCAAAGTGCCGTCGAACAGGCTGATGTGGGTGGCGCGCAAGTGCGCAGGCAAGGTGCCGGCGTCGACCGCGAAGCCGTGGTTCTGGCTGGTGATGCTGACGCGGCCGCTGTCCAGGTCTTTCACCGGGTGATTGGCGCCATGGTGGCCGAACTTCATCTTGAAGGTCTTGGCACCCGAGGCCAGGGCCATGATCTGGTGCCCCAGGCAGATACCGAAGGTGGGCATGCCGCTGTCGATGATCGTGCGCGTGGCGGCAATGGCGTAGTCGCAGGGCTCGGGGTCGCCAGGGCCGTTGCTCAGGAAAACGCCGTCTGGCGACAAGGCCAGCACTTCGGCGGCAGACGTGGTGGCCGGCACCACCGTGACACGGCAACCGCGGCTGGCCAGCATACGCAGAATGTTGTACTTGACGCCAAAGTCGTAAGCCACGATGTGGTGTTCGGGCGCGTCCTGTTGGCCGTAACCCTGGCCGAGTTTCCATTCGGTCTGCAGCCATTCACTGCGCGTGGACTGGCTGACCACTCGGGCCAGGTCCAGGCCAGCCATGCTGGGGGCGCCACGGGCTGCGCCCACGGCTTGGGCGCGATGGTCGGCTGCTACTTCGGCGCCGGCAGGCAGGCTCAAGATGCAGCCGTTCTGCGCACCCGTCGTACGAAGCAGCCGCGTCAGGCGGCGCGTGTCGATGCCGGAGATGGCGACCGTGCCTTCACGCGCAAGGTATTCGGGCAAGGTGGCCGTGGCGCGGAAGTTGGAAGCGTGCAGGGGCACGTCCTTGACGATCAAGCCCGCAGCGTGGACCTTCGACGACTCGACATCTTCTTCATTCACACCGTAGCTGCCGATGTGCGGATACGTCAGGGTGACGATCTGCCGGCAGTAACTGGGGTCGGTCAGGATTTCCTGATAGCCGGTCAACGAAGTGTTGAACACCACCTCGCCAACGGTTTGGCCAGGCGCGCCGATGGCGTGGCCTACAAAGACATGGCCGTCGGCCAGGGCCAGCAGCGCGGGGGGCAGGACGGGCAGCAGGGGCACCATCAAGGCATGAACTCCGGGGATGTCGCCCCCGGTGCCCACCCTGATGCCGCCCGGGGCCTGGCGCCGGGTGGCTGTGGATGCGGGCTGGAAACCTGGAGCAGAGTTTCGCGGGGTACGGGTGTGAACGGGCAAACCGCCGGATTATAGACAGGCAGTTGCCCGGCTTGACCTGAGCCTGCCCTCGTTCAAGCTTCCAGCGCGGCGATACCGGCGCGCGCAATCTGC
>JBBQAW010000534.1:0-1535 GCA_038316815.1 Burkholderiales bacterium
AGGCAAATAGCGGCCAGCATCGCGGCTTCGTCCAGTTCGAAGTCGGGCGTCAGATCGACGCCGATGAACTTCAGGCCCTGCAGCTGCGCGCTCATGGCGTACATCACGAAACCGGGCAGCGGCGCCAGCACCGAGCCGCCGGGCACATCGCAGGCCAGCGCCAGCAGTGCGATCAGCTCGTCCGAGCCGTTGCCCAGCATGATGTCGAAGCCCTCGGGCATCTGCGCGTAGTCGGCCAGCGCGCGGCGCAGGTCGTTGACGCGGCCGTCCGGGTAGCGGTTCAGCGCCAGCGCGCCCAGGCGCTGGCCCAGGTGCGCCTGCAGCGCGGCGGGCAGCCGGTGCGGGTTTTCCATCGCGTCGAGCTTGACCATGCCGCTGGAGTCCTGGATGGCGTAGGCGTGCATAGCCTGCACGTCCTGGCGGATCAGTTGCCTGAGTTTCGGGTCGAGGGTTGAATCAGGCGCGGTCATTGATTGGGGTTTCTCATGTCGGGCACGGTAGTCAAGCGCAGTTCGGCGGCGCGGGCATGCGCCTGCAGGCCTTCGCCATAGGCCAGTTCGGCGGCAATCAGGCCCAGGACTTGCGCGCCGGCTTCGCTGACCTCGATCAGGCTGGAGCGTTTCTGGAAGTCGTACACCCCCAGCGGGCTGGAAAAGCGCGCCGTGCCGCTGGTCGGCAGCACGTGATTCGGGCCGGCGCAGTAGTCGCCCAGGCTTTCGCTGGTGAAGGCGCCAAGGAAAATCGCGCCGGCGTGACGCAGCAGCGGCTCCCAGCGGTGCGGGTCGCGGCTGGAGACTTCCAGATGTTCGGGCGCAATGCGGTTGGCAATGTCGCAGGCTTCTTCCATGCTGCGGGTGAGGATCAGCGCGCCACGGTCGTTCAGGCTCTTGGCGATGATTTTGGCGCGCGGCATCTCGGGCAGCAGCCGGTTGATGCTTTCCTGAACCTGTGCAATGTAGGCCGCGTCGGGGCACAGCAGAATGCTTTGCGCCAGCTCATCGTGTTCGGCTTGGGAAAAGAGGTCCATCGCCACCCAATCGGGCGGCGTGCTGCCGTCGGCCAGTACCAGGATCTCGCTCGGGCCGGCAATCATGTCGATGCCGACCACGCCAAACACCCGTTTTTTGGCGCTGGCGACATAAGCGTTGCCGGGCCCGGTGATCTTGTCGACCTTGGGCACGGTGGCGGTACCGTAGGCCAGCGCTGCCACCGCTTGCGCGCCGCCGATGGTGAAAGCGCGCGTCACGCCTGCCACATAGGCTGCGGCCAAAACCAGTGTATTGACTTCAGGTTTGGCGTCAGACGCCGCGCCAGTACCGCCGCTGGCCACGCTGCCGCGTACCGGGGTCGGCACCACCATGATGATCTCGCCGACACCGGCCACGTGCGCGGGAATGGCGTTCATCAGCACGCTGGAGGGATACGCCGCCTTGCCGCCGGGCACGTAAATGCCCACGCGGTCCAGCGGAGTGACCTTCTGCCCGAGCAAGGTGCCGTCTTCGTCACGGTAGCTCCAGCTCTCGCCGCTGGCTTTG
>JBBQAW010000535.1:0-1533 GCA_038316815.1 Burkholderiales bacterium
AACACATCGAGCTGGGCGCAGTGGTAGAGCGGCAGCGCATGCAGCACGGTGTCACCCTCGGCCATCTCGCCCTCGACGATGCAGCTGACGTACTGGTCGATCACCGCGCCGTGCGTCAGCATCGCGCCCTTGGGCAGGCTCTCGGTGCCGCTGGTGTAGACGATCTGCAGCAGGTGGTGGCTGTTGAAGTCGGGCTCGGGGCAAGGCTGGGCGGCCAGGTCGGTGGCGGCCAGCGTGTGGAAGTTGAGCAGGTCGCTTGGCGCGCTGAGGGGGAACTCGGCCGGCTCCTCGCTGGGCAGCCACAAGAAGCGGCTGATCAACGTGTCCTTGGCCGCGGCGGCGCGGCCCAACGCCAGCAGGCCAGAATCCAGCGCCAGCAGCTTGACGCCGGCGTGGCGCAGGATGTAGGCGGCCTCATCGGCGTTGAGCATGAAGTTGACCGGCACCAGCACCGCGCCCAAGCGGGCCAGTGCAAACCGCAGCGCGGCAAAACCGTGCGAGTTGCGCGCCAACACAGCCACATGCTCGCCCTTGGCCACGCCCTGGGCGTGCAGTCCGGCAGCCAGCCGGCTGACGATGGCATCGAACTGCGCCCAAGTCCAGGCGGTGTCGGCGCACAGGATGGCGGGCTTGTGAGGCAGCCGGGCGGCGGTACGGTGCAGCAGGTCAGACAGGGTCTGGCGGCGGATGGCGGGGTGGTTTTGCATGCAACTTTCCTGGTGCGGGTTCGGCTGCACCGTAGCGGCAGGGCTGGCGCCCGGCTATCGGGGCAATACCGGGTGGCCCAGGTGGCCCAGGTGGCCCTCGGCCAGCGTGCCCAGGTAATGGCGGGCACTGGCCCCGGCCAGCAGCGCGGCCGGCGCCAGCGGCTGCAGGCCGGGTTCGTCGCTCTCGGGCAGCAGCAGCAGGTTGCCGACAAAAGCAAAACACCAGGCCTGTGGCGTGCTCGGCGCGGGCGGATGGATGGCGGGCAAAAACAGCATGCGGGGCACTGGTTGGGGCGGGTTTCGCATCATGGCCGAAGCGAGAAGCCCAGCCACCGGCGCATCGCCCAGGCCCGGCGGGGCTGCGCACAGATGGCTTGCACGCGCCGCTCGCTGATCGCCCTCCTGCCGGCCGACCGCCTGCCAGCTCTCACCCAACATCCCCGGTTCGATGACCGAACCGACACCTCCATCGACGCCCAAGACCGGCCCCCAGGCTGGCCACACGCCGATGATGGCGCATCATCGACGTGACCCAGTTTTTGCAGGGCTTATCGGTCGCCACAGCACGATTTGGCGGCGGTTTGGCGGCGATTTCAGACCTTCATTTTCACGGATCGACCTGACGGGACCCTTGGGCTTACGTTGATTGCTGAAACAGGTACATCAGAGCCGCCTGCATGCAGGCCGCTGGACCGAAAAGTCCGCCAAAGCGACGAAGACAATGCCCGGCCCTTTGAACTTCATTTCGAATTGAACCGGCATGTCGGCCAAGAAGCCCACCCCAACCTGGAGCGCCGTCAAGACCAAGTTGTCGAACTTCGACCAT